>JBMOGG010000094.1:0-11084 GCA_049318505.1 Sphingomonas sp. | reverse complement strand
CGCTGGTACGTGAACGAGGGCGCCGGACGCAGTTCACCCTGGGTTTGGGCTATGGGTGGCGCTTCAATCTCTAGAACATGTCCCAGCAGCGTCAGGCGGCGACACCCGCCCGGCATGGACACGCCGCACCGCGGTTGCTTTTGCGCTTCCCGCCCGTTACGCGACCCGTCGTGACAGGTTCCCCGAAAGGGGATCAAAAGGGAAGCCGGTGAAGACCCGGCGCTGTTCCCGCAACTGTAACCGGCGAGCAAAGCTCCGATACACCACTGGGTTGTCTTTCGAGACGGGCCTGGGAAGGTGGAGCCAAGCATTGACCCGGAAGCCAGGAGACCTGCCTGTCGCGGTCGGTCCTTTGTCCGTGCGGGAAGACGCGGGCGATCGGGGGAGTCCCCTCGCGTGACGACAATATGTGTTGTTGCGTCGGAGGATAAGACCTGTGTCCCTTGTCAAAATTGCTGCTGCGGCCATTGTGCTGTTGCCGATGAGTGCATTTGCGCAGACACGTATCGACGTTTTGTGCTCGGAAAAGCTTTGCGAACAAACGGAAGCACGCAGAGCCCAAGGATTCGAAGTCGATCTCAACTGCGCCACTACTGACATAACAGTAACGGCCACGCGCGTGGCCCAACCGCGCGATCAGACTGGTTTGTCGCTGACATCGCTTGATCGCTCGACGATCCAAAAGCGCCAGACAGTTTCTGTGGCCGACCTGCTTTCTGCCACCTCCGGCGTCACCGTCAGCCGTAACGGCGGTCCTGGCCAGCCGACCGCGCTGCGCATCCGCGGGGCGGAGGGCGACCAGACGCTCGTCCTGATCGACGGGGTGCGCGTCAACGATCCGTCGGCAACCGGCGGCGCGTTCGATTTCGGCAATTTGCTCAGCGGCAACATCGAGCGGATCGAAGTGCTGCGCGGGCCGAATTCGGTGCCATGGGGCAGTCAGGCACTCGGTGGCGTCATCAACATTGTGACCGCCCCGCCGCGCGATGGTTTCGCGGCCAATCTTAATGCCGAATATGGCTATATGAACGCCAAAAAACTGGTCGGCAATGTGGGCGGCGGCTTCGGCCCGGTGCGCGCGTCGCTTGGCGGCGGCTATTTCGACGATGACGGCATTTCGGCGTTCAAGCTGGGCACCGAGCGCGACGGGTATAGACAATATGCCGCCAATGGCCGCGTCGAGATCGACCTGTCGGACGCCGTCAGCATCGACCTGCGCGGCAATTATGCCGACAGCAAAGTCGGTTTCGACGGCTTCCCACCGCCCGTCTTCAGCTTTGCCGACACGACCGGGTACAGCATGACGAAACAGGCGTTCGGCTATGCAGGCCTCAACGCGTCGCTGTTCGATGGCACGCTGAAGAACCGTCTCGCCTTTACGATCTCCGACACGCGCCGCGCGAGTTTCTCGAGCGCCACCGCGACACCGGCACGCTTCAAGGGGCGCAGCGAGCGGTTCGAGTATCAGGGCGACGCGGGCGTCGCGGACTGGCTGCGCGCGGTGTTCGGCGTGGAGCACGAGAATTCGCGCTTCAACGAGGGCCTGGCCACCGTCTCGACGGGCGTTACCAGCGGCTATGCACAGCTGATCGCGAACCCGGTCGAGGCGCTGACCCTAACCGGCGGCGTCCGCCTCGACGATCACCGCAGCTATGGCACCAGGACAACGGTCAGCGCGAATGCGGCATGGCGCGTCGGCCGCGGCACCATCTTGCGCGCAACCTATGGCGAGGGGTTCAAGGCACCGACGCTTTATCAGCTGTTCAGCATCTACGGCACGGCGACGCTGCAGCCGGAGAACGCGCAAAGCTATGATCTGGGCATTGAGCAAAGCCTGATCGAGGGCACGCTTAAGTTCGGCGTGACGCTGTTCCACCGCGACACGACCAACCAGATCGACTTTACCTCGGTACCGCCGCGCGCCGATAGGCCGTTCGGCTATTATTTCAACATTGCCCGTACGCGCGCGCAGGGTGTGGAGACGTTCGTCGAGCTGCGCCCGTCGCGGACATTGGTTCTCAACGCCAACTACACGGTCACGGATGCGAAAAACCGGCTGACCGGCATCGTCCTGCCACGACGGCCGCTGCACAGCGTCAACGCGAACATCGACTGGACCCCGCGCGACTGGCTGTATCTGGGTGCCATCGTCCAGACGGTGAGCGACAGCCGCGACAGCGATTACCTGACGTTCAGCCCGACGCGCCTCGACGGCTATACGCTCTTTGGCATGCGCGTGTCGGTGTCGCTTGGGGAGCGCTTCGAGGTCTATGGCCGCGTCGAGAACCTGACCGACGCGCGCTACGAAACCGTGTCCGGCTACGGCAACGCCGGGCGCAATGCGCATGTCGGCATGCGGGTGAAACTGTGAGATTTGCGAAACCGGGCGGCGCTGCTACGCTTCCTCATAAAAAGGGACTGAATCGATGACCAAGCCAGCCACTATTGCCGCCATGATCTGGACTTCCATCCTCGGCATTGCCGCGATTTTCGGCAGCTATTTCTTCGCCTGTGTTTTCCCCTTTGCCGCGGTCGCGACGATTGCAGCGCTGACGCTGGACGTGCGTCGCGGCGTCGCGCTGGTCACAGCGACATGGGTTGCCAATCAGATCGTGGGCTTTTCGTTGATGCATTTTCCCCAGACGTTCGACACGGTTGCGCTTGGTCTTTCGCTCGGCGTCGGCGCTCTGACTGCCTATGCAGTCGCATTTAGCCTGTTGCACCGAGCCAGAACGCCGGTTCGGATCGTCGCGGCGCTCGTGGGGGCCTTCGTTGCCTATCAGCTGGTGATTTATGCTGGTGCGCTCGGTTTTGGCGGCGCGGACAACTTTTCGCCGGTGATAATCAGCGGCGTTGCGCTCAATGATGCGATCTGGTTCGCCGGACTCGGCGCGCTGCGGCTGGCGCTGACCCGCGCCGTCCCGGCGCTGTCTGCCGCGCCCGTCGCGCGTACCGCCTGAAGGAACCGTTCCTCGAGCTCATCGTTCTGCTGGCGTAACGCCGCTGATCCTGGCGGCCTTGCGGGAGGAAGCGCGTGAAGGGTATCTTGCTTTGGGCGATCGGTATTCCGATCCCGGTGATTATCCTGCTTTATATTTTCGTGTTCAGCTAGGCGCAGCATAAGCCGGGCTTGACCCCGCACCCGATCGGCACGACCATTACGGCATGTCTAGCCCAACCGATCCAATGAACATGTTCCGTGACGTCGTGAACCAGTGGGAAAAGCTGGCGAACGAATATGGCAGCCAATTGCTTGCCCGTCCGGAAGCCGCCCAAGCCATGCATTCAGTGACAGCTGCCGGTCTTCAGGTGCAAAATGCGGTGTCCGACGCTATGGCCAAGGTTCTGGCGGCCGCCAACATGCCGAGCAAAGCCGAAATCGAGACGCTGAGCCAGCGGTTGACGGCTGTGGAAACAAGCCTCGTCCGAATCGAGGCAATCCTTTCAGGTCAAGCCGCTGGCACCTCTGCTGCAAAGCCAAAGCCCACCCGCGGACGCAAGCCAGCAGCATCATGAGCGACGCGCCCGGTCTTCTCGAGCGCGCACAAACCGAATTCGAGCGCGCCATGCTGCGCAACATAAAGGGGCTCGACTATTTCACCTCGGCGGCCCCCGTGCTTGGGGCCAGTGCCAAGGAAACGCTGATCGCGCGCGGCCCTTTGCGCTTTTACCATTACAAGCCGCTCGTCGATGACGTGTACCGGGTTCCCGTCATGCTGGTCATGGCGACGACCAATCGCGGCTATATCTTCGACATGGTCCCTGGGCAGAGCTTCGTCGAGTTCCTGCTGCAGCGCGGGTTCGACGTCTTCATGGTCGATTGGGAAGCACCCCGCCCCGATGAAAAGCATCTGGCGATGGAAGACTATGTCGGCGACTTCCTGCCGCAATGCGTCGCAAAGGTTGCCGAGGTTACCGGCGAGCCAGACGTGTCGGTTGTCGGCTATTGCTTCGGCGGCGTGCTTTCGATCCTGTGGGCGAGCCTTTATGCGACCGATAATCTGAAGAACCTTGTGACCTTCACGACGCCGGTCAACTTCGAGGGGATGCCGCTGTTCCAGGCATGGTCTGACAAGCGCTTCTTCGATGTAGATCGCCTCGTCGATACGCTCGGCAATTGCCCGGCGGAGATGCTCTACACGTCGTTCGACATGCTGCGCCCCGGCGGGCGCATCGCGGGCAATATCCGGCTGTGGGATAATCTGTGGAACGACGAATTCGTCAAATCCCACCGCATGTTCGACCGCTGGAGCGCCGACATGCTGCCGCTGGCAGGCGAATATTTCCGTCAGACGACCAAGCAACTGATGTGGGACAATGACTTGATGCGCGGGACAATGACCGTTGGAGGTCGCACGGTCGACCTCTCGCGGATCACCGTGCCGTTCCTCCATGTCACAGCTGAACACGACCACATCGTGCCTGCTGCTGCATCCGAACCGCTTATCGAGATGGTGGGCTCCGCCGATAAACAAGCCGTGGTGCTGAAGGGCGGGCATGTCAGCCTCATCGCGGGGGGCAATGCCATCAAGCGGCTCTGGCCGCAGATCGACCGCTGGCTGGGAGAGCGCAGTATATGACAACGACGATCAACTGTGGCGGCATCTGGGTCAGCATCCGGCCCTTTGCGCGGGCAGATGCAACCGGCGTAGCCGAATTTGCCGCCAGCCTTCCCGAACACGACCTGTTGTTTCTTAGCCGCGACATCAAGCATGCACGCGTGATCGAGGCGTGGACCGACGCCGTAAACGCCGGCGAAATCGAAAGCCTGGTCGCGACCGCAATGATCGACGGCAATGACGTCGTTGTGGGCACGACCGCCATCGTCCGTGATCCGCTCGGATGGTCGCCGCATGTGGCGGAGCTACGACTGCTCGTTTCACCGACAATGCGCGGCAAGGGGCTGGGTCGCGCCCTGCTCGAAGCAAGCATCACGCTGGCGCGCGAAGCCGGATCCACGAAACTCATGGCCCGGATGACGCCCGACCAGCGCGGTGCGATCACGCTGTTCGAGGAAAGCGGTTTTCGCGGCGAGGCTATGCTGCGCGATCATGTTCAAGGGCGCGACGGGGCGCTCCACGATCTGGCAATCCTGTCGCTCGACGTCGGCCGCCAAGATGCCAAGCGCGAGGCAATGGCCTGACAAAAAATGCTGCATGCAAATGCTGCACTTGATCGGTTGCGAAACAAAACGCTCGACAAGTGCATCCTTTAGGGCAGGATAAGCATTCGGTACGCAAGCCAAAAGAGCCGCGACCGTTCGCGAGAAGGATTTTTACGTGCAAACACAGATAGATGAGCCGATTGCACCGCCCTCGAAATTGCTTGCGCTCACTGAAATCGGCCGCGCGGCGATCGAATTCGGCGCCCTGCCGATCGCTGCGCCGTTCTTGATGAGCGCGCCGCGAGGCGATGGACACCCCGTCATGGTGCTCCCTGGATTTACGACAACGGACCTGTCGACGTCGGTGCTCCGTCGCTATCTGACGCGTCTTGGCTATGACGCGCATGCATGGGAACTGGGCCGAAACCTGGGTCCACGCGCCATCGGCTGGGAGGGCGAAAAGCTCATTGCCAGGCTCGACGCGATTTACGAGCAGACAGGAAAGAAGGTCAGCCTGGTCGGCTGGAGCCTTGGCGGCATTTTGGCGCGCCAGTTGTCGCGTCGTCGTTCGGATCTCGTGCGCCAGGTGATCACCCTTGGTTCCCCTTTTGCGGGTGACCCGCGCGCGACCAATGTCTGGAAAGCGTATGAATTTCTGACCGGGCAACGACTGAAGGATGACGACACGCAGCGCCAGCTGCGCGAAAGCGAACTGGCCCCGCCCGTCCCCTCAACGGCTATTTTTTCAAAGTACGACGGCATTGTGGCATGGCAGAATTGTCTCGAGCCGGAAGCGGCAACCACCGACAATATCGAAGTTGCCGGCAGCCATTGTGGGCTTGGGGTCAACGGAACCGTGCTCTACGCCGTGGCCGATCGACTGGCGCAGCATGAAGATAGCTGGAAACCGTTTGAGCGCACGGGCCTGAAGGCGCTGCTCTATCCCTCGTCGGGGCATCAGCTGCATTAGGAACGATGAGCCCCGGTGCAAACCGGGGCCCGTCGGCTCAATCCTTTGAAGGACGCCACGCTGCCATTGCATCGCGGCCGAATTGGGCGATCAGGTCGCCGACTTCCTTGACCTGGCTCATCGAGCGCGCGCCCTGCTCCTTGACGAACTCGGTCTGGATTTTTGCAAGCTCGGTCACCGACTTGACACTGGCGGCCGAGCGCATGGCAGCAAATGCCGCCCGCGTATTCTCTTCGGCATGGTCAAGGACCTTACTATTGAGCGCAGCCGCATTGCCTGCCGCCTTGGTGCTCACGTCCTTTAGCGACTTGCCCGCCTTTTTGACGGTTTCGGCTGCCTTTGCGGTGATTTTTTCGCCCTTTGCCATCATGCTGTCTCCTTCATCTTGCGGGTTTTCGCCGGGGATTTCGGGGCCTTTGCCGCTGGTGTCGGCGGGGCTTTCGTCGCTGCCAGCAGTTCGGCGAACGACTGGCGCAGCGCGGCGGCATAAGCATCCGGATCGGGCATCATATCGCGATCGCAGGTAAAGCTGATCGCGATTTCGTCGACATATGAATAGATGGTGTTGATCAGGCCCACCGAGTCGAAGATCGGCCCGAGACCATACATCTTGACCATTTTCGCGCCGCAGAAATACAGCGGCACGCGACTGCCAGGCACGTTTGTCGCGACCACGTTGAAAACGGGCGCGGTGGCATTGGCCACACCCAAACGCGTGTAGAGACGCGCGCCGAGCCCGGCGAGGCCACTGGGGATAAGCTGCGAATAATCGGTCAGCGTGCGCGCGCCGACGGCATTGGTCAGCCCCTTTGAATTGACGGCATCGGCATGGATATGCGCCAGCCGCTCGAGGGGGTCGGCAATATGTGTGCCGAGGCTGACCACCATCGCGGACACGAGATTACCGAGCGCGGCTTTTTCCGTTTCCTGACGCACCGAAATGGGTGCCATGGCCGTCAGGTTCGCCTCGGGCAATTCGCCTTTTTCATTCAGATAGATACGCAGCCCGCCGCCGATGATCGCAAGGATCGCATCGTTGACCGTGGCCCCGGGCACTGCGTCCTTGATCGCGCGGACGTCGCTTAAAGGGAACGGGACACCATCGAAAACGCGATGCGATGACACCTTCGCATTGAACCGTGTCTTGGGCGGCACCCGTGCGCCTGCGATCGACAGGTCACCCTTGGTCAGTTCGCTTGCCAGCCGGGCGATACCGGGCACAGAGCGGGCCATCGTCTCGAGATATTTTTGCGGCTGGCGCAGCGCGTTAAAATAGCCGCTGATCAAAAGATCACCGATACCGGGCTTGCTGTCGGGCTTCCAGTCCTCTTGCGGAAAGCGGTTCGACTTGTCGGGCGACAAGTCGTGCACCGCCGCCGACATTTCCACGCCCGACATACCATCGATCGCCGCATGATGAACCTTTGCGACAAGGGCAAAACAACCCTTTGGCAGCCCCTCGATGTTGTCGAGCCCTTCGACGATGTTGAATTCCCACAACGGCTTGGTCAGGTCCATCGGACGCGAGTGCAACCGGGCGACCTGGATGCACAGCTGTCGCCAGTCGCCAGGTGCGGGCAGTGCGATATGCCGCACGTGATACTCAAGGTCGAAATCGGGATCCTGTATCCAATAGGGATGGTCGATATCGAACGGCGCGCGGACCAGCCGCTCACGAAACGACTTCGCGCCGCCCAGCCGACTTTCGATGAACTGCAAAATATCCTTGAACCGGACGAACCCATTGGGCGCGGTCGACGGGTCGTAGATGCCGACCGAGCCGATATGCATCGGCGTTGTCGGCGTTTCCATGTAAACGAAACTGGCATCCTGCCCGCTCAGCTGTTGCACCCGGCTCTCTCCGCGCAGCTTGGGCTGCATCATTTCGTCTATAATGCTGGACCGGATTTGTGCGCGGGGCAAGACGTCGCTCGCCATTCATGTCACCTGCGCCGGGCCCGCGTCGAAACGTGCCGAAGGGAAACACAATAATGGTCGCGCAGCGTTTCCAACGGTACACCGCTTTTGCGCTATGCATCATATTGTTCACGCTGGGCGCGCAGATGGCGCCCACGGGATTTTGGGGCCGCGCACTTGTGATGCTGCCCGGGATACTCGTGCTGGTGGGCATTCATGACGTGCTGCAGACACGCCACTCCGTCCTGCGCAACTATCCGGTCATCGGCCATGTCCGCTGGCTGGTGGAACTGATCCGGCCGGAAATCCGCCAGTATCTGCTTGAGGACGATAACGAAGCGACGCCCTTCTCGCGCGCGCAGCGCTCGCTTGTCTATCGGCGTGCCAAAGGCGTTTCCTCCGACCATCCGTTCGGCACGCTCCTCAATGTCTATGAGCGCGACTATGAATATATTCAGCATTCCACCCGGCCGGTCGATTCGCCCGACCCGAAGACATTTCGCATCACCATCGGCAACGACCAGTGTAGCCAAGCTTACTCGGCGAGCATCTTCAACATATCGGCAATGAGCTTCGGCTCGCTGTCGGCCAATGCGATTCGCGCGCTCAATCGCGGCGCTGCCATGGGCGGGTTCTACCACGACACCGGTGAAGGCAGCATCAGCCCCTACCACCGCGAGGGCGGCGGCGATATCGTCTGGGAAATCGGCAGTGGCTATTTCGGCTGTCGCGATGCAGCCGGACGCTTCGATCCTGATAAGTTCGCGGCACAGGCCGTCGATCAGCAGGTCAAGATGATCGAGATCAAATTGAGCCAGGGGGCCAAGCCCGGGCATGGCGGTATCTTACCTGCCGAAAAAGTAACATCCGAAATTGCGACGACCCGCGGTGTCCCTCTGGGTGAGGATTGCATCTCGCCACCGCGCCACTCGTCATTTTCAACCCCGCTTGAGATGATGACCTTCATTGCAGAGCTCCGCCGCCTGTCAGGCGGTAAGCCGGTCGGGTTCAAGCTATGCGTGGGTCATCCGTGGGAGTTCATGGCGATCGTCAAAGCTATGATTGCGAGCGGCATCGTCCCCGATTTCATTGTCGTCGATGGCGGCGAGGGCGGCACCGGCGCGGCACCGGTCGAATTCAGCGATCATATCGGCACGCCGATGCGTGAAGGGCTATTGTTTGTGCACAACACGCTGGTCGGTGCCGGCCTGAGGGACAGGGTCAAGATCGGCGCTGCCGGCCGCATCGTCAGCGCGTTCGACATAACGACTGCGCTCGCCATGGGGGCCGACTGGACGAACGCGGCGCGCGGTTACATGTTCGCCCTTGGTTGCATCCAGTCATTGAGTTGCCATACCAACCGATGCCCAACGGGCGTCGCGACGCAAGACCCGGGCCGGCAGCGCGCGCTGGTCGTGCCCGACAAGGCCGAGCGCGTCCATAAATTCCACGATCGCACAGTGACCGTTCTTGCGGATATGCTGGCGGCGGCGGGCCTTACCCACCCCGACGACCTGCGGCCCTATCACCTCGTCCACCGCGTCAGCCCCACCGAAATACGGCCCTTCGATCAGGTCCATTACTTCCTGAAAGCCAATGATCTGATCGACGGCACGTGCGACCTGCCCTTTTATACCAGCAACTGGGCGCGGGCACGGGTAGAAAGCTTCGACCCGCTCCCCTGATCGACGCGGGACCAGATGCCGCGCCCAAGGCCGGTTGTCGTCATGGACGACGATCTTCTTGCAGAACAGCGACCTCAAATCTCTTGGCGCTACTTCCCAAAGCCGAACACATCCTGATGGTAGACGCCGTCCTCGATCAACCCCTCCAGCCATGTCGACCCGGCGAGATGGTCGCCTCCCGTCTTGTCGACATGAATACGTATCAGCGTGTCGCGGACGGCGGGCGCCATGAAGCGGCCATCGCCGCACAGGAATATCTGCCCGCCATTGCAAACGACGTCCCAGACCGCGTCACGTGCTGCCCAGATGGCGTCCTGCACATAGCGGTGCAGATGTCCGGGCAGCTGCGAATAGGCCATGTGCAGGTCCACGATGCCGTCTCTTGCCCAGCCTTCCATCTCTTGCCGGCACAGCCAGTCATGGTCGGGATGGCGTGCGCCGAAGAACAAATGGCACGGCGCGGTGGCTGCGAGTGCCGCGCGTTCCTGGATGAAACCGCGCAGCGGCGCAAAGCCCGTTCCCGGGCCAATCAGGACCAGCGGGACCGCGCCATCCTGTGGCGGGGCAAAGGGCGGGTTCGGGCGGCGCACATAGGCGAAGATGTGCTCGCCGACGCTCAAGTCACGCATGTGCGTCGAGGCAAACCCCTGATGCGTCCCGACACCCGACCATGCCGGCGCCTGGACCGTGCCGACGATGAGATCGCACGCATCGGGGCTTTCGAGCGGGGACGACGCAATCGAATAGAACCGCGGCGCCACAGCCGAGGAGAGTTCGACGAAACTGTCGAGGCTCAGTTCCGCCGCGGGATATTTCACCAGCAGCCCAAGCAAAGTCAGCCGCTTGTCCGCCACCTCCGCCCGCCACACGCCGTCATCGCCAAGCTTTGCCAGCTCCGTCCGGGTATTCGGACAACGCGTCTGCGCCGCGACAACGTCAAGCGCGCGGCGCGGCATGGGATCCTGGATCTCGACAAAATCGGTAAGCAGCTGACGCACGGTGACCGTGCGTCCGATCGGCAGGTGCCGGAACCGCCCGCTCGATCCTGAAGGTACAACCTGCATTGCGCCAGGAACGCCCAGCCGTTCGATCGCGAGATCGACATGCTCTTTGCGGTTACGCGCATAGACCGCGATATGGTCGCCTGCCGCATAGACCTGCCCCTGGGGCAGCTTGACCGTAATGAACCGCGTCGAGCCACGCGGCTGTTCCTGCGCAAAGTCCCACAGGCCATCGGCCGACCGGACGAGCTCGTCGTTACGCACAATCTCCATCTCGACGGCCTGGTCGGGAAGCACGGCGGCGCGCGCATCGCGGCCATCGACGACCTGCAGCGACAACCCTGACGCCTTGACAGGCTCAGTTTTACTGCCAAGAGCGACCCACAAGTCCTTGAGAAAAAATGCAA
>JBMOGG010000093.1:0-11098 GCA_049318505.1 Sphingomonas sp. | reverse complement strand
CAGCTGATCGGCGTGCCAAAGCCGCTCTGACAGCGCCAGTGGCGATGCGCGCAGCCAATGGCGCCGTCGGCAATCGCTTTGCCGACGGACTTCGAACCGCTTGCGCTGGGTTTCACGTCGCCCCCCGGCTCCCGGTCACGCTATCCCGCCAAGAAAACCAAGCGCACCCGGCCGGGCGTGACCGCAGCTGCGCCGGTCACCGTGTTGGCCGTTACAACCACGGCTGTCGATAGCCGGGTGGAAACCGAACGGCCTGCGCCGCCGGTTTTGCTAACCGCCTATCAGCCGCAGCCCTCACCGCGCGACATTGGGCTCGATGTGGTCAATGCAGGCGACAATGCGCCAGCGTTGCTTGAGCCCGCAGTCTGGGCCGACGACGTCTTCATCGCACCTGCTCGGCAGCCCGCGATACGCCGACATCAGCGATGGTACGCGCTGGAGCAAGAGAGCAGGGCCGCTTGATGCCCTCGCGGGCTGGGTACACACGAATGCCAGGCGGCTGGCGGTCAAGATTGCGCCAGCCCCCATTGAACGTGACCGAGGTCGCCCACCTGCGCGCAGAGAACGAAGCACTCCGACAGCGACTGTCCGCCCTGCAGCAAGCACCCGCTTAGGGCATTTCCAAAGGCGCCCCGACTTGGCTAAGGCGCGCCGATGACCAACCTACGCACCGGCGGCCGCATTCTTGTCGATCAGCTTGTTCTTCAGGGCTGCGACCGGGTTTTCCATGTTCCCGGCGAGAGCTTTCTTGCCGTGCTCGATGCGCTCCATGACACGCCGTCGATCCAGACGGTAACCTGCCGTCAGGAAGGCGGTGTCGGCTTCATGGCATGTGCCGATGGCGCCATGACCGGCCGGCCAGGGGTCGCCTTCGTCACAAGGGGCCCGGGTGCCACCAATGCCAGCATCGGCGTGCACGTCGCTAGCCAAGATTCGCAGCCGATGATCCTGTTCATCGGCGACGTCGACCGCGGCATGCGCGACCGCGAAGGGTTTCAGGAGGTTGATTTCGCCGCGATGTTCGCGCCCTTGTGCAAATGGGCAGCGCGGATCGACGATGCCGCGCGCATCCCCGAATATGTGGCGCGCGCCTACGCGACCGCCATGGCTGGGCGCCCCGGCCCGGTCGTGCTTGCCCTGCCCGAAGACATGCTGTGCGACTTGGTCGAAGCGCGCGACCGCCCCCGCATCACGCCGCCCGAACAAGACCCTGATGGCGCCGCAATGGAGCAGGTCATGGCGCTTTTGAAGGACGCGGTCGCACCCGTTGCCATCGTCGGCGGCGGCGGCTGGGATGCAGGATGCGGCCATTATTTCGCCGAGTTTGCGACGCGCATCGGCCTGCCCGTGGCGGCAGCGTTCCGGCGTCAGGATGCGATCGACAATGCCTGCCCGGTCTATGCCGGGAACCTGGGCTATGGCCCCAATCCCAAGCTGGTCGAGCGCATCAAGAACGCCGACCTCATCCTCGTGCTCGGCGCGCGACTGGGGGAAGCGACCACTGACGGCTATACGCTGATCACCCCCGATCATCCCGATCAGATCCTGATCCACGTCCACCCCGATCCGACCGAGCTGAACCGGGTGTATCGCACCGACCTGCCGATCTGCGCCTATCCGCATGAATTCGCTGAAATGGCGGCGCTGTGGGACGACGACATCATCCGTTTCAAGGACGGCGACGAGGCGAACGAGGAATGGCGGGCGTGGAGCACGCCCGCGCCGTTCGACACGAAGCTCGACCTAGGCATGTGTGTCGCGGCCATGTGCGAACGCCTGCCGACCGATACATTCATCTGCAACGGCGCAGGCAATTTCAGCAGCTGGTGGCACCGTTACTGGCGCTACGCCGGCCAGTCGTGCCAGCTCGCGCCGACCGCAGGGGCGATGGGCTATGGCGTGCCCGCCGCAGTTGCCGCCGCGCTCCGCCATCCGCAGCGCAAGGTCGTGGCACTTGCCGGGGATGGTGACTTCCTGATGAACGGGCAGGAACTGGCGACGGCCGTGCAGCACGGCGCCGACATGCTCGTGCTCGTCATCGACAATGGCGGCTATGGCACTATCCGCATGCATCAAGAACGCGAATATCCCTCAAGAGTGAGTGGTACCACGCTGAAAAATCCCGATTTTGCAGCGCTCGGCCGCGCCTATGGCAGCTGGGCAGAGACGGTCGAGGCGACTGCCGATTTCGCGCCCGCACTCGACCGTGCGCTGGCGCGAAAGGGGGTCAAGCTGCTGCACCTTAAAACTGACATGGAACGCATTTCGGCGGGCACGACGATCAGCAACATCCGCGCGCGCTGACCCATGAAAAAGGACCGCACCGGTCATATGGCACGGCCCTATTCCTGACGAGATCAGTCGCTCAAAACTTGTCGCCGAGCGCACCCTTGATGCTGCCCGAGATGTTTTGCGCCGTGCCCTTGGCCTTCTGGGCCAGGCCTTCAGCTGCCAGCCGTTCGTTGTCGGTCGCGTCGCCAATGACTTCCTTGACGCTGCCGGCAACCTTGTTGCCAGCGGCTTTGACCTTGTCGGTAAACTCGCCCATCTCGATACTCCTTTGAGACGACATAAATGTCGGGGAGTGAACGAGCTGTTTTCGAAACGGTTCCGTCAGATCAGGCCCGCCAGCGGCGACGAGGGATCGGCGTAGCGGCGCAGGCCCATTCGTCCGCTCAGGTAAGCCAGCCGCCCGCTTTCCACGGCAAGCTTCATCGCGCGCGCCATGCGGACCGGGTCCTTGGCTTCGGCAATCGCGGTGTTCATCAGCACACCGTCGCAGCCAAGTTCCATCGCGACCGCGGCATCGCTCGCCGTGCCCACGCCGGCATCAACGAGTACCGGCACTTTTGCGCCCTCGACGATGAGGCGGATCGTCACGCGGTTCTGGATGCCCAACCCCGACCCGATCGGCGCGCCCAGCGGCATGATCGCAACCGCGCCGGCCTCTTCGAGCTGCTTGGCGGCGATCGGATCGTCGACGCAATAGACCATCGGCTCGAATCCCTCGCGCACCAGCACCTCGGTGGCCTTCAGGGTCTCGCGCATGTCGGGATAGAGCGTCTTCGCCTCGCCCAGCACCTCGAGCTTCACGAGGTTCCAGCCTCCCGCCTCGCGCGCCAGCCTGAGCGTGCGGATCGCGTCATCGGCAGTGAAGCAGCCAGCCGTATTGGGCAGGTACGTGATCTTCTTCGGGTCGATATAGTCCATCAGCAGCGGCGCATTGCGATCGCTGATGTTCACACGCCGTACCGCCACGGTGACGATCTCCGCGCCCGACGCCGCAACCGCCGCCGCATTCTCCTCAAACGACTTGTACTTCCCCGTGCCGACGATGAGTCGCGAGGTGAAGGTGCGCCCCGCAACCGTCCAGCTGTCGTCTATTTCGTGATCACCGCCGCCCACAAAAGTCACGATCTCGATTTCGTCGCCATCCGCCACGATGACATCGGCCAGGGTCGTGCGCGGCACGATCTCGAGGTTGCGCTCCACAGCGACCCGCGCTGCATCCAGGCCAAGCTCGCTTGCAAGGTCGGCAAAGCTGATCCCGGCCATCACGCGCCGATGCTCGCCATTCACCCGGATACTGATCGTGCCATCTGCGGTCATGAGCTGCCTTTGCGTGGTCGTGTTCAGGTGCATATAGGGGGCCGGGCCAGAGCGCGGCAACCGGGGAGGCAATGTCATGGGCGGAGCAGCACTCATCGTCGGCGCTGGCGATGCGACAGGTGGCGCGATTGCCCGCGCGTTTGCGGCCGAGGGGCTGACCGCCTGTGTCAACCGTCGCGCGACCAATATTGACAGGCTCGAAGCGCTTGCCGCGTCGATCCGCGAAAAGGGGCATCAGGCGCGCGCCTTCCCCGGCGACGCCCGCGAAGAAGACGAGGTCGTTGCCATGGTCGAGACCATCGAGCGCGAGATCGGCCCGATCGAAGTCGCGGTGTTCAATATCGGCGCGAACGTCAATTTCCCGATCACCGAGATGACGAGCCGCGTCTATCGCAAGGTGTGGGAAATGGCGTGTTTCGGCGGGTTCCTGATGGGACGCGAGGCGGCGAAGGCCATGGTCCCGCGCGGTCGGGGGACCATCATCTTTACCGGCGCGACCGCGTCGCTGCGCGGCGGCAGCGGCTTTGCGGCGTTTGCGGGGGCCAAGGCGAGCCTGCGTATGCTCGCGCAGAGCATGGCGCGCGAATTGGGGCCGAAGAATATTCATGTCGCGCATTCGATCATCGACGGGCCGATCGACACCGATTTCATCGCGACCCGGGTGCCCGACATCGACGGCATGCGGGCGCGCGACGCCGTGCTGTCACCCGATGCCATCGCAAAGGCCTATGTCATGCTGCACAACCAGCATCGCAGTGCATGGACGCACGAACTCGACCTGCGGCCTTGGACGGAGAGTTTCTGATGCCCAAAACTTTGGAATTCCTTTTCGATTTCGGCGCGCCCAACGGCTATCTCGCGTGGAAGGTGCTGCCCGCCCTCATCGAGCGCACGGGCGCGGAGCTGGTTCTGACGCCGATCCTCATCGGCGGCGTGTTCAAGGCGACGAACAATCGCCCGCCGATTATGGCCTATGCCGAAGTCCCCGCCAAATGGGCCTATGAGCAGCTCGAGCTTGAGCGCTTCGTCACGGCGCACGGTCTCGACCGCTTCCGCTTGAACCCGCACTTTCCCGTCAACTCGCTCACCCTGATGCGTATGGCGATGGTGGTGCAGGCCGACGGCGACCTGCCGGGCTTCATCAATGCCGCCTATGCCGCGATGTGGGAGGATGGCCACAATATGGGCGACCCTGCGGTCATCGCCGAAGTGATAGACGCCAAAGGCTTCGATGCCGTCACGCTCATGGCCCGCGCCCAGGAACCCGCCGCAAAGGAAGCGTTGGCCACCAATACGCAAGCCGCCGTCGCGCGCGGCGTATTCGGGGTGCCGACCTTCTTCGTTGGCGATGAGATGTTCTGGGGCAAAGAACGGCTGGCGCAGGTCGAGGCGGCATTGGCATGAGCGCCAAGACTGTCTTCATCCTCAACGGCCCCAACCTCAATCTGCTCGGCACCCGCGAGCCCGAGATCTACGGGCGCGACACGCTCGACGACATTGCCGGAATGCTCGAGGACCAGGCGCGGCCGCTCGGCCTCACCATCGATTTTCGTCAGTCGAACCATGAGGGGCATCTGATCGAATGGCTGCATGAGGCGAATGCCGTCAGCGCAAAAGCCGTGCTTCTGAACGCTGCGGGCTACACCCACACCTCGGTGGCCATTCTCGATGCGATCAAGTCGATCAAGGTGCCCGTCATTGAGGTCCATCTGTCTGACCCCCACAAACGCGAGGATTTCCGGCATTTCAGCTATGTTGCGCTGGGCGCGGTCGCCTGTTTTGCCGGGCACGGCGCAGCGTCGTACACGCTGGCGCTGGACGCGGCGGCGCGTCTCTGACAATTGTACGTAAAATTTCAAAGAGGGGTCCACATGAGCGAAAAATCAGGCGCGATGCAGGTCGATCCGGCGCTGGTACGCCAGCTGGCCGAGCTGCTCGACGAAACCAAGCTCACCGAAATCGAAGTTCAGGACGGCGAGCGCCGAATCCGCGTGGCGCGGAAGGCGGCGCCAATCATGGCGTCGGCGCCGGTCGCTGCCGCCTTCGCGCCCGCCCCGATCGCCGCGCCCGTGGCTGCACCCGCAGCCGCGCCGGTCAGCGACACCACCAACGCGCTTAAATCGCCGATGGTCGGCACGGTTTATCTTTTCCCCGAACCGGGCGCAAAGCCGTTCATCAACGTCGGAGACACGGTGAAAGAAGGGCAGACTTTGCTCATCATCGAGGCGATGAAGGTGATGAACCCGATCGCTGCGACCAAGGCGGGCAAGATCTCGGCGGTCCTCGTCGATAACGGCCAGCCGGTCGAATATGACCAGCCCCTAGTCGTGATCGACTGATGCCCGCGATCGAAAAACTGCTGATCGCCAACCGTGGCGAGATCGCGCTGCGCATCCACCGCGCGGCGCATGAAATGGGGATCAAGACTGTCGCGGTGCACTCGACCGCTGACGCCGATGCGATGCACGTGCGCCTCGCCGACGAGGCGATCTGCATCGGACCGCCGTCCGCTACGGACAGCTATCTGAATGTCCCCGCGATCATCTCCGCCGCCGAAATCTCGGGTGCCGACGCGATCCACCCGGGCTACGGGTTCCTCAGCGAAAACGCGCGCTTCGCCGACATCATCGAAGAGCACGGGATCACCTTCGTCGGGCCCAAGCCCGAACATATCCGCACGATGGGCGACAAGATCGAAGCGAAACGAACCGCTGGCGCCCTCGGCCTGCCGCTCGTGCCCGGTTCCGATGGCCCCATCAGCGACCTGGCCGAGGCAAAGGAGATCGCGGCGAAGGCAGGCTATCCCGTCATCATTAAGGCCGCCTCGGGCGGCGGCGGGCGCGGGATGAAGGTCTGCACGTCCGAAGACCAGCTCGAAATGCTTATGCAACAGGCGGGCTCCGAAGCGAAGGCCGCATTCGGCGACGCAACGGTCTATCTCGAAAAATACCTGGGCAATCCGCGCCATATCGAGTTCCAGGTCTTCGGCGACGGACAGGGCAATGCGATCCATCTGGGCGAGCGCGACTGCTCGCTCCAGCGCCGTCACCAAAAAGTGCTCGAGGAGGCGCCCTCCCCCGCTATCTCGGCAAGCGAGCGCGCGCGCATGGGCGGCGTGGTGGCCAACGCCATGGCCGGCATGGGCTATCGCGGCGCCGGCACGATCGAATTCCTGTGGGAAAACGGCGAATTCTACTTCATCGAGATGAACACGCGGCTGCAGGTCGAGCACCCCGTCACCGAGATGATCACCGGCATCGACCTCGTCCGCGAACAGATCCGCATTGCCGAGGGGTTGCCGCTGAGCGTCACGCAGGACGAGGTCGAGTTCACGGGCCACGCCATCGAATGTCGCATCAATGCGGAGGACCCCAAGACCTTCGCGCCTTCCCCCGGCCTGGTGAAATACTTCCACGCGCCGGGCGGCATGCATGTCCGCTTCGACAGCGGCCTCTATGCGGGCTACCGGATCCCGCCCTATTACGACAGCATGATCGGCAAGCTGATCGTCTATGGTAAGACGCGCGAGGCCGCGATGATGCGTCTGAAACGCGCGCTGGAAGAGACGGTGATCGACGGGGTCAAGACGACCATCCCGCTGCACCGCGCGCTGCTCGACGATCCGGATATCCAGAATGGCGAATATACGATCAAATGGCTGGAAGAGTGGCTGGCGCGAAGTTAGCGTCGGCTTGTCCCGGCAATAGGACGCCGGCGACAAGACCGACAGTAAGTGAGCCTCGAAACCAATGGTCGACGAGGGGAACGACATTGCGATTTCAAGGCCGCGGCGTCGCACATTTGTCATCGTGACTGCCTATCCGAGCGGCGTGACGATCAGCAGGGACATCCGCGGCGGGGACGACGGGATACTGGCCGAAGTCGGACGCATCGCTAAAAGGGGTCTCACAGGATGATCATCGTCACTGGCATGGTCGTTACCCGGCCCGACAGCTTCGACGAAATCCTGCGCCTCAGCACCGAGCACGTGCTGCGCTCGCGCAAGGAGCCGGGGTGCCTTAGCCATAGCGTCCACCGCGACACCGAAGACCCGCTGCGTCTGCATTTCCTCGAACGCTGGCAAGATAGGGCGGCACTGAAGCGCCATTTCGGTGTTCCCGCATCACAGGCCTTCGTCGCCGAGCTCGCGCAGCTTGGGGCCGAGCCGCCGTCGATGACCCTATATGCGGCAGAAGAACTGCGCCGTGACTAGCTTGGCGCCCGTCATCCGCCCCGCCGCACCGACCGATGCGCCCGCGATCGCCGCGATTTACGCGCACCACGTGCGCCACGGCACGGCGACCTTCGATACCGAGCCGCCGCCCGTCGAATTCTGGAGCGAGAAGATCGACTTGCTCGCCGCGCGAAACTGGCCTTTCTTGGTGGCCGAGGCGGAAGGCGAAATCGCCGGCTATGCCTATGCCACCCAGTTCCGAGACCGCCCCGCCTATGCTCGGACCTGCGAAGACAGCATCTACGTCCGGGCGGCTTGGCATGGTCGCGGTATCGGTGGCGCGCTGCTCGATGCACTGTGCGATAACGCCGTTGCGAGCAATTTTCATGAGATGATCGCGGTTATCGGTGGCGGCGAAGCCGCCTCTGTCGCGCTGCATGCCAAGGCGGGGTTCAGGCACGCAGGGCGCATGGAAAGGGTAGGCGAGAAGTTCGGGCGGCTGCTCGACACCGTATATATGCAAAAGAACCTCAGCGCCGCCACTTGACGTCAATTCGATAATTCGATATTTATCGAATTATGAACGAAGTCCGCACGATCAATGCTCTCGCCGCGCTCGCGCAGGAACACCGCCTGCAGGCATTCCGGTTCCTCGTCCAGCAGGGCAGCGAGGGTGCGGCGGCGGGCGCAATCGCCGAGCACCTTGCTATCCCCGCCTCTTCGCTGTCGTTCCACCTGGCGCAGCTCGAACGCGCCGGACTGGTGCTTCGCGTCCGCAAAAGCCGGTCGATTATCTATTCCGCCGACTTCGCCGCGATGAACACGCTGGTTGGTTATCTCATGGAAAACTGCTGCGGCGGCAGCACCGCTTGTGCCCCGGCCTGCGATCCTCAAAACGAAAGGAATGCCGCATGAAACGGATGCATTTGCACGTCGGGGTCAGCGACCTCGACACTTCGATCGCCTTCTACACCGGTCTGTTCGGCGCGGAGCCGACCGTGACCAAGCCCGACTATGCCAAATGGATGCTCGACGACCCGCGGATAAACTTCGCGATCTCCACAGGTGTGCATACGACAAAGGGCGTCGATCACATTGGCATTCAAGTCGAAACAATTGATGAGCTGGGCGAAGTCTATGCCCGGATCAAAGCTGTAGGGCGCCCCGTCCTTGAGGAAGGTGCGACAACTTGTTGCTACGCTCAGTCTGAAAAAAGCTGGGTCAACGACCCCGACGGTGTCATCTGGGAGGCATTCCTCACCAAAGGCCAGGCCACAGTTTATGGAGATAAGCTGCACGTTGCCAGTGCACTGTCAAATCTGGACACGGTCAAATCGGCGAATGCATCGGCCACCAGCTGCTGCGCCCCGAAAATCGCGTGAAGCGCATCCTTGCGGCCGAAGCGGTCGGCACGTTGCTGCTCGTCGCGACCGTCATCGGTTCGGGCATCATGGCCGCACGGCTGGCGGGCGGTAACGACGCCGTCGCACTGCTCGGCAACACCGCCGCGACTGGCGCGATGCTCTATGTCCTGATTGCATTGCTGGGCCCCATTTCGGGCGCGCAGTTCAATCCGGCCGTGACCCTGCTGCTTGGCGCAAGATCGCGCACGGCAGTGATCGCTGTCCAGATCGCGGCCGCCATCGCAGGGACCGTTCTCGCGCATCTGATGTTCGGACATGCCGCGCTGGAGATCGGCGTCAAGCTTCGCAGCGGCCCTGCCATCTGGCTCGGCGAATTCGTCGCGACTTTTGGCCTCTTGCTCACGATCCGCCTTGGCCTGCGCTACCGGCCCGACGGCGTCCCCGCGCTCGTCGCGGCGTGGATCGTCGCGGGCTATTGGTTCACGTCGTCGACGAGCTTCGCCAATCCGGCGGTCACGCTCGCCCGAGCGCTGACCGACAGCTTTGCCGGGATCAGGATGATCGACGTCCCCGCCTTTGTCGTCGCGCAGCTCGCGGGCGCGGCGGCAGGCTATTTCGTCAGCGGCTGGCTGGCCACCGAACAGGAGCAAGCGTCATGAAAGCCACAATCTACCACAATCCCGCCTGTGGCACGTCGCGCAAGACAGTGGCGATCCTGCAGGAGAAGCACGGCGTCGAGGTCGAGGTGATCGAATATCTCAAAAACCCGCCGACCCGCGAACAGCTGGTCGAACTATATGCGCGCGCGGGCATGACGGTGCGACAGGGCTTGCGCACACATAGTTCTCCCGCTGCCGAACTGGGACTCGCCGATGCAAGTGACGACGCCATCCTCGACGCGATGATGGCCCATCCTGTCCTCATCAACCGGCCGCTGGTCGAAACCGAAAAGGGCGTGCGCCTGTGCCGCCCGCAGGACGTGGTGCACGAGATTTTGTGACATCACGGTTGTCGCGCTGTCCGGCGCGCATTAGGCGGCGCGCGGATGCGCGTACTGCCCTACCTACAAACGCCGGACCGGCGGCGCGTCGTGGCCTTTGTGCTCGCGCTGGCGTTCGAGGTGCTGTTCCTGCTCGCATTTTTCACGCCGTTCAGCCCGATCGTGCGCAAGACGAGCCCTGCCCTTACGACAATGGCGATCCTGCCCGAAAGCACCACTTCATCCTCGACACGCAGCCCCGAAAAAGCCAAGGAGCGTGCGGTCAAATCGCCGCCGCCACCCCGGCCTGCGCCGCCTCCGCCCATCGTCCCGCCGCTGCCGACCAAGCCGGCCTGGGTCGAACTGAGCCGCAACGACCTGAGCGCAGGCGACATCTCGAAAGTCCCGAACCGCAAGGCAGAGCGCGCGGGAGAGGGCGAAACCGGCCTGGCCGACAGCGGCACCGCCATGGGCCCGGGCGAAGGACCGAACGGTGCCCCGCTCTATAACGCCGAATGGTATGTCGAGCCGAAACCGAGCGAGCTGGCGCTCTACCTGCCGCCCGGCGGGCCCAAGCCCGGCTGGGCGCTGATCATGTGCCAGACCGCGCCGGCATATCGTGTCGAGAATTGCCGATCGTTGAGCGAATCCCCGCCCGGCTCACGCCTCGCCAACGCGCTGCGCCAGGCCGCCTGGCAGTTCAAGGTCCGCCCACCCCGCCGCGGTGGGCAGCCAATGATCGGGGCATGGGTGAAAATCCGCTTCGACTGGATCGAACGTGGGGAGCGGTAGCCTGGGTGTCAGAGACGAAAAGTCATGAGGGCGCTGCAAGCGTGCGGAATTGGGTAGAGTGTGTTGAAAAAGTCGGCCTTGCAGTTGGGGTGATGAGCTGATTCAATGTTCCTGCGGTGATGCGGAGACAAGCCGATGATGGGCGAGCGGATGGTGGCGCAAGAGGCTCTTGTCCAGCTT
>JBMOGG010000092.1:0-11231 GCA_049318505.1 Sphingomonas sp. | reverse complement strand
GGGCGCGGCGTCACCACCGTGCCCCGAAGCAAGGGCTGGACCATGGGGTCGGGCAACGAACCGGAAACGATACCGATAAGAGGGCTGTGGTCGCGACGCGCCACCCCTCTTGCGTATTGCGAATATCGTCCGATGCGACTTTCGTCTGATTGTTCAATAGTTGTTCTAAATCACTCGCACGATCAATCGTCACCGTGCGGCGCTCATCGAATGCCCAGCCCGTCGCGCGGCGCAACTTCTTGTCGAGACGAATGGGAATACCGAGCGCCATCAGCACAGCGGCCAGATCGATGCATCCTCCGGTCGACGTGGCATAGCCGCGGACCCCATCGCCAAGACGATAGGGACCGCTCAGCACGTCGAGCAGTCGGCATTGGGCGTCTCGTGGCTTGCGCGGGGACGGCGTACGCAAGCGACGCTGCGACAGTCGTTGCCGCCAGCCCCGCTCGCCCGTCCCTAGCGCAGCACGCTGCGGGCTTCGGCAATGAGGCCGCCGCTGTCGTTGTCTTCGAGATACTGGACCGTCACCGGTCCCGTCAACGCAGGCGCAACCTCGGGCGGGACCTGAAGCGCGACGGTGCGCATCGACAGTTCGGCATAGACCGCGATGCCGCGCGCCTCGTAAACGGGTTTTGCCACACCTGCCTTGGTCACGCGGACCCGGCCATAGACTGAACGGTCGCCGCTGCGGGATAGGTCGAAGGCGAGCGATACCTGGCCGCTTTCGCGAATCAGGTGAACGTTCGAGATGGCGGCACGTGCCTGCAACGCACCTTTGCGAACGATCACGGGGATGGTCACGCCATAGATGGGCGTGAGCGCGGTCGAAACACCCTGGCGCGGCCCCTCGCCCACGGGCTGGGCATCGGGCACGGCGCGGAACAGCATATGCGCGCGATATTCACCATCGGGCAGTTCGGGCGTGATGCGGGCACCGACGCGGACGACCTGCGGCTTGTTGGGCGGCAGGGTAACGCGGCGTGGCGCATAGCTGACCATCGCCAGCGTTGCCTTTTCCTTCTCGGACTCAGTGCCTGTGACAACTTCCTCGATCCGCCCTTCGGCCGTCATCCGCCGAAGCTCGAGTGAGATGCGATAGGTTGACGGCGCAGCGCCGACGTTGTTGAGGATGATCTCGGTGCCGCGCCCCTCTTCGAGCACGACGCGGGTCGGTGCGACAAGGAGATCGCCGACCGCAAGCGCTGGTTGGGTCGGTGCGGCGAGCGCAATCGCAAGCGTTCGGGTGAATTTCATGGCTGGTGCGATCCATTGAGCAGTCAGCAGTGACCTAGCCAAATCGGGTTACAATTTAACCTGACTACATACAAAAAGGCGCGCCGCCCGGAGGGCGACGGGCAAGTTACAGCAAAGTCATTCGATTACTGGTAGTTGACCATCGCGACAAATGTGCCGGTGTAGATACCCTTGGCCTGCGACGCGGCGACGAACAGCGTGGCGCCGTTTACGACCGTGGTATAGTCGTGGTCTGCCGTCTTGGTAACGGTGATCTGCTTGATGATGCTTGTCTTGGCTGTTGCCGAAGCGGTCGCTGCGTTGGCAGCGGACGCACTGAAGCCGAGTGCAACGACGCCGGTCAGCGCAAACGCAAGGAACGTCTTGGTTAAGGTAGTCTGGTCCCCCAAGACGTTTGGTCAAAAGTCGGCGTGGCAGGGTCCCACGCCCCATTTAAAGCGACGGCTCATGAGCGCCGCGCCTTCAGGAACGATGGCAGCCGATGGTAAACAGTACATCAACAATTTAGCCGTTTTCGCCTTATGCTGCTAAGTTATCGATCTTAGATGTTTATAATCGGCGACGGTAGGAATGCGGCCGCGGAATTCGCCGGTGCTACTCCCCGAAACGACGAGGCTGCCCCCAAAGGCAAACCGCAATTCGCCCGACGCGTCGAGCATGGGGTCGGGCGGCAGATCGGTGCGCAGTTCCACAGCCTCGGCGCTGCTGCCATCCGGCGATACCAGCCGGGCCGACGGCGGCAAGCTGACGCCCACATGGCGAAACGGCTCCCCGGTCAGGCGCACGCTGCCCTTGATCGCAAATCCGCCCAGATCGTTAAGGCCCGCAACGTGCCGCGCTCCCATGCCCGCATCGATCGAAATCGTCCCCCCAGCCCGGGCGCCGGCGGCCCGGCTGAAATCCAGTGTCGTCTCGCCTCGATGCCCAGCGGGCGCGCTGCCTCTACCCGCGCCGATCCCTGATCTGCACAACATAGCGGTCATTGCGCAAATACCGGCGCAGACGGAATCAACGCAAAAGGGGCAGCAGCGCGCGCCAGCTCATTACCAGGCAATAACGCGGCGGCTTTCAATGAGTCGTTAACTACGCCATGTTGCACCCCGAACGCTTCGTCGCGCGTTCCGCCGATGATGAGAAAATACGCCGTGCCGGCCTCTTCCTTGCCAACTGTGCCCCGAATTACCGGCATTGCGTGTGCGACTCCCTCGCACGACATCCACACAGCCTTTATCGGCTGGGCGCGAACGCGTCTGTCTGACCCGCGCGAAGCCGCGGTATTCGACCGGATGGCCAGCCGGTCGGGCATCGGGCATCGGTGGTCGATCCTGCCGGAAACCAGAGGCGGCGGGTCGCCCGTCGGGCCGCACGGCTTTTACGCGGACGGCCTGATGCCGCCCACCTCGGCGCGAATGGCGCTTTACGCGGCGCATGCCCCCGCCCTGGCGCTGGCGGCGATCGCCAATCTCGGGAAATTGCAGGCCATCACCCATATCGTTGTGGCGAGTTGCACCGGGTTTATGGCCCCGGGCCTCGATCAGGTGCTGGCAGCGAAGCTGGGCCTCGATCCGTCGGTAGAACGCGTGCTGATCGGGTTCATGGGCTGCTATGCGGCGATTACAGCGCTCAAGACGGCGCGTCATATTGTGCGGTCCGAACCCGATGCCCGCGTACTGGTCGTCACGGTGGAATTGTCCACATTGCACCTGCAGCCGGCAACCGAACTGGAACCCCTGCTTGCCATGCTCCAGTTTGGCGATGGCGCAGCCGCCACAATCGTGGAGGGCACGGGAAAAGGGCTTGCCCTCGAGGCGCCCTTTGCCGCGACCTTGCCCGACAGCGCGGGCCTGATCGAGTGGCACATTGGCGATACAGGATTTGCGATGCACTTGTCGGGTGAAGTGCCGGGGCGAATCGCCGAAGCGCTGGCCGTACCGGTGACGCGCGCCGCGCTAACCGGCGGCGTCGATGCCGCGGCAATCGGCGCCTGGGCCATCCATGCCGGGGGCCGGTCGATCCTCGATGCGGTTGAAAGCGCGCTCGGGCTTGAAAAAAATGCCTTGGCCGAATCGCGCGCCGTGCTGAGCGAAAACGGCAATATGTCGTCCTCGACGCTTATGTTCGTGCTGGCGGCACTCTTTACGCGTCAGCCGCACAGTGGCGTGGCGCTTGCGTTTGGTCCCGGTCTTGCGGCCGAGGGGCTGCGCTTCGGCTGGACCGACTGATGCTCGCCGTGCGCGCCACTGCCGACGAGCTGATGGACGCCGACGATCTGGACGCCGGTACTTATGCGGCGGTGGTTCACGACCTTGCCCGCGTCAATACACTGACGCTCGCGCGGCGGCCTACGATTGGCTTTCTGGGCGAAGTCAGGCGACGCCATGGTGACAGTCCGCTGAAGATCCTCGACGTCGGCTTTGGTGACGGCGACATGCTGCGCGCGATTGCACGTTGGGCTGCCAGGCAGGGCCAGCCTGTTATGTTGGTCGGTATCGACCTCAATCCCCGTAGCGCCCCTGCGGCTCGAGATGAGACACCACCGGACATGGCTATCGACTACAGGACCGGTGATTATGCCGCTCTTGCCGGCCAAGACTGGGATGTCGTCCTTTCTAGCCTTGTCGCGCACCATATGACACGCGCCCAGCTGGTTGCCTTCCTACACTTCATGGAAATCGAATCTGCCAAGGGCTGGTTCGTCAACGATCTGCACCGCCACGGCTTTGCCTATCTCGGCTTTCCGCTGCTCGCGACGCTGATGCGCTGGCATCCGATCGTCCGCCACGATGGGCAGCTGTCGATCGCCCGCAGCTATCGGTCGGAAGAATGGGCACCGATGCTTGCCGAAGCGGGCATAGAGGGCGCGCAAGTCAGCCGCGTCTTCCCGTTCCGCCTGTGCGTGACGAAGGTTCGGTGACGCAGACCCCCCTTGTCCTCGGCGCGGGTCCAGCCGGCTGTGGAGCGGCGATTGCGCTTGCCCGCGACGGAACGCCGCCCTGCATCATCGAGCGGACGCGTGAAACGGGCGATGCGCTGTGTGGCGGTTTTCTAAGTTGGCAAACGCTCGCACAGCTGGACCGGCTGGGTGTGACCGGTCTCGGCGCGCACCCCATCAGCCGTGTCCGCGTCTGCTATCGCAACAAAATCGCCACCGCCCGGCTGCCGAACTTAGCCGGCGGCGTGTCCCGCCATCGGCTCGACTCGGTGATGCAGAGCGTCGCGGTAAAGGCAGGCGCAATGCTCGAACGCGGGGTTACCGCACGCAGCTATGCCGGTGGTGTGTTGCACACCGACGGCGGCGACCGGACGGCGGAGGCGCTCTTCCTGGCAAGCGGCAAGCACGACGTGCGCGGTTTTGGCCGGCCCAAGCCCCTAGGCGATGCCCCGATGGGCCTGCGCTTCCGCATTGCCACGCATCCGACCCTGCGGGCGCTAATCGATGACAGCATCGAGTTGCACCTGTTTGACGGCGGCTATGCCGGGCTGCTGCTGCAGGAAGATGGCAGCGCCAATTTATGCATGGCGCTGCGCAAGTCGCGCTTCGCTGAAGCGGGCGGCGATGCGGCAACGCTGTTGCGCCAGCTGGGCGAGGAACACCCTCGGCTGGGTGAGCGCCTCGCCTTTGCATCAAGCATGCCGGGTGCCGATGCCATTGCGGCCGTTCCCTATGGCTGGCGCGTACACGAAACCGAGGCAGGGCTTTTCCGGCTTGGCGACCAGGCGGCGGTCATTCCCTCGCTTGCCGGGGAGGGAATGGGGATCGCTATTGCTAGCGGCGCTGCGGCAGCGGCGGCCTTTCGACGCGGGGGTGCCGCCGCGGCACCGGCGTTCCAGCAGCGCTTTGCGGTACGGACCCACCGTCCCGTCGCAGTGGCGTCATTCCTGTGGCACCGGGGCGAGCGCCCGGCGATGGCCCGGATCGCCATCCCACTGCTGCATGCCTTTCCGGCGCTTGCCGGATTTGCTGCGCAGCTGACCCGAATAGGTGATCGATAGTTGGTCGCTTTGCACGCGCTTGCCGTACAAGCTTTTGCTGCCGGGCACAGAGGCGACTTGTGAGCCACGGACTTAGCGCGTAATCCCGCGCGACCAATGGCTGCGCCTTCTTCCGTTCCGTCTCCCCGCTCCGGCTGGTGGAAAGGCTGGCTTGGCCGTCTGATCCGTGTCGGTCTGGTTAGCTTTGTCGTCGGCATCATTGCGATCGTCGTCGCGGTGTCCGTCGCCTATTCGGGCCTTCCCAGCTATTCCGAACTCAAGTCGTCGCCCAACGGACAAATGATTCGTGTCCATGCCGCCGATGGAACAGTGCTGGTTTCGCTGGGCCCCAGTTTCGGACAATGGCTCGATTACGGCCAACTGCCCCGGACGATGAAGACCGCCATGGTCGCAGTCGAGGACCGGCGGTTCCGTAGCCATCCGGGCGTCGATCCGCTGGGGGTCGTGCGATCCTTCTACGTGCGGGCGACCAAGGGCCGCTTCACCCAGGGCGGTTCGACGATCACGCAGCAGCTCGCGCGCAATGTCTTCCTCAACAACGACAAGACCTGGACACGTAAATTCCGCGAGATGGTTTTGGCGCTGGCGCTTGAGCGCAAATTCTCCAAGGAGCAAATCCTAGAGCTGTACCTCAACCGCGTCTATTTCGGCGGAGGCGCCTATGGCGTCGACGCGGCAAGCCGGAAGTTCTTCGGCCATCCCGCTGACCGGCTTTCGCTGGGCGAAGCCGCTATTGTTGCAGGACTGGTGAAGGCCCCGTCTAACTACTCGCCGACGGCCGATGCCCAGGCTGCCGTGGGGCGCGCAGGTGTCGTGCTGCAGGTGATGCGCGAACAAGGTGTCATCACGGACGCACAAGTTGCGAAGGCGGCGCCCGAGGCAATCAAGTTCGCCCCTGAGGCGCAGCAGAACAGCGTGCGCTACTTCACCGACTGGGCTCTGCCGCAACTCGACACGCTGATCGACGAAAGCGGTGAGCCGATCGACGTCTGGACGACCCTGGACCTGACGATGCAGCGCGCCGCCGATGCGGCCATCGGGGCGAACACGCCGACGGGAGCGCAGGGCGCGCTTGTCTCGCTCGACCGCGACGGCGCCGTCCGCGCGATGGTTGGGGGCAAGGATTATGTCGGCTCCATCTACAACCGCGCGACGCAAGCTGTTCGCCAGCCGGGCTCTGCCTTCAAGCTATTCGTCTACCTTGCCGCGCTCGAAGCCGGCCACACCCCGGCCGATATGGTCGAGGACAAGGAAATCGACATCAACGGATGGAAGCCGCGCAATTCGTCGCGCCGTTTCTCGGGCCAGATCTCGTTGCGCACGGCCTTTGCCTATTCAATCAACACGGTCGCTGCCCAGTTGGGCGCGGAAGTCGGGACATCGACAATTGCCGACATGGCGCGACGTTTTGGCATTACGACGCCGATCAATACCCAGCCCTCGATGGTGCTCGGCACGTCGGACGTGCGGCTGATCGACATGACCCGTGCGTTCGCTTCGGTCGGTGGCAATGGCATGGCGGTCGCACCCTATGGCATCACCAAGGTGACAACTGCGAGCGGGGAAGTTCTTTACGAGCACCGGGCCGACGGAAACCATGTGCTGGTCGCACCCGAGGTTGCGGCGCAGATGATCGACCTGCTGCAGACGGCAGTGAACACCGGCAGCGGAAAGGCCGCCCAGATCGGCCGACCGGTTGCGGGCAAGACCGGTACCACGACATCGAACAAGGACGGCTGGTTCCTCGGTTTTTCAAGCGGGCTGACCACGGGCGTCTGGATGGGGCGCGATGACAACCGCGCGGTTGCTGGCCTGCAGGGCGGGCGTAATCCGGCACGGGCCTTTGCCCAGTATATGACCGTCGCCGTTGCCAAGCGGCCCGTCGAAGCTTTCCAGACCGCCGTGACCTTGCCCGAATGGCAACTCGAGCCCGACGAAGAGACCTATTTCGGCAACGCCGACGAGTCGCTGCCGCCCGGGACAGGCCTAGAAGGTACCGACCGAGATCCGATGGACCAGTCGGGCGAGGACCGGATCGAAAGCTCCAACACCAACCCGCCGCCGCGCATGGACCAAGGCTGGATCGACGACGCGCTTGGGCGTGAGCAACCGCCGCCGCGCGAACCTCCAACCCGTCCGCCTCAGTCGTCGCGGCCGAACCAGTGAAGCGCGGTGCCGTGCGTGCGTAACCAGCGCCGCGCGGACTCAGGATCTTTGCCATGCAATCGCGCCACCAGATCGTGAAACGCCCTGCCATGATCCATGTGGATGCGATGGGCCACTTCGTGTGCGACGGTCGCGCGGCGCACCTCATCCGGCGCAAGGATAAGGCGCCAGCTATATCGGATATCACCCGATGATGCACAGCTGCCCCAGCGCCCGCGGGGATCGCCGACCCCGACCCGGCTGACACTGATTCCATGGGCTGCCGCAAGGTCGCGCGTTTCGGCTTCGAGAATCGTCAAGGCATGGCTGCGGAGGAAACGCAGGACCCGTGCCGCCAGTTGATCGCGCGGCCCACCGACCGACAATGTCTCTGCGTCAAGCGCTACGCGGCGCAGGCGATCCGCACACCAGTCGATCTGCACGGCGGCACCTGCCAAATCGAATCGCATGCCGGGCACGATCGGCCGGGGCTGCGGGAGCCGTGCCAATTCGCTCTCGACCCAGCTTCGCTTACCCACCGCCCAGCCGATCGCAGGCTTGAGCGCCGCGCGCGTGCCGAGCGTCAGGCGGACAGTCGCATCGCGCGGGTCGACGCTTAGCTTCATGCCGCGCACCGACGCCCGCCGCACGACCGTTAGCGCCCGCGTCCGCCCGCCGCCGCTGAACGACGGCACCGCCGGATCAGACAATCCGGTCGACGAGATGATATTCCAGATCGCCTGCATCACTTTCGCTGATGGTCCATCCGCGCACGGACATGCCCGCCTTGTGCACGCTTTCCGGATCGCCCGAGTTCAAATGATGCCATGACGGCAAGGGCTTGTCCTCGGCCCGCAACCGATAAGCGCAGGTGACTGGAAGCCAGTCGAGCTCCTTGAGCTTGGCCGGGGTAAGCCGCACGCAATCTGGCACGAAAGCGTGGCGATGGCGATAATCCGAACACCGTCCTGCCCGGCGGTCGAGCAGGCGACATGCGACATTGGTCGGGTAGAGCTCGCCCGTTTCTTCGTCCTCCAGCTTGTGGAGGCAGCATTTTCCACAGCCGTCGCACAACGCTTCCCACTGCCCACGATCGAGCTGATCGAGCGGTGTTTCCTCCCAAAAGCGGGTGCCGGGGGCGGCCTTCACTTCACCCATTTCGATAGCTCGCCAGCAATGACGTCGGGTTTTGCCTCTTGCGACAGCAGCGCGATCGGTTGGCCTTGTGGGTCCATCAAGAACGCGGCGCGGCTGTGATCGACCAGGTAGTTGGGATTGCCTGGCTTTTTCTGGAACTGGACGACCACGGCATAGGCTTTGGTGACAGCGGCGATTTGCGCGGGGGTGCCGGTCAGCCCGACCAATGCTGGATCGAAAGCCGCGGTAAAGCTCTTTAACGCTTGGGGTGTGTCGCGCGCCGGATCGACAGTGACGAAAATGGGTACGACGAGGGCGGCACGCGAGGGGTCGGCCTTGGCAAACGCACGGTAACCAGCAACCAGTTTCGCCATATCGACCGGGCAGACATCGGGGCAAAACGTATAGCCGAAATACATGATGCGATACTTGCCGACAAAATCGCGATCGGTGCGCGCCTTGCCGTTCTGATCGGTGAGGGTGAACGGCCCGCCAATACGAGCACCTGCCAGCGGAGCCTGCGGTATGGCGTCTTGGCAACTGGCCAGCAACAACACGGGAAAAAGGGCGCGGCGCAAGTTCATCATGATGTCAGCCTTGCGTTGTTCGCTGCAGCCACGCAAGACGGTTGCGCCACCCAATCTGTTGATCCGAAGGTGCCATGACCAACCGTTCGCTGATTCCCGTCGCCATTGCGTTGTCCGTCCTAGCCACGCCGGTTGTCGTCCAGGCTCAGTTTTCCGAAAGCTTCAACTTCCTGAAAGCGGTCAAGGAACGCGACGGCGCGAAAGTCACCGAATTCCTGAACAAGCCGGGCAGTGGCAGCGTGATCGTCAACACGCGCGACGGTTCCACGGGAGAAACCGCGTTGCACCTGGTAGCTGCGGGCCGCGATTCGTTGTGGCTGGGCTTCCTCCTGCAGCGCGGTGCGAACCCTGATCTTCGCGATGGCCGGGGCAATACGCCGCTGATGCTCGCGACCCAGCTTGGCTGGGCCGACGGCATCCAGACGCTACTGACGCGGCGTGCCGGCGTCGATGTCCCAAACGGTAGCGGAGAGACGCCCCTGATGCGTGCCGTACAGAATCGCGACATCGCTAGCGTTCGCTTGTTGCTTGCTGCAGGCGCCAATCCGAACAAGCCCGACAATGCGGCCGGTCTGTCGGCGAAGGACTATGCTGCGCGTGACCCGCGGGCGGCGGTGATCCTGAAGGAAATCTTAGAGACCAAGCCGGTCGTGCAAAAGCCGGTGCAAGGCCCCCGCTAAAGCGACGGCAGGTCGGAATCGTCGATGTCGCCGATCAGGCGACGCGCGGCGCGCCGGGCAAAGCGCAGCGTTTCAGCCCGGCGACGTGCCGCCGCCAGTGGCACATGTGCCGGATCACGGACGACAACGGCGTCATAGCGGTCGGCCACGATCAGGCCAGCGCGTTCGGGCAAAAGTTCGGGCCGGTCGAGCAGGGCCGTGTCAAAACCGGCGGGAAGTGCCCAGTAGAACCTGTCGCAATAATCGAGGTAATCGGTCCATTTCGCATCGCCAAACAGGTCGGCGCGCGACACCTTCACCTCGACAATGGTGACGTGTCCCTTGGGACACAGGCCCATGAGGTCGGCACGCCGCCCATTACCCAGCGATACCTCCGGCATGGCAAGGCAATCGCCGCGCGCCAGCAGCCGGGTCGTGCCACGAACGACGTCAACGGCGATCAATCGGTCCTGGGGCGTGGCGAGCATCCAGAGATGCTAGAACAAGCCAAGAACGATGCAAGCCGAATCAGCGGTAGAAGACGTGATTTCCGATTGCGCCGACACGGGCCATACGCCAACCGGGCGAAACTTGCCGGGCGTGGAAATACAGCGCGTTTTCCGCCTTCGACTCCCACAGATCGCCTTGCGCGATCTTGGCAATGGCTACGGCTTTTCGCCAACTGCCGCTGTCTGGGTTAACTGCGGGCAGCGCACCACCGCGGACAAAGGAAAACTGGCCAGGCTGGGTCACGACACCGCACAAGGTTGAGGCAAAACGCCCCGAATTGGCACGGTTCATGACGACCCGGGCAACGGCAAGCTGGCCGGAAAGAGGTTCGCCCTTCGATTCGAAGTAAATGGCGGTCGCGAGGCACCGTTGCTCGCGATCGGCGGTTTCCGACATCGCATGCTGACGCACCAAGGCGTCGAGCGACTGGGCGCGAAAATCACTGGAAGGTTTTGCTGCTTCGACAGCGACCTTTGCGTGAGCATCGTCGGGTGCATGAACATCGTCGGGCAAGGGCGTCGTGGTCGGAATAGGGGGCAATGGCTCGGTTACCACGGCCGGGGCCATCAGGGTAGCCTGTGTGGCCACAAGAGCTTCACCCGACCCGCCAGCGGCACCGAGTGCAAGGGCTGCAAGTCCTGCAACCCGAAGAGAATCGAACATCAACAATCTGCATCATGCGGCGGGGCGACCATCACGCCGGGCATTACAAAAACCTGCCCCGGCCTACCCTTCCGACTGCGTACGGCGTGTGGCGGTTCGCCTACCTTGCGACCGGATCGACACGACAGCGCGTTCATCACGATCATAAAGTAGATTGTTGCGGCGCAACAAGTCAACCATCTCCGCTCATTTCGGCGACGAAGCGTTGCGCATTCGGGATATCCAGTTCGACGATCCACAAATCGGGATCATGTTCCCGTCGCCGCTCGAGCCATGCAGCCAC
>JBMOGG010000091.1:0-11379 GCA_049318505.1 Sphingomonas sp. | reverse complement strand
AGAACCCCGCGAACAAGCTGAACACCGCGCCCAGCGACAACACATAATGGAAGTGCGCGACGACGTAATAAGTGTCTTGCATGTAGGTATCGATGCCGCCGTTGGCGAGCACGACGCCGGTCACGCCGCCGACCGTGAACATGAAGATGAAGCCGATCGACCACAACATCGGCGTCTTGAAGCTCAGCGAACCGCCCCACATGGTGGCGATCCAGCTGAAGATCTTGATGCCGGTCGGCACCGCGATCACCATGGTGGCCGCCGTGAAGTACATCTTCATGTTCACCGACAGGCCGGTCGTGAACATGTGATGCGCCCAGACGATAAACCCGACGACGCCGATCGCGACCATGGCATAGGCCATGCCGAGATAGCCGAAGACGGGCTTTTTCGAGAAGGTCGAGATCACCTGGCTGACCATACCGAAGCCGGGCAGGATCATGATGTAGACTTCGGGGTGACCGAAGAACCAGAAGAGATGCTGGTAGAGCACCGGGTTACCGCCGCCTGCCGCATCGAAGAAGGTCGTGCCGAAATTGCGGTCGGTCAGCAGCATGGTGATCGCGGCCGCGAGAACCGGCAGCGCGAGCAGCAGCAGGAATGCCGTCACCAGCACCGACCAGACGAACAGCGGCATCTTGTGCAGCGTCATGCCCGGCGCGCGCATGTTGAAGATCGTCGTGATGAAGTTGATCGCGCCCAGGATCGAGCTTGCGCCCGCCAGATGGAGCGACAGGATCGCCATATCGACGGCAGGCCCCGCCGAACCGCTTGTCGATAGCGGCGCATAGACCGTCCACCCGGTGCCGGCACCCATGCCGGTGCCGCCCGAAAAGAATGACGACCCGAGCAGAAGCATGAAGCTGGGTACGAGCAGCCAGAACGAGATGTTGTTCATGCGCGGGAATGCCATATCGGGCGCGCCGATCATGATGGGCACGAACCAGTTGCCGAAACCGCCGATCATCGCGGGCATGACCATGAAGAACACCATGATCAGGCCGTGCGCGGTAATGAGCACGTTCCACATGTGGAGAGCCTCATTGAGGTTCGACCCGTCGCCGCCCATCATCGAGGTCCACAGCCCCAGATACTGAATGCCCGGCTGCGCAAGTTCCATGCGCATTAGACCCGAAATCGCACCGCCGATGATACCGGCCGTGATCGCGAAGATCAGGTAGAGCGTCCCGATATCTTTGTGGTTGGTTGACATGAACCAGCGGGCGAAAAAGCCCGGCTTGTGGTCCGCGTCATGCGCGTGATCGTCGGCGTGGGCCTGAAAGGCGTTGGCGGTTACAGCAGTCATCGGGGTCAGCCCTTGGTCGCGGCGACGGGCGCCGGGGTAATGGGAGCAGGCGCGGCGGGGACGGGCGGTTGCGGTGTCGCGGACCCAACCGGTGCGGTTGCCTCAGCTTTGGCACCCGGCATCTTGCCACCCTTTGACGCGATCCATTGCGCGAATTGTGCAGCTGGCACGGCCTCGACGGCGATCGGCATGAACCCGTGACGGGCGCCGCACAATTCGCTGCACTGGCCGTAGTAGACGCCGGGCTTTTCAACGGTGAAGCTGGTTTCGTTGATGCGGCCGGGAACCGCATCCATCTTGGTCCAAAAGGCCGGAACGGCGAACGCATGGATCACGTCGTTCGAGGTGGTCAACACGCGGATCGGCACGCCAACGGGCACGACAATGCGGTTGTCGACCGCCAGCAAACGCGGCTGGCCGGACGCCTTGGCCTGCTCGTCGGTGAGCATGTTCGACACGATTTCGAAATCACCATGGTCAGGATAGGTGTACGACCAGAACCACTGGTTGCCCGTGGCCTTGATCGTCACTGCGTTCTTGCCGACTGGTTTATACTGAGCAGCAAGCAGGCCGATCGACGGGATCGAGATGCCGACCAGGATCAGCACCGGCACCAGCGTCCAGATCACTTCGATCAGCGTGTTATGCGACGTCGTCGACGGCACCGGATTGGCTGAACGGCGATAACGGAACGATACCCAGAACAGCAGGCCGAGCACAAAAATTGAGATCGCCGTGATGATCGGCATGAGAAGCCAATTGTGCATCCACAATGCGAACTGGCCGTTCTTGGTGACCTGCGGCTGAAGCGCATAGCCGTTGGGAATCGGTTGGCCGACGTCGGCGACAGGTTTGAGTTCCGCTGGTGCGGCAACCACGGGCGTTGCCGCAATGGTTGCAGTGGGCGCGGTTGCCGTAGCGGCAGCCGGCGTTCCTTGGGCGATCACGGGGGCAGAAAACGCCAGCCCGAGAGCGATCAGCGCAGGTGTCAGCAGTCTCACGAAATACATCCCTCTTGGCGCGTGGTCCGGCGCGGGGATACGCGCAAAGAACGTTCGCTCTCCCCCTATATATGCGCGGGTGTCGCCAGTCTCAAGCGGTTAGACGGGTATTTTGCTGCAACTGCTCAGTGGCATTGTGTTGGGGGGGCGCGACGTTTACGGAATCGGTCCGAAACCGAAGGGAGCAACGCGTGACCGACGACGAGGTGCTGGCGGAATTCAGGGCGGCGGACGCTCTACTCGAAGGGCATTTCATTCTTTCGTCGGGCTTGCGGTCGCCGCGTTACTTGCAATGCGCCCGCGTGCTGGCCGATCCGAAACGCGGGAGCCGGTTGGCCGAGGCGCTGGCGGCCCGGCTTCCCGCTGATCTCAAGATCGATATCGTCGTGTCGCCCGCCATGGGCGGCGTCATTGCGGGCCATGAAATGGGTCGCGCGCTCGGCGTGGAGGCGGTCTTCCTCGAGCGCCCCGAGGGGGTGTTCGAGCTTCGCCGCGGGTTCCGGCTAGCTCAGGGCCAGCGCGTCCTGATGATGGAAGACGTCGTTACCACCGGGCTGTCGTCGCGCGAGGCGATCGCCGCCATCGATCGCGCGGGCGGTGTTGTCGTGGCAGCAGCCGCGCTTGTCGATCGGTCCGACGGTACAGCAGAGCTCGGCGTGCCCTTCTACCCGTTGATCCGCCTGTCGGTGCCGACCTATGCCGCCGATGCGCTGCCGCCCGAGCTTGCGGACATCCCCGCAATCAAGCCTGGGAGCCGGACGGTATGACTTTGCGCCTCGGCGTCAACATCGACCACGTTGCCACCATTCGTAATGCGCGCGGGGGTGATCACCCCGATCCGATGCGCGCGGTGCGCATCGTCGAGGCAGCTGGCGGCGATGGGATCACCGTTCACCTTCGCGAGGACCGGCGGCACATCCGCGATGCCGATCTCGACGAGCTGATGGCCGGGACTGCGCTGCCGGTGAATCTGGAGATGGCCGCGACCGAGGAAATGGTTGCGATTGCGCTCCGCCACAAACCGCACGCTGCCTGCATCGTGCCCGAACGCCGCCAAGAACGCACGACTGAGGGCGGGCTGGATGCGGCAGGCCAGCACAATCACCTGGCACCGCTTGTCGTGCAACTGCTCGATGCCGGCATTCGGGTTAGCCTGTTCGTCGAGCCCGACCCGCGCCAGATCGACGCCGCGCTGCGGCTGCGCGCGCCCGTCGTCGAACTGCACACGGGCAAATATGCGCATGGCGACCCTGATGGGGTGGAGTTGCGCCGCCTCGCCGACGCCGCCGCGCTGTGCGCCAGGAACGGCATCGAGCCGCATGCCGGACATGGCCTGACGTTCGACAACGTCGTGCCCATCGCCGCCATTCCGCAGATCGCCGAACTCAACATCGGGCATTTCCTGGTGGGCGAGGCAATCTTTGTCGGGCTGGAAGAAAGTATCCGGCGGATGAAAGTGCTGATGGAGAGTGCGCGTTGATCGTCGGTCTCGGTTCGGACCTGTGCAACATCGAGCGCATCCAGAAGTCGCTCGACCGCTTCGGCGCGCGCTTCGAGGACCGTGTCTTCACGCCGCTCGAACGCGCCAAGGCCGCGCGGCGGCCGTTCACGCGCGCAGGCACTTACGCCAAGCGCTTCGCCGCCAAGGAGGCCTTTTCGAAGGCTGTCGGCACAGGGTTCAAGCGCGGCGTTTTCATGAAAGACATCGGTGTTGTGAACGCGCCGTCGGGCGCGCCGACGCTGGCACTGGCGGGTGGCGCGAAAGCGGCGCTCGACGCGCTGATTCCCCAGGGGTATGAAGCGCATATTCATATGACGCTCACCGACGACCATCCATGGGCACAGGCGTTCGTCATCATCGAGGCCCTGAAGGCTGAAAGTGACCGAGGGTAATCCTTTGACCACAGAGACAACTGCCGCTGAAACCCCCGCTAACGCACCGGCGGAAAAGCCCAAGACCGACTGGGTCGCGGAAATCAAGAGCATCTTCTGGCTGATCCTGGCCGTGCTCGGCTTTCACAGCCTGGTGGCAAAGCCTTTCTACATTCCGTCGGAATCGATGGTGCCCGGGCTTCTCACTGGCGATCAGCTGGTCGTGAGCAAATTCCCCTATGGCTGGTCCTATGTCTCGCCGAGCTTTCATGTGCTGCCCTTTGTGAAGGGGCGCATCCTGGGCAGGCTGCCCGAGCGCGGCGACGTCGTGATCGCCTCGCCGCCCTCACGCCTCGACGAGGATTATATCAAGCGCGTCATCGGCCTGCCCGGTGACCGGATCGAGGTGCGCGGCGGGACGGTCATCATCAATGGCGTGCCAGTCAAACGTTCGGCGGTCGTGCTTCGACCGATCCCTGTCGATGAGGGACAGCCGTGCATCGACCCAAAATATGCCGATTACCGATCCGTTGCCGCTGACGGCAAGGTCACCTGTGCGCTGCCCGTCATCCGCGAAACCCTGCCCAACGGGCGCAGCTATGACACAATCGATCTGGGCTATGAGCCGTCGGTCGACGATTATCCCCCGACGACAATCCCGGCGAACCATGTCTTCCTAATGGGCGACAATCGCGACAATTCGGCCGACAGCCGCGTGCCCGAAGCGCTGGGCGGGCTCGGCGGGCCGCTGGCATGGGAAAATCTTGGCGGGCGCGCGGAATTCATCAGCTTCTCGCTCGATGGCTCGCAGCACTGGTACAACCCGCTCAGCTGGCTCGGCGCGTTTCGTGGCGGACGGGCTGGAACAAGCCTCCACCCGAGCACCAAAGGCTAGGCCCTAGGGCGCGCCTTTCAGTTCCCGGCGTTCGTTGGGTTTCAGGTCTTCCGGATTGACGTAAAGTGCCTTGATCATGACCATGGCGACGACGGTGAGCGGCGTTGCCAGGATGATGCCGACCGGCCCCAACAGCACGCCGAGCGCGACGAGGCTGAAGATGGTCAGCGCGGGCGGTAGTTCCACCATCCGGCTTTGCAGCAACGGCATCACCAGATTGCCCTGGACCTGTTGCACCACGATCAGGACGACGATCGTCCAGATCCCCATCGTCGTGCTCTGCCCGAATGCCAGAATAACGGACGGGATCACCACCACGATCGTTCCCAGATAGGGCACAAATTCGCACAGACCCGCGACCAGCCCGATCGCGGGTGCCGCGGGCAGGCCGATCAGCGACAGGCCGATCGTCGTCGCCGCACCGACAAATACCATGCCGATGCCCTGGCCGATCAGCCAGGCGTTGAGCGAATCGGCGACCGCGAGGAAAGTACGCATCATCTTGCCGCGCGCCGCTTGCGGGGTGAGCATGATGACGCCCTTGCCATAAAGGCGCGGCTGGGCCGCCAGGTAGATACCGCCAACGATGACAATCGCGAGGGCGGAAACGATAGTGCCGAGGCTGGTCAGCAGGCCGGTTGCGAAACCGACGATCGTCTGACCGCTGGGCACAAGCTCACCTGCACGACGGAAGAGTTCCACCCCGACAGGCGTTTCGGCAAAGCGCGCGCGGAATACTTCCCACGCTTGCGGCAGGCGCTGCGCGAGCTCGGTAAACTCGTTGGACAGCGAGTTGCCAAAGAACCAGAAAGCGCCGACCAGCGCCGCAAGCAGGCCGATAACCGACATGGCGAGCGCCACGCCGAAGTTGAGGCCGGTGCGATCCACGATCCAGCGCGCCAGATTGAAGAAGATCAGCGCGATCAGCGCGCAAGCAAAAACCAGCAGCAGCAGGTCGGCCAGCTTCCACAAAGCATAGGCCGCGCCTGCCGTCGCGATTATGATCACCGTCGTGCGAAACACCCGCCGGTCGATCAACGCGTCCTTGTCGAGTTGCACGTCTTGCCCCCTCATAGCCCGGCATAACCATTAGCGGGGCAATTGGTGGCGGCGAACGGAAATTTTTGCAGCTAAGGGGTTTCGTCGCGACAAAGCCGCGCCGTCGGTCGGTGCTGGTATTCAAGGCCAGCTGACTTGGGCAGAGCCCCATTCGTCGGTCGGCTGAAGCTGCCGGCCGCGTTGCACGAAAGAAGGCCCGGAAGATTTCTCTTCCGGGCCAGTGGTTCGCAGGAGGAACCTGGTTTGGGGAAGACGACGGACCGGGGGAGAGGACCCGCCGCCGCCATCCCCAAGCTCGTCAATGGTTGTAGGCACGTTCCCCGTGTTCGGAGAGGTCGAGCCCTTCACGCTCGGCATCGTCGCTCGGACGCAGGCCGATGGTAAACTTAAGCGTATAAAAGAGGATGGCGGAGACGCCGCCCGACCACACCAGGGTGATGAGCACCGCCTTGACCTGGGTCAGCATCTGCGCGCCCATGTCATAGGCACCTACGCCCGCCGGAAAGACGGTGTAGTCGAAGAATCCTTGCCCGCCGAGTGCCGGATCGGCGACAATGGCGGTCGCAAGCGCACCGATAATTCCGCCGACGCAGTGGACGCCGAACACGTCGAGCGTGTCGTCGTACTTGAGCTTGTTCTTCACTGTAGACACGAAGAAGTAGCAGATCGGGGAGACGATGAAGCCGAGGAGGATCGACGTCATCGGCGCCGCGAAGCCGGAGGCCGGCGTAATCGCAACGAGACCCGCGACCGCGCCGGTCGCCGCACCCAGCATCGACGGCTTGCCGTGATGGAGTTGCTCGACGAACGCCCAGCTGACCGCGGCGGCACAGGTCGCCACCATGGTGTTGATGAAGGCAACGCCTGTCACGCCATTGGCTTCGAGGTTCGATCCTGCGTTGAACCCGAACCAGCCGACCCACAGCAGGCTGGCGCCGATCATGGTCATGACGAGCGAATGCGGGGGTGTGGCTTCCTTGCCGAAGCCGAGCCGCGGCCCGATCACGAGGCAGCCGATAAGGCCGGCGATGCCTGCATTGATGTGGACGACGGTGCCGCCGGCGAAGTCGAGTGCGCCCATGCCCCAGAGATAGCCAGCATCTTGAGAAACCAGCGCGCCAGCAGCGTCTTTGACGACCGTATCCACAAGGAAGTCCGGGCCAGCCCAGTACCAGACCATGTGCGCGATCGGGAAATAGACAATGGTGAGCCAGGCGACGACGAAGATCATCAGCGCCGAGAACTTCACACGTTCCGCAAAGGCGCCGACGATCAGCGCGGGCGTGATCATCGCGAACGTCATCTGGAACACGACGAAGGAGAATTCAGGGAGATAAACGTTGTTGCTGAACGTCGCGGCATAGGTACCGCCGTTCACCCCGATCAGAAACGCCTTTGAGAAACCGCCGACGAAGGGTGCAAGCGCGCCGCTGCCGCCGCTGGTGAACGCCATTGTATAGCCCCAGCAGCACCAGACCAGCCCGGCCACACTCACGATCATGAACACCTGCATCAGGACGCTGAGCATGTTCTTGGTACGGACGAGGCCACCGTAGAACAGCGCCAGGCCCGGAATGCTCATCATGAGCACCAGGACCGAAGATGTGAGCATCCACGATGTGTCGCCCTTGTTCACCATCGTGGCCTGCGCTGCGACATCGGGCGCCTTGACCAGGTCGGCGAGGACGGGTGTAGTCGCGACCAGAGCCATCAGCCCGGCCGTGCCGCCCTTGATCAGTGTCGAGAGTTTCATTGTTCCCCCTTCTCTTTCAGAGCGCGTTCGCATCAGTCTCACCCGTGCGGATCCGCACGGCTTCGCCGATTTCGAGCACGAAAATCTTGCCGTCGCCGATCGCGCCGGTGTTCGCGGCGGCCTGTATGGCCTCGACGACGCGCAGGCTCAGGTCGGCGCCACAGGCAACTTCGACCTTCAGCTTGGGCACCATGTTCGTCGAATATTCGGCGCCGCGATAAATCTCGGTCTGCCCTTTCTGCCGGCCAAAGCCTTTGACTTCAGTGACGGTCATGCCCGTCACGCCCAGTTCGGTCAGCGCTTCACGCACCTCATCGAGCTTGAATGGTTTGATGATCGCAACGACGAGTTTCATTCGGCCCCCTGTTGGCTTGCCCTGCACTCCTTGGAGCAAGAGCCGTGCCAGAATCGAGCCGGTGCGCGCGCCTGCTTCCAGGGGAGGCGAACTGTAACATTAGCTTAACGATTGGGCAGGCGACCCCCAATCTTTGCCTATATTATAGGCAGCAAGCCGCGCGCGATGTCCAGATCTTCGTCAAGAACCATCACCCGGACCGGCACCAGCCAGCCGGAGGAGTCGGCGATATTCATGCCATGATCGAAAAGGACCGCGTCGATCCCTTCGGCCTCGAGCAGCCCCTTCACCATCGCGGCTTCCATCGCGTTCGGATAATTGGCAAGCTCGACCAGCATCATCAGTCCTGCGCCTCGTTCCAGGGCAGGCGCGTCTGGACGCGCAGTGGCAGACCGTCGATACTCTTGCGCCGCTTTGCGATCTTGCGCAGGCGCTTTTCAGGATCGTCGGCCCGGTGATATTTCGACAATGTCTGGCGCTCGCGGTCGAACGCCATGAACGGCACGCCCCAGCCACAACTGGTCTGTACGCTCTCGACATCGAACTCGAAGATCTGTCGCGTGCCCGGCAACAGCGTGAACTGGCCGATGAGTTCTTCCCAGCGATCGTCCTGCGGCAGGATGGCACGACCCCGCGCATAGATACGCAGGATGAGCGCGGGCCGGTCGAAGGCACAGAACATGATCGTCGCCCGCCCGTCAGCGGCCAGATGGGCCTGCGTCTCGTTTCCCGACCCGCCGACGTCCAGATATCCGACGCTTTTTGGGCCAAGGACCCGAAAACTGTCCATGCCCTTGGGGCTGAGGTTGATCCGCGCACCTTCCGCGGCCGTCGCCACGAAGAACACCGGCTGCTTTGCAATGAAGCCGGCCTGCTCCTCGGTGACGTGGTCGGTGAATTCGGACATTTCCCTTTTCCCTCAGTCGCGCTTCCCTAAGCTGCGGTCCCGCCGACCGTGAGCCCGTTGATCAGCAGCGTCGGCTGGCCGACGCCGGCGGGAACGCTCTGCCCGCCCTTGCCGCACACGCCGACCCCTTCGTCGAGCGCGAAATCGTTGCCGATGCCGGTGACCTTCGTCAGGACACTGGGGCCATCGCCGATCAGCGTCGCCCCCTTGATCGGAGCGCCGATCCTCCCGTTCTCGATGAGATAGGCCTCGGTGCAGCTGAAAACGAACTTGCCGCTGACGATGTCGACCTGGCCGCCACCGAAACTCTTGGCGAAGATGCCTTTTTTGACGCGAGAGAGAAGCTCGGCCGGGTCGTCGTGGCCGTTCTTCATGAAGGTGTTGGTCATGCGCGGCATGGGGGCATGGGCGTAGGATTCACGACGTCCGTTGCCGGTGGCGCAGACCCCCATCAGCCGCGCGTTGAGCCGGTCCTGCATATAGCCGCGCAGGATGCCATCCTCGATGAGCACCGTTTCCGAGGTAGGCGTGCCTTCGTCATCGATGCTGAGTGACCCGCGCCGGTCGGGGATCGAACCGTCATCGACCACGGTGACGCCGGACGCAGCAACGCGCTCGCCGATACGGCCAGAAAAGGCGCTGGTGCCCTTGCGGTTGAAATCGCCTTCGAGCCCATGACCGATCGCTTCGTGGAGCAGGATGCCAGGCCAGCCGGGGCCGAGGAGCACCGTCGTCTCGCCCGCGGGGGCGGCAACCGCGTCGAGGTTGACCAGCGCCTGGGCCAGAGCCTCGTCGATCGCGCGGTTCCATACGGCCTCATCGAACAGCCGGTCATAGAGATAGCGCCCGCCCATGCCGAAACTTCCCGATTCGCGGCGTTCGCCCTGCTGCGCGACAATGCTGACGTTGAGGCGGACGAGTGGACGGATATCGGTGGCGGTATAGCCGTCGGCGCGGACGATCTCGACCACATTCCACGTGCCGGACAGGCCGACCGAGACCTGCACGACGCGGGGGTCGCGGGCACGCGCGGCGGCGTCAATCCGCTGACACAGCGCGACCTTGTCCGCAAAGGGAACCAGACCAAGCGGGTCGGCGTCGGTATAGAGGTGGCGGTTGCTCTTGCGCGGGGGCGGCGCATGGCCGGCAGCGGCCGGGTCGAGCAGCTTTAGCGTGGCGGCGGCACGGGCAATGCCGGCAGGCGAGACATCGTCCGAATGGGCAAAGCCGGTCGCCTCCCCCGACACACCGCGCAGGCCGAATCCGCGTGCCGAGCCATAATCCGCAACCTTCAGACGCCCGTCGTCGAAGCCGAACGACTCGCTGGTGCGGTACTGCAGGAAAAGTTCGCCATCGTCACAGGCCGACAACGCGTTGCGGGCCAGGCGCTTCGCTTCGGCGGGATCGAGGGTGTTGGCATAGAGAACGGCGTGCGGATCGGTTGTCATCCACGCGACATAGGAAGTTTACGCCGTCTGTGCACCCCGATTGTCACCATCTGTGCCGTCGACGTTATCCGCAACGCCGCCGATCAGCACGAACCGCCGGTCGCAATAGCCACAATCGACATAGCCCTTTTCGTCGATTTCGAGCCAGACACGCGGGTGGCCGAGCGCGGCGGGGACGTCACCAGAGCCATCGCAGGCGACCCGGTGACTGGCAATGCGGAACGTTTCAGGGGGCGCAATCATGGCACGGCCGTTACCTGACGGGCGGGCAAAATCAATCAGCCAAAATCGAATGACGTGTTAGAAATACCGCACGTCGACGCTAAACGTCCCGGTGTAGGTGGCGTTCTCCTGGTCGGCCGCGACATTCAACGTGCCGCCGACCGTGACATCGAAGTTGCCGGTCTTGACCACCGACAGCGGCGCGACAGTTGGGGCTGTCCCGATCGCGGCGGCGGTCCCCGCCGACGCGACGGTCGCCGCACCCGCCATTGTGAACAGCGCAAAAAGACGCAGGATAGACATTTTTAAGCAAACCATGATCAATCGGGGAACGACCAGGCGTTAACGCCAGATGCACCGGTCATCGTTGGGATACCCCCCGTCGGCGCGCATCGTTGGTCGGACAATGATAATGGTACCCGCAGCGGTGCCCGATCATCCAACGTCTGGGCCAGCGTTAATACGGCAAGAAAATAGGCGGCTGTGTTTGGCGGCTGTTAGACAGTGCAACGGCCGTTTAAGGTCCACAATGGCTTGTGCGCGCGCCATGCGACGTTATGC
>JBMOGG010000090.1:0-11382 GCA_049318505.1 Sphingomonas sp. | reverse complement strand
GCCGAATACACTGTCCATGACCGCGCGCCGATGCGCCCGACGCCGCTTGCGACCGTGACGGGAAGGGGGTGGTGCCCTTCTGCCAGATAGTTGATTGACACCGCTGCGATCAGCCAGCGGACATCGCGGCTGCTTCGTACCATCTGCAGAGACCGGGTAAAGCGCCCGCGCCCCTCCTCGAAAAGGCCTGCCATTGCAACATTGTTGATATGCCCCAGCATGTCGAGATCGGCCCAGCGGGTCTGGACATCGGTGGTGAAGGGATAGGCACTTGGCGAAAGCCGCCAGGGTTCGGGTCGGGACATGCGGGGCCGGTGACAGATGCAGGAGCGGGGTGCAAGCCCGTTGACCCGATCCGATTCCCCCGTTATGGGCGCGCCTTCGCGGAGGGCCATGGCCATCTTCGATAAAGCATACGCTTGAACATTACCGATGCGTGTGGGGACCGGAAACGGGGGGCTATGCCCTTCATTTCGCGGTCCTTTACGCCATTTGCGTGGCGCATAATCGACTGCGTGCATCGGTAGAGTAACCGCCGGAATTTGCCGGTAACAAAAAGGTGAAGGGCTTCATGCCAACGATCAACCAGCTGGTCCGCAAGGGCCGCGACCCGCAGAAGGCCAAGTCGAAGGTCCCTGCAATGGAAGCCAACCCCCAGAAGCGGGGCGTTTGCACGCGCGTTTACACCACGACCCCGAAAAAGCCGAACTCGGCGCTGCGCAAGGTGGCCAAGATCCGCCTGACCAATGCGCGCGAAGTTATCAGCTACATCCCGGGAGAAGGGCACAATTTGCAGGAGCACTCGGTCGTGCTGATCCGCGGTGGTCGCGTTCGCGATCTTCCCGGTGTCCGCTACCACGTGCTGCGCGGCGTGCTCGATACGCAAGGTGTTAAGGACCGCAAGCAGTCGCGTTCGAAGTACGGCGCCAAGCGTCCGAAATAAGCCTCAGTAAGCCCCGGACGCGTTCCGGACACGGCTGAAGAACAAAGGAATTTGAAATGGCTCGTCGTCGTCGCCCTGAAAAGCGCATCATTCTCCCCGACCCCCGGTTCGGTGACATCACCCTGTCGAAGTTCATGAACAACCTCATGCTCGACGGGAAGAAGGCCGTTGCCGAAGGGATCGTCTACACCGCGATGGAAACCGTTGAAGCACGCGCCAAGCGCGAGCCGATCGGCGTGTTCCATGATGCGCTCAACAATGTGAAGCCGGGCATCGAAGTCCGCTCGCGTCGCGTCGGCGGTGCCACCTATCAGGTGCCGGTCGAAGTGCGTGCGGAACGTTCGCAGGCGCTCGCCATTCGCTGGCTGATCGCGGCGGCGCGCAACCGCAGCGAAACGACGATGGCCGCGCGCCTGTCGGGTGAGCTGATGGATGCCGCCAACAATCGTGGCAATGCGGTCAAGAAGCGTGAAGACACGCACCGCATGGCCGAAGCCAACCGCGCCTTCTCGCACTACCGCTGGTAATCACTACATCAGGGGCGCCGGACGGTCTGGCATCCCTTTTTTTTGAGGAAATCGTCATGGCCCGCAGCCATCCGCTTAGCATGTATCGCAATATCGGCATCATGGCGCACATCGACGCCGGCAAGACGACGACGACCGAGCGGATCCTCTACTACACCGGCAAGTCCTACAAGATCGGCGAAGTGCATGAAGGCACGGCGACGATGGACTGGATGGAACAGGAGCAGGAGCGCGGGATCACGATTACCAGCGCCGCAACGACGTGCTTCTGGAATGATCATCGCATCAACATCATCGATACGCCGGGGCACGTCGACTTCACCATTGAAGTCGAGCGTTCGCTGCGCGTGCTCGACGGCGCGATCACCTGTTTCGACGGCGTGGCCGGCGTTGAGCCGCAGTCGGAAACCGTTTGGCGCCAAGCCGACAAGTACAGCGTCCCGCGCATGTGTTTCATCAACAAGCTCGACCGCACGGGCGCGAACTTCGACATGTGCGTTGAGATGATCAAGGATCGTCTGGGCGCACGGCCCGCCGTCCTTTATCTGCCCATCGGCATCGAGGGTGGCTTTAAGGGCCTGGTCGATCTGGTCGAGAACCGCGCGATCATCTGGCTCGAAGAGTCGCTGGGCGCCAAGTTCGAATATCAGGAAATCCCGGCCGACCTCGCCGACAAGGCCGCCAAGGCGCGTTCCGATCTGATCGAAATGGCGGTCGAGCAGGACGATGACATCATGGAGGCCTATCTCGAAGGCAATGAGCCCGATGTCGCGACACTCAAGAAGTTGATCCGCAAAGGGACGTTGACGTCGGCTTTCGTGCCGATCCTGTGCGGCTCGGCGTTCAAGAACAAGGGCGTGCAGCCTCTGCTCGACGCTGTCGTCGACTATTTGCCGTCGCCGCTCGACGTGCCCGCCATCAACGGGCTGAAGCTCGACGGCGTGACCGAAGATGCGCGTGCCGCGAGCGATGAAGCCCCGTTTTCGGCGCTGGCGTTCAAGATCATGAACGACCCCTTCGTCGGTACGCTGACCTTTGCCCGCATCTATTCGGGCAAGCTGGAAACCGCCTCGTCGGTTCAGAACAGCGTCAAGGACAAAAAGGAAAAGGTCGGCCGTATGCTGCTGATGCATGCCAACGACCGTGAGGACATCCAGGTTGCCTATGCGGGCGACATCGTGGCGTTGGCGGGTCTGAAGGACACGACGACTGGCGATACGCTGTGCGCACAGAACGACCCTATCATCCTTGAGCGCATGGAGTTCCCCGATCCCGTCATCGAGGTGTCAGTGGAGCCCAAGACCAAGGCCGACCAGGAGAAGATGGGCGTCGCGCTCAATCGCCTGGCGCGGGAGGACCCGTCGTTCCGCGTGTCGACCGATCACGAGAGCGGCCAGACCATCCTGAAGGGAATGGGCGAGCTTCACCTCGAAATCATGGTCGATCGCATGAAGCGGGAGTTCAAGGTCGAGGCCAACGTCGGTGCGCCGCAGGTCGCCTATCGCGAATATCTCGCCAAGAAGGTCGACATCGACTACACCCACAAGAAGCAGTCGGGAGGTTCGGGCCAGTTCGGGCGCGTGAAGTTCACAGTCACGCCAGGCGAGCGCGGCACGGGCATCGTGTTCAAGGACGACGTCAAGGGCGGCAATATTCCCAAGGAATATATCCCGTCGGTCGAAAAGGGCATGCGTGAGACCGCGGCTTCGGGATCGCTGATCGGCTTCCCGATCATCGACTTCGAAATATCGCTCTATGACGGCGCGTACCACGACGTCGACTCCTCGGCGCTGGCGTTTGAAATCTGCGCGCGTGCCGCCATGCGCGAAGCCGCGCAGAAAGCGGGCATCAAGCTGCTCGAGCCGATCATGAAGGTCGAAGTTGTGACCCCGGAGGATTATCTGGGCGACGTTATCGGCGACATGAACTCGCGACGCGGGCAGATCCAAGGCACCGATTCGCGTGGCAACGCGCAAACGGTCGAGGCGATGGTCCCGCTCGCCAACATGTTCGGCTACGTCAATACATTGCGTTCGTTCACTCAGGGCCGCGCGCAATATTCGATGCAATTCTCGCATTATGACGAAGTGCCGACGCATGTGGCCGAAGAGGTGAAAGCCAAGCTGGCCTAACGTCACGAGGCTGTTGGATCTGAAAGGGGCTCCCGCCGAAATGGCGGAAGCCCTTTTTCGTTTCTGCCAATCGCGTCTATGGACCCGGGCGTGACTACCTTCACCCCATCGCTCCGCCAGCTTCGGTACCTTGTCGAACTCGATGCCCAGCGGCATTTCGGGAACGCGGCGGCGGCGCTTGGGGTGGGGCAGTCGACCCTGTCGGCAGGGATTGCCGAGCTCGAGCGGCTGGTCGGCGTCATGCTCGTCGAGCGGACGCGGCGGTCGGTGCGGTTTACCGATCTGGGCGAGGCCTATGTCGCCCGCGCGCGGCAGGTGGTCGAGGCGAGCGTGGCGCTGTCTGAATTTGCCGCGACCGCTTCGGCACCGCTGACGGGGGTGCTGCATCTCGGCATTATTCCCACGATTGCGCCGTTCCTGCTGCCGCGCGTGCTGGGGCCGCTGCGCGAACAGTTTCCTGTGCTGACACTGCGGATTCGGGAATCGACCAGCGAAGCGGCATGCGCGGCGCTGCACCGGGGCGCGCTCGATTGTGTGGTGCTGGCGCTGCCGTTTGACTGCGGACGGGTCGACGCGCAGGAAATCAGGCGCGATCCGCTGTTGCTGGCGATGCCCCAGGGAAGCGCCAGCGACGTGCCCGAACCCGATACCTTGCTGATGCTCGAGGACGGGCATTGCCTCAACGAACACGGCCTCACCGGGTGCGGCCTGCCGCGCGGGCGCGAGGCGGCGATGGTGGCGACGTCACTGCATACACTGGTCGGGATGGTCGATGCGGGGCTGGGCAGCACCTTCGTCCCGCAACTCGCCATCGATGCGGGGCTTTTGAGCGGACGCCGGATCAGGGCTGTGCCGCTCGGCGCGGGTGCGGAACGGCGCATTGCGCTTGTCTGGCGCGCAGGGAGCGCGCGCGCCGAGGATTTCCGGGCGCTGGCGAGCGCCATAACGGCAGCTTTGCCCCTCTGACCCATTGAAACGATTACTACGTCCAGTTTAATCGATTGGACAAATGACACGCGGCAGCCGTAAATACGCGCTATCGATTCACCCAGCGAAAGAGGAATATAATCATGGCCGATGTGGAACCTGGAGAAGGCTGCCCGATGCACGGTAGCGGCGAGATCAAGATGCGCGCGCTGCTGGGGCGCACGAATAAGGATTGGTGGCCCGAAGCGCTGCCCGTGGATATGCTCCACCAGCACGGCGTGTCGCCCGATCCGATGGGCGCAGACTTCGATTATGCCGAGGCATTTAAGGCGCTCGATTATGATGCGCTGAAGGCCGACCTGACCGCGTTGATGACCGACAGCAAACCATGGTGGCCTGCCGATTACGGACATTACGGGCCGTTCATGATCCGCATGGCCTGGCATGCGGCTGGCACTTATCGCGTCACCGACGGGCGTGGCGGCGCGGGATCGGGGCAGCAGCGGTTTGAGCCGCTCAACTCCTGGCCCGATAACGGCAACCTCGACAAGGCACGGCGTCTGCTTTGGCCGATCAAGCAGAAATACGGCCAGCAGATAAGCTGGGCGGACCTCTTCATCCTGGCTGGCAATGTCGCGATCGAGAGCATGGGCGGGCCGGTGTTCGGTTTCGGCGGCGGCCGCAAGGACGTCTATCAGTCTGAGGGCGACACTTACTGGGGTGCCGAGGAAATCTGGGTGAACGAAGGTGCCCAGACGCGCATAACTGAAGCCACGCCCGAGCTGGAAGGGCCGCTCGCGGCGATCCAGATGGGTCTTATCTACGTCAATCCCGAAGGGCCGGGCGGCAACCCCGATCCGCTGCAGTCGGCACGCGATATGAAAGCGACCTTCCTGCGCATGGCGATGAATTCCGAAGAGACTGTTGCCTTGACCGCGGGCGGTCACGCCTTTGGCAAGGCGCATGGTGCCAAACCCGCCGAAACGTTCGGCAAGAATCCATCTGCCGAAGCGGTGCAGATGCAGGGTCTGGGCTGGTTGACCGACAGGGACGAGATCGGCAAGGGCCACATAACGACCTCGGGGATCGAGGGCGCGTGGTCGAATAACCCGACCAAATGGGGCGGCGACTATTTCCGGCTGCTTTTCAAATACGACTATGAACTGACGACGAGCCCGGCGGGCGCCAAGCAGTGGCAGCCGGTCAACCCTGATCCCGAGGATATGGCCCCCGACGCGCGCGACCCGAACAAGCGCGTGCCAACGATGATGACCACGGCGGACATGGCCCTGAAGATGGACCCCGAGTTCCGTGCGATTTCCGAGAAGTTCCGCGACGATCAGGCCGCGCTCGACGATGCTTTTGCGCGCGCCTGGTTCAAGCTGACGCACCGCGACATGGGGCCAAAGATCCGCTACCTGGGGCCAGAAGTTCCCGAAGAGACGCTGATCTGGCAGGATCCGGTTCCCGCAGGGACCGCGCCGTCGGACGCCGATGTCGCGGCGTTTAAGTCGGCGGTGCTGGGCAGCGGCCTGAGCTTGTCGCAGCTGGTCAAGACGGCTTGGGCCTCGGCCTCGACCTATCGCAAGTCGGACCATCGCGGCGGTGCGAACGGCGCGCGCATTGCGCTTGCCCCGCAAAAGGACTGGGACGTCAACGAGCCTGCCGAGCTCGCCAAGGTGCTCGCCAAGCTCAACGAGCTGCGCGGCTCGATGTCTCTCGCCGATGCGATCGTGCTTGCCGGATCGGCGGCGGTCGAGAAGGCGGCGGCCGACGGCGGTTACCCGGTCAGCGTGCCGTTCACTGGCGGTCGCGGCGATGCGACGCAGGACTGGACCGACGTCGAGAGCTTCCACTGGATGGAGCCGGAGGCTGACGGGTTCCGCAACTACCTCAAGACCCGCAAAGCGGTGAAGACCGAGGAGCTGCTGCTCGACAAGGCCTCGCTGCTCGGCCTCTCGGGCCCCGAACTGACGGTGCTGCTCGGCGGCCTGCGCGTGCTGGGGGCCAACCACAGCGACAGCCCCGAAGGTGTGCTGACAACACGCAAGGGACAGCTGACGAACGATTTCTTCGTCAACCTGCTCGACAACGACACCTATTGGGAACTGGTCGACACGTCGAACGACGAAGAGTTCGTCGGGCGCGATCGTGGCGAAGGTGCCGAGCGCTGGCGCGCAACCCGGACCGACCTGGTGTTTGGCTCGAACTCGCAACTGCGCGCAACTGCCGAAGTCTATGCCGAGAAGGGCCATGAGGAGAAGTTTGTGAAGGACTTCGCCAGGGCTTGGGTCAAGGTGATGAATGCCGACCGGTTCGACCTGATGTGATATGGTGCGGCAGGTTCGCCCCTTGTGCGAACCTGCCGCTACCCCAAATAGGGTCTAGCGCGCGGGCGAATCTGTCGCTATGGGCGCGCCTTCGCATGTGGCTGGGTGGTTTCCGCAGGGCCGGCAACGTGTGGGGACGGCCCCGTTCCACGACGCAGATTTGAAACGAAGATGCGGCCCGCCGACGCATATGCGGCGCGCCTGAAAAGGAAGAAAAATGGCAAAGGCAAAATTCGAACGCAACAAGCCGCACTGCAACATCGGCACCATTGGTCACGTCGATCATGGCAAGACATCGCTGACGGCCGCGATCACCAAGGTGCTGGCCGAAACCGGCGGTGCCACGTTCACCAGCTATGCCAACATCGACAAGGCGCCCGAAGAGCGCGCCCGCGGCATTACGATTTCGACCGCACACGTCGAATATGAAACCGCCGATCGTCACTATGCGCACGTCGATTGCCCCGGCCACGCCGATTATGTGAAGAACATGATCACCGGTGCGGCGCAGATGGACGGTGGTATTCTCGTCGTCTCGGCGACCGACGGCCCGATGCCGCAGACCCGCGAGCACATCCTGCTCGCTCGCCAGGTCGGCGTGCCGCAACTCGTCGTGTTCATGAACAAGGTCGATCTGGTCGACGATGCCGAAATCCTCGAACTCGTCGAAATGGAAATCCGCGAGCTGCTGTCGAAGTATGATTTCGATGGTGACAATATTCCGATTATTCAGGGTTCGGCGACGTGCGCGCTGAACGACACCAACCCGACGCTTGGTCATGACGCCGTGCTGAAGCTGATGCAGGCCGTCGACAGCTGGATACCGCAGCCTGCGCGTCCGCTCGACCTGCCGTTCCTGATGCCGATCGAGGACGTGTTCTCGATCTCGGGTCGCGGTACGGTTGTGACCGGCCGCGTTGAGCAAGGCATCGTCAAGGTTGGCGAGGAAGTCGAAATCGTCGGCCTCAAGGACACCAAGAAGACGGTTTGCACCGGCGTTGAAATGTTCCGCAAACTGCTTGACCAGGGCCAGGCTGGCGACAACATCGGCGCTTTGATCCGCGGTGTGGGTCGTGAGGAAGTCGAGCGCGGTCAGGTGCTGTGCAAGCCCGGCTCGATCAAGCCGCACACCGAGTTCACCTCGGAAGTGTACGTCCTGTCGAAGGACGAGGGTGGCCGTCATACGCCGTTCTTTGCGAACTACCGTCCGCAGTTCTACTTCCGCACCACCGACGTGACCGGCGAAGTCGTGCTTCCCGCCGGCACCGAAATGGTGATGCCGGGCGACAATGTGCAGCTGGGCGTCAAGCTCATCGCGCCGATCGCGATGGAGCAGGGCCTGCGCTTCTCGATCCGCGAAGGCGGCCGCACCGTCGGTTCGGGGGTTGTCGCTTCGATCACGAAGTAGTAGGTACATCTCAGAGCCGCCCGGTTGTCTTGAAGCAGCCGGGCGGCTCGACTTATTTTAGTAGCCCGTAACTACGGGTTTGGCTCTTTCGCATCGGTGAGATCATGGAAACGCAGAATATCCGTATTCGTCTGAAGGCATTCGACCATCGTGTCCTCGACCAGGCGACTGGCGACATCGCCGATACGGCCAAGCGCACAGGCGCTCTCATCCGTGGTCCCATTCCGTTGCCGACGCGCATCGAGAAGTTCACGGTGAACCGCGGCCCGCACGTCGACAAGAAGTCGCGCGAGCAGTTCGAGGTGCGCACCTACAAGCGGCTGCTCGATATCGTGCAGCCGACGCCGCAGACGGTCGATGCTTTGATGAAGCTCGATCTTGCCGCAGGCGTTGACGTTGAGATCAAGTTGGCCTAGTGGCCCGCCTCCGCCACGATCACTTCGGTGATTCGTCGCGAGCGAGATCAAGGGATACCGCCGGATTTATCCGGGCTGCGTCCCCGTCCTCCCCTGCCACTTCTGGTGGTTTCAAGGGGAAAAGCCCGGACGGGGCACGTTCGATATTTGGGCAAGCCAAGCGCGCGGGAAACGCCTTCCCGTGCGCCTCTGACGTTAAGGAGAATGCCGGTGAGAACCGGAGTGATAGCCAAGAAGATGGGCATGACCCGTCTGTTCCAGGACGATGGGCGCCATGTGCCCGTGACCGTTCTGGCGCTCGAAAATAACCAGGTGGTGTCGCACAAGACTGCGGACCGTGACGGCTATATCGCGGTGCAGCTGGGAGCCGGTACGGCCAAGGCCAAGAACGTCGCTAAGCCGCAGCGCGGCCATTTCGGCAAGGCCGAAGTGGAACCGAAAGCGCGGCTGGTCGAGTTCCGCGTGTCGGAAGATGCGCTGGTCGATGTTGGCGCGGAAATCGCGGCCGATCATTTCGTCCCCGGCCAGCTCGTCGATGTGTCGGGCCACACGCAGGGCAAGGGTTTCCAGGGCGGCATGAAGCGCTGGGGCTTCGGCGGTCTGCGGGCCACCCACGGCGTCTCGGTCTCGCACCGTTCGCTCGGTTCGACCGGCCAGCGCCAGGATCCGGGCAAGGTGTTCAAGGGCAAAAAGATGGCCGGACACATGGGTGACAAGGAGCGCACCCAACAGAACCTCGAAATCGTCTCGACCGATGTCGAACGTGGCCTGTTGTTCGTCAAGGGCTCGGTCCCGGGGCACAAGGGCACATGGCTCACCGTCAAGGATTCGGTGAAGGTCGCGCGTCACGCCGACGCGCCGTATCCCGCCAGCATCCGTTCGGCTGCTGCTGCCGAAGGCGCTAACACCAACGAAGCCGCCCCCGCCGACACGCCTGCCGAAGACGTGACGGCGGTCGAGGCCACCGACGGTCAGGAAGGCTGAACATGAAACTGACAGTTCAATCCTTCGATGCCAAGGCCATGGGCGGCGACATCGAACTCAGCGACGAGGTGTTCGGCCTCGAGCCGCGCGCAGACATCCTGCACCGCGTTGTCACCTGGCAGCTCGAAAAGCGTCGTGCGACGGCGCGTCCCACCCGCGAGCGTGCCGATGTGGCCCGCACCGGCAAGAAGTTCGGCAATCAGAAGGGTGGCGGTACCGCCCGTCACGGCAACCGTCGTGCGCCGAACTTCATCGGCGGCGGCAAGGCGCACGGTGCCCGTCTGCGTGACTTCAATCCTTCGCTGAACAAGAAGGTTCGCGCGATGGGCCTGAAGATGGCGTTGTCGAGCAAAGCGCGCGAGGGCAAGCTGATCGTCATGGACAGCCTGGCGATTGCCGACGGCAAGACCAAGTCGCTCGCGGCGAGCTTTGCGAGCTGGAACGCCAAGCGGGCGCTGGTGATCGATGGTGATACCGTTGATGCAAGCTTCGCCCATGCTTCGGCGAACCTGTTCATGATCGACGTGCTGCCGGCGGTTGGCGCGAATGTTTACGATATTCTTCATGCCGACACGCTGGTCCTGACCCGCGCTGCCGTCGAAAAGCTGGAGGCGCGTTTCAATGGCTAAGGGCCCTGCAGCCAAGGCGGTCGAACTGCGTCACTATGACGTGGTCGTTGCGCCCTACATCACCGAAAAGGCCACGATGGTCAGCGAACATAATGCCGTTGTGTTCAAGGTTGCGAACTCGGCCACCAAGCCGCAGATCAAGGCAGCTGTCGAGGCGCTGTTCAACGTCAACGTGTTGAACGTGAATACGATCGTCCAGAAGGGCAAGACCAAGCGCTGGAAGGGCACGCCCTACACGCGGTCGGACTTTAAAAAAGCCATCGTTCGGCTGGCTGAAGGCCAGTCGATCGACGTGACCACGGGAATTTAAGGCCATGGCACTCAAGCATTACAACCCGACCAGCCCCGCACGGCGCGGCCTGATCCTTGTCGACAAGTCGTCGCTGTGGAAGGGCAAGCCCGTCAAGGCGCTGACCGAAGGCAAGAACAAGACCGGTGGCCGCAATAACAAGGGCCATGTCACATCGCGCGGCATCGCCGGCGGTCACAAGCAGCGTTACCGCATCATCGACTTCAAGCGTCGGTTATGGGATCTTGAGGGTAGCGTGGAGCGGATCGAATATGATCCCAACCGCACAGCGTTCATTGCGTTGATCAACTATGGCCCGAACACTGACGGTCGTGCAGGCGATAACCTGGTTTATATCATCGCGCCGCAGCGGCTTGCCGTCGGCGACAAGGTGATTTCGGGCAAGAAGACCGACGTGAAGCCGGGCAATGCGATGGAACTCGGCCAGATGCCGGTCGGCACGATCGTCCACAATGTCGAAATGAAGCCCGGCAAGGGTGCGCAGATTGCACGTTCCGCTGGCACCTATGTACAGGTCGTGGGTCGTGATCGCGGGATGGTCATCGTTCGTCTCAATTCGGGCGAGCAGCGCTACATACATGCCAATTGCATGGCGACGGTAGGCGCGGTGTCGAACCCCGACAACGCTAATACCAATCTCGCCAAGGCGGGCCGCAACCGTTGGAAGGGCATCCGCCCTCTGACGCGCGGTGTTGCCAAGAACCCGGTCGACCATCCTCACGGTGGTGGTGAAGGTCGAACTTCGGGCGGCCGTCATCCGGTCACGCCGTGGGGTA
>JBMOGG010000089.1:0-11392 GCA_049318505.1 Sphingomonas sp. | reverse complement strand
GCGGCAAGTACAAGCGCATGAAGTACAAGGGCATCGTCTGCGAAAAGTGCGGCGTCGAGGTTACCGTCTCAAAGGTCCGCCGCGAGCGCATGGGCCATATCGAACTGGCCGCCCCCGTCGCGCACATCTGGTTCCTGAAGTCGCTGCCGTCGCGCATCGGCCTGCTCCTCGACATGCAGTTGAAGCAGCTCGAGCGCGTCCTGTACTTCGAAGCCTATATCGTCATCGAACCAGGGCTGACCCCGCTCGAGAAGTTTCAGCTGCTGACTGAGGACGAACTCCTCGAAGCGCAGGATGAGCATGGCGAAGATGCGTTCAGTGCTGGCATCGGCGCCGAAGCCGTGCGTCGCATGCTCGAGGAACTCGACCTCGAGGGCGAGCGCAAGGACCTGCTCGATGAGCTGGCCGTAACCAAGTCGGAACTGAAACCCAAGAAGATCATCAAGCGGTTGAAGGTCGTCGAGAGCTTCATCGATTCGGGCAACCGCCCGGAGTGGATGATCCTCGAGGTCGTCCCCGTCATTCCGCCCGAACTGCGCCCGCTGGTTCCGCTCGACGGTGGCCGCTTCGCGACGTCGGATCTCAACGATCTCTATCGCCGCGTCATCAACCGTAACAACCGTTTGAAAAGGTTGATGGAACTGCGCGCGCCGGACATTATCGTCCGCAACGAAAAGCGCATGCTGCAGGAAGCTGTCGATGCACTATTCGACAACGGCCGTCGCGGTCGCACGATCACGGGTGCGAACAAGCGTCCGCTGAAGTCGCTGTCCGACATGCTCAAGGGCAAGCAGGGCCGTTTCCGCCAGAACCTGCTCGGCAAGCGCGTCGACTATTCGGGTCGTTCAGTCATTGTGACGGGGCCTGAATTGAAGCTCCATCAGTGCGGCCTGCCCAAGAAGATGGCGCTCGAGCTGTTTAAGCCGTTCATCTATGCGCGCCTCGACGCCAAGGGCCTCTCGATGACGCTCAAGCAGGCCAAGAAGTGGGTCGAGAAAGAGCGCAAGGAAGTCTGGGACATACTGGATGAGGTCATCCGCGAACATCCCGTGATGCTCAACCGCGCGCCCACGCTTCACCGCCTCGGCATCCAGGCGTTCGAGCCGGTCCTGATCGAGGGTAAAGCTATCCAGCTTCACCCGCTTGTCTGCTCGGCATTCAACGCTGACTTCGACGGCGACCAGATGGCCGTGCACGTGCCCTTGAGCCTCGAGGCCCAGCTCGAAGCGCGCGTCCTGATGATGTCGACGAACAACATCCTGTCGCCCGCCAACGGCAAGCCGATCATCGTGCCGTCGCAGGACATGGTATTGGGGCTCTATTACCTGTCGATGCTCAAGGAAGGCGAACCCGGCGAGGGGATGCTGCTCGGTGAAATGTCCGAAGTGCACCAGGCGCTGAACGCCAAGGCCGTGACCCTGCACAGCAAGATCACGACCCGCGTCCCGCAGGTCGACGAAGACGGCAAGAGCTATCTGAAGCGCGTTGAGACGACGCCGGGCCGCATGCTGCTGGGCGAAACCCTGCCGCAGAACCATAAGGTGCCGTTCGAGACGATTAACCGCCTGCTGACCAAGAAGGAAATCGGCGACGTCATCGATATCGTCTACCGCCATGCGGGTCAGAAGGAGACCGTGCTGTTCGCCGACGCGATCATGTCGCTGGGCTTCAAGCACGCGTTTCAGGCCGGTATTTCGTTCGGCAAGGACGACATGATCATCCCGGACAGCAAGGAAGGCACCGTCGACGATACCCGCGCGCTCGTGAAGGATTTCGAGCAGCAGTATCAAGACGGCCTGATCACGCAGCAGGAAAAGTACAACAAGGTGATCGACGCCTGGAGCCGTTGCGGTGACCAGGTGGCGGCGGCCATGATGGACGAAATCCGCAGCGTGAAAAAGGACCCGGAAACCGGCCGCGAAAAGCCGATCAACGCCATCTACATGATGGCGCATTCGGGCGCCCGTGGTTCGCCAGCCCAGATCAAGCAGCTGGCTGGTATGCGCGGGCTGATGGCCAAGCCGTCGGGCGAGATCATTGAAACGCCGATCATCTCGAACTTCAAGGAAGGCCTGACCGTCCTCGAATACTTCAACTCGACCCACGGCGCCCGCAAGGGTCTCGCGGATACGGCGCTCAAGACCGCCAACTCGGGATATCTCACCCGTCGTCTGGTCGACGTGTCGCAGGATTGCGTCATCGTCGAACTCGATTGCGGCACGGAGCGTGCGCTCGAGATGAAGGCGATCGTTCAGGGCGGGTCGGTCATTGCATCGCTCGGCGAGCGTATCCTTGGCCGCACCACGGCAGAGGACATCACCGACAGCAAGACGAGCGAAATCGTTATCCCGTCGGGCACGCTGCTCGATGAGGCGATGATCACGCAGATCGAAGCTATCGGGACGCAGGCGGTCAAGATCCGCAGCCCGCTGATCTGCGAAAGCGTCGGCGGCGTCTGTGGCGCCTGCTATGGTCGCGACCTTGCCCGAGGGACCCCGGTAAACATCGGCGAAGCGGTCGGCGTCATTGCCGCCCAGTCGATCGGTGAACCCGGCACCCAGCTGACGATGCGGACCTTCCACATCGGCGGTGCGGCGCAGGTCAACGAGCAGTCGAACATCGATGCGATGGCCGACGGCACGTTCGAATATCGCGGCGTCCGCATCATCAAGGACAAGGCGGGCCGGCGCGTGTCGCTGTCGCGTCAGGGTGAAATCGCGATCATCGACGCCGATGGCCGCGAGCGGGCTGTGCACCGTATTCCGTACGGCGCCTATCTGCTGTTCGACGATGGCGCGCAGGTGAAGCAGGGCGACCGGCTGATCGAATGGGATCCGTTCACGGCGCCTGTCATCACCGAAACCGGCGGCATCGTGAAGTACCAAGACCTGATCGAGGGCCAGACGCTGACCGAGCAGGTCGACGAAGCCACCGGCATCGCCAACAAGGTCGTGACCGAATATCGCCAGGGCCGCACCAAGGAGGATCTGCGTCCGCGCTTGACCCTGCTCGGTGAGGATGCCGCCGATGCTGCCCGCTACATGCTGGCGGTCGGCGCGACCCTATCGGTCGAGGACGGCGCCACGGTCGTGGCAGGCGACGTGCTTGCCCGTGTCAGCCGCGAGGCCGCCAAGACGCGCGACATCACCGGCGGTCTGCCGCGTGTTGCCGAGCTGTTCGAAGCGCGCATCCCGAAGGAAAATGCCATCATTGCGCGGGCTTCGGGCCGCGTCGTGTTCGGCAAGGATTATAAGGCGAAGCGCAAGATCGGTATCCAGCCCGAGGATGGCGGCGAGCTGGCGGAATATCTCATCCCGAAGTCGAAGGTCATCGACGTTCAGGAAGGCGATTACGTCAAGCGCGGCGACAATCTGATCGGTGGTTCGCCGAACCCGCATGACATTCTCGAAGTCATGGGGATCGAGCCGCTCGCCGAGTATCTTGTTGCCGAAATCCAGGAAGTCTATCGACTGCAGGGCGTGAAGATCAACGACAAGCACATCGAAACGATCGTGCGGCAAATGTTGCAAAAGGTGGAGATCACCAACGGCGGCGACACGACGTTGCTGGCGGGCGAACAGGTCGACCGGATCGAGATGGACGAGATCAATGCCAAGCTGGCCAAGGGTCAGACTCCGGCAGAGGGCAAGCCCATCCTGCTCGGCATCACCAAGGCGTCGCTGCAGACCCGTAGCTTCATCTCGGCGGCCTCCTTCCAGGAAACCACCCGCGTGCTCACGCAGGCGGCGGTCGAAGGCAAGAAGGACACGCTGACGGGGCTCAAGGAAAACGTGATTGTGGGGCGTCTGATCCCGGCGGGCACAGGTGCCGGCATGAACCGCCTGCGCGTGACGGCGAACAGCAAGGACGCGGCCCTCCGCGCCCAGCAGCGCGCCTGGCAGGCCAGCCTCATCGCGCCGAACAGCGCGGCCGAGGAACATGCCGCCGAACTGGCTCAGCCGGTCGAAGCCGATACCGGCGACGATGCGTTGGGTGCAGTGGTCTCTTCGGGCCACGGCAGCGATGCAGACGCGGGTGACTATCTGAACGATTGATCACGGTTGCAGTGGTTACAAGGCGGCCCTCCGGAGCAATCCGGGGGGCCGTTTTTGCAGCAGGAGAGTCGCCCGCCGAATTCTAAATGATTTATCCCGAAATAGTCCAGAATGTGACATTTCGGGACGAAAATCGGACAAGGTTTATTTTTCTTGACCTTTTTTTTAAACAAGCAATAGATGACGTTTAAATAAGAAATCTCCGGGCCGCAGAGTTTAAACTCAGAGGGAGATCCCCATAAAACTCTTAAGTACAGTTCTTCTTGGATCTGCTGCGGGCCTTGCGCTTGTGTCCGGTGCCGCCAATGCAACGGTGCTCACCGTAAGCTCGCCAACCGGAGGCTGCTGCCGACGGGCGTAACCAAGGTCGGTGACCTCGTCGTCGACCTTAAGGGCAGCAACGGTACGCGCGTCATCTTGCAGCTTGCCGCATCGCAAATGTACCGTGGTTACTCCGACTTTTCGGAAAATCCGGTTCCTGGCGTTGCAACGGGAAACCCGCTATTGTTCGGGACGCAGACTAGGTTCTTCGCAGCTATCATCAACGCGCTGGGCGGCGGATCGTTTGCCTTCACTTTGCTCGATGCCGATCCCGCCGACAATTTCTATCACTTCACACAGGGCGTCGACGGTAGACTGTTCAACGTTGGTACAGGTCCGGTCATCACCCCCCACCGGCGCGGTTCCTGAACCCGCAACCTGAGCGATGATGATCGGCGGCTTCGGCATGGTCGACGGCTCGATGCGCAATCGCCGTCGCAAGGCCACGGTCACCTTGGCATAAACGAAGACGTCGGAGACCACCCGATGATCCGGGCCCGCTGGTGCAAATTGGTGGGCCTTTTTCGCTGGGTTGATGTGGGACACCCTCGTTGCGCGGCCTGCAAAGCGCAAACTGACACGCCCCAATATTCGCTTCCTTCCCATATCCTATCGTCCTGCTAGGCTTGTACGGCCACGGGGAAAACGACATTGCCGCACATCGATCCGTTTCATGCGATTGCGGGCGCGCTCGTTGGCCTGCTGGTCGGCATAACCGGCGTTGGCGGTGGCTCGCTGATGACGCCGCTTCTTGTGCTGATGTTTGGCTTTGCGCCGTCAACCGCGGTTGGCACAGACCTGTTGTTCGCTAGCGTCACCAAGACCGTGGGAAGCGGGGTCCACGGTTTCCATGGAACTGTGGACTGGAAGATCGTGCAGCGTCTGGCGATGGGGAGTATTCCTGCGGCCATTGTGACGCTGCTGCTCATCCAGCGCGTCGGCAAGCTGCAAGGCGCCGCCGAACACGCTATCACGACGACCCTTGCCCTGACGCTCATCGCAACGGCGCTTGCCGTCCTTTTTCGCACCCGCATCGTCATCTGGGCGACGCGCACTTTCGGCACGCGGAGCAGCGACCACCGAACGCTGGCGACGGTCGTGCTCGGGATCGTCCTCGGAACGCTTGTTTCACTGACGTCGGTCGGTGCCGGAGCCATCGGCGTGACGGCACTAATCGTGCTTTATCCGGGCCTGCCCGTCGCGCGCATCGTCGGCAGCGACATCGCGCACGCCGTACCGCTGACGCTGGTTGCCGGCGTTGGCCACTGGCTGATCGGCACCGTCGATCTCGGCTTGCTGGCCAGTCTCTTGGCTGGTTCAGTACCTGCTGTCGTCGTTGGCAGCCTGATTGGCAGCCGCGCATCCGAACGGCTGTTGCGCGTGGTGCTGGCGATTGTCCTGCTGCTCGTCGCGACGAAATTGCTGAAACTTTGGTAACGATAAGCGAAATTGCAACAGGAGGCGTTTGGCGCCGTCAGCGGGACAGATGACCGGCGGCGAGCCCAGGGAAGCTGCCGCCGGCCACCCCCGTCAACCTGCGCGCAGGGCGCGAGGCGCGGTCCGTGCGAGCTGGTCCTTAATGGCCAGCTTCAGCTTTTTAAGCCGGGCGATGCGTCCCTGATCGGGGAAACGCGCACTTAACTCACGGCGCACTTCGGCATCGAGGCGCGCGTGGATCAACTTCATACGGTTTATGACGGGATTCATGTCAGGACTCCTCTCAAGAACAAATCGATGTTCAAACGAGCCGATGGCCGCTGGAGGTAGTTACCGAAGAAGCGAAGCGCCGGACCACCTGTCAACGGGCATTCGCCCGATGCGGTCCGACATCACGAACGCGTTAGAGACGCATTCGCCAGAGGGGCCCGGCCCACATAGTCTAAAATTAGGGTGCACCGAATTGGCTTTCAAGAGCTGCGTGCAACTTTGTAGCGTTCGCTCTATTCACCCGTCCCATGCTCAGAGTTGCCAGCTATAACATCCGCAAGGCCCTGGGCACCGACCGGCGTCGCGCACCGCTGCGCATCCTGAACGTGCTTAACGAAATCGACGCCGATGTCGTCGCACTGCAGGAAGCGGATCGACGCTTCGGCCCGCGCCTCGCGGCGCTCCCCAAGGCACTCATCCAACACCATACCCCCTATGTCGTCGTCGATGTGGCGGCCCGCACCGGGAGCATCGGGTGGCACGGCAATGCCCTGCTTGTCCGACGCGGAATCGAGATCGAGCACCAGGCGCGCCTTACCCTGCCGACATTGGAACCTCGCGGAGCCGTGCTTGCGGATCTGAATATCGGCGGAAAGCCACTTCGCGTGGTCGGCATGCACCTCGACCTGTCAGGCGTTCATCGCAGGCGTCAGGGCCACGCGATCACCGCCGCTGTCGCCGAGCGCGAACCGCGACCGACCATTCTCATGGGCGACACCAATGAATGGCGGCCGCACGCCGGTTGCCTGGTCGATTTCGCACATAAGTTCCGCATCGCGCCGACAGGGCCCAGCTATCACAGCCGCCGACCGATCGGGCGGCTCGACAGGATCATGGTCGATCATGACACCCATATTCTCGATTGCGGGGTCCATACCAGCGCGCTTGCCTCACGGGCCAGCGATCACCTGCCGGTATGGGCAGATGTGGAACTGACGGGCAAGGCGCGCTAACGCGTCTGCAATGATGATTTCCGACCTCAGGATCGCCCTCACCAGCGGCAATTACAATTATGTGCGCGATGGGGCGAACCGAGCACTCAACAATCTCGTCGGCTGGCTGCTGGAACGCGGCGCGGCGGTGCGCGTCTATGCGCCTGTCGTCGAACATCCTGCGTTCGAGCCGGTGGGCGATCTGATCGGCATCCGATCGGTGCCCCTGCCCTTTCGGCCGGAGTATCAGGTGCCGCTCGGTCTCGGCGCGGCATGGCGCGATATCGATGCGTTCCGACCGAACATCATCCATGTCTCGTCGCCGGAGTTGCTCGGCCACAGCACCCTGCGTTATGCCAAGGCACACGACCTTCCCGTCCTCGCATCGGTACACACGCGGTTCGAGACCTACTTCCGCTACTATGGGGTCGGGTTCCTGGAGCCCTTAGGCGTCGCGATCCAGCGCCGGTTCTATCAGAAATGCGATGCGATCGTGGCGCCTTCCGAATCCATGGCGGACGTTTTACGCGCGGAACGCATGAACCGCGACGTTGGCATCTGGTCGCGCGGCATCGACCGCACGGTGTTCAACCCCGGTGCGCGCAGCCTGGATTGGCGGCGATCGATCGGGATTGCTGATGACGATTTCGTCATCGCCTTTTTTGGCAGGATCGTGCTGGAAAAGGGAATAGACGTCTTCGGCGACGTCATTGTCGAACTCAAGCGTCGCGGCATTGCGCACAAGGTCCTCGTTATCGGCGACGGCCCGGCCCGCGAAACGTTGGCCGCGCAGGTGCCCGAAGCGATTTTTGCCGGGCACCAGGCCGGGAACGATCTCGGCCGCGCCATTGCCTCAGCCGACATCCTTCTCCAGCCAAGCGTCACCGAAACCTTCGGCAATGTGACCTCGGAAGCCATGGCCTGCGCCCTGCCCGTCGTCGGGGCCGATGCCACCGGCACGTCGAGCCTGGTCAAGGACGGTGTCACGGGTGCGCTGGTGCAGCCGCGTGACATCGCAGCATACGCCGATGCCATCCAGCATTTTGCGACCGATCGGGCCGCGGCCCGCAGTGCAGGTGCAGCCGGTGAGAAGGTCGCCGACGGCTACACCTGGGACGCAGTGAACGGCACGCTCGCGGCCAAATATCTCGAGGTCATCGCGCGCCGCGCGCGTTAGGCGTCGACCCAGTCATAGGTCAGAGGCGCCTCGCGAAACGCGAACCGATCGAGATGACGCGCAAGCGCGCCCTTAAGGCCATCGCGTTGGGCGTCGATACTGGCTTCGATGCGGCACTCCAGCGTTTCGGGATGGGCGATCATCGTGACCAGCGCATCCGCCGGCCACTCGGCACCACGGGCGTCGCGGGGAAAGGTAATCGTCCCCCGCTCGGCGGTGAAATCCATCGCCAGATTATGCGCCCAGTGCTTGCAGAGCTGTTGCAGGTACTTGCTGCCATTGAGGGTCGGTAGCTGCGCCGTCGCCGAAACCTTCATCATAGGCGCTCTACCTTTTGCGCGACTTCATCGAGCAGCGCGGCAATGTCGTGCAGCGTGGCAGGCGTTACGCCCTCGGCCGTGACACGGTTGGCAAGCACGGCGCGCAGGTTGCCCATCGCCCGGCTCACGGGCCCCGTGTCGGTCTTGGCGCGCTGGGTACCGAGCTCGGCCAGCCGGTCCATCAGCGCCTGCACGTCGCTGGCCTTGTCCGCGAGTTCGGCTCTGCCTTCGTCGGTCACCGTGAACTGCTTGCGGCTGCCCTCGGCGGTCGCACTGATCAGGCCCATGTCATCGAGCAGCGTCAACGTCGGGTAGATGACGCCGGGGCTCGGCGCATAGGCCCCGCCGGTGCGGTCCTCGATCTCGCGGATCAGGTCATAGCCGTGGCGCGGCGCTTCCTCGATCAGCTTGAGCAGCACGAGGCGCAGCTCCCCGCCGTCGAACATCCGGCTGCGCCGTCCGCTGCCATCACCCCGACCGCCACCGCGCAAGCCGCGACCATGGCCCATCATGAACCCGCCGCCGCGCTCCGCCGGTCCCCAGACCGCCATATAACCGCGAGGGCCACAGCCCCCATGTTTTCCATGCAAGTGAAACAATTCAATTCCTTCCGTTATTTCTAGACCTATCTAAGATATATCTTGAATCTGTCAACAACACTTTATCATTCGTGTGACTTTCGGCGCCGCCTTAGCTAGAATCCGGCGATGACGGACCTGTTTGCGGCCCCCGCACCACCACCGCCCCTTGCCGATCGTCTACGGCCCGCCGCCCTGGGCGAAGTCGTGGGCCAAGATCACCTGACTGGCGCCGACGGCGCGATCGGGCGCATGGTCGCAGCCGGCAAACTGTCGTCGATGATCCTTTGGGGTCCGCCCGGGACAGGCAAGACCACAATTGCCCGCCTCCTGGCCGATGCCGTCGGCCTGCGCTTCGAAAGCATCAGCGCGGTCTTCTCCGGTGTTGCCGATCTCAAGCGCGTTTTCGCCGCCGCAAAGGAGGCCGCGACGCTTGGCGAGCGTACGTTACTTTTTGTGGACGAGATCCACCGCTTCAATCGCGCGCAGCAGGACGGCTTTTTGCCGTTTGTCGAGGATGGCACGATCACTTTGGTCGGCGCCACGACCGAGAACCCCAGCTTCGAGCTCAACGCCGCGCTGCTCAGCCGCGCGCAGGTGCTTGTCCTCCACCGCCTTGATGCTGCCGCGCTCGGCGAGTTGCTGACCCGTGCGGAGACCGTTGAGAACCGCGCCCTGCCCCTCACCGCCGATGCACGCGATGCGCTAGTCGCCAGTGCCGATGGCGACGGCCGCTTTTTGCTCAACCAGGCAGAGACATTATTCTCGGTCGCGATCGCCGAACCGCTCGACCCGCAGGCGCTGGTCGCCCTGCTGCACCGTCGGATGCCGGTTTATGACAAAGACCGCGAGGGGCATTACAACCTAATCAGCGCGCTTCACAAAAGCCTGCGCGGCTCCGACCCCCAGGCTGCGCTCTACTGGCTGGCACGGATGCTCGTCGCGGGAGAGGAGCCGCTCTATGTGCTGCGCCGCCTCGTTCGCTTCGCCAGCGAGGATATCGGCCTCGCCGATCCGCAGGCGCTGGTTCAGTGCCTCGCGGCAAAGGACGCCTATGACTTCCTCGGGTCGCCCGAAGGCGAACTCGCGATCGCGCAGGCCTGCCTCTATCTGGCGACAGCACCCAAATCTAACGCCGCGTACAAGGCCCAGAAATCGGCGTGGAAGTCCGCCCGCGAGACAGGCTCACTGATGCCGCCAATGAACATCGTCAACGCACCAACCAAGCTCATGAAAACCCTCGGTTATGGCAAGGACTATGCCTATGACCATGACACTGCGGAGGGGTTTTCCGGCGCCAGTTACTGGCCCGACGAGATGACCCCCGCGACATTCTATGCGCCAGTCGAGCGCGGGTTCGAGGCCAAGATCGCCGAACGGATCGCGCACTGGGATAAGTTGCGCGCCGAGCGTGGCTAGGTTCGGTCATTTCGTCGCCATCGACTGGTCGGGCGCGGTGGGGCCACGCCAGCCGGGGATTGCCGTGGCGACATGCGGTGCGGATGACAACGCGCCGGTCTTGGTCCGCCCAGGCCATATCTGGTCGCGCACAGACGTGCTCGACTGGCTGCTAAACGAACTTCCCCGCGAAACGCTCGTCGGTCTCGATCTCAGTACGTCGTTTGCTTTTGCCGACTACGGCGCCTTCTTTCCGGGCTGGGACGATAGCCCGGCCAATGCGCGCGCGCTCTGGGCGCTGGTCGAGAGCATTTGTGCCGACGACCCGAACCTGTCGGCGGGCAGTTTCGTCGATCACGATCAAGCGAGCCGTCACTTTCGCCGCCATGGCGCTCGGACGGGCGACCTTTTCCCGCCGGGGCGCGGACGGCTGCGGGTGACCGAACAAGCGCAGCGCGATCAGGGCCTCAGCCCCTACAGCAATTTCAACCTGGTCGGCGCAGCGCAAGTCGGCAAGTCGAGCCTGACCGGCATGCGTATGCTGCACCGACTCGACGGCAAGCTGGCGCTGTGGCCCGTGGATGAGGTGCCCGAGACGGGCTCGGTCGTCGTCGAGATCTATACTACACTGGCCGCGCGCGGGGCGGGTGTGGCAAAGGGACGCAGCAAGGTTCGCGATGCCATCTCCCTCGACGCCGCCCTCGCAGTCCTCGGCAGCCGGGCACACACCTCGCTGCCTCAGTACACCGATCACGCCACGGATGCCCTGCTCGCCGCAGCGTGGTTGCGGAGCGTCGCTGATGATCCCGCTGTGTGGGCCCCCAAAGCTCTAGATGCGGTTCGCGAAACCGAAGGCTGGACGTTCGGCATCCTGTGACGTTAAGGGGATGTCCGCGCCGGCTTA
>JBMOGG010000088.1:0-11549 GCA_049318505.1 Sphingomonas sp. | reverse complement strand
GGTCGCGGGCTTTCCGATCCGGCAGGGGATGCAGCGTACAGCGTAGTTGTGGTCGGGCGCGACCGGTTGACGGCGACCGCCAGCGGTCGCCTCGAGGACGCGCTGCGGGATGTCGCGGGGCTGCAGCAGTTTCGTCGATCCGATGCGCGATCGGCGAACCCAACGAGCCAGGGCGTGACGTTGCGGGGGCTCGGCGGCAATGCAGCGGCGCGCGTGCTCGTCCTGCTCGACGGGGTGCCACAAGGCGATCCGTTTGCGGGCTACATTAATTGGCCGCTCTACCTCCCCGAGCGGCTGGGCCGTGTGCGCGTGACGCGCGGCGGAGGCAGTGGAGCGGGTGGTGCAGGGGCGCTGGCCGGCACCATCGAACTGGAAAGCGTTGCCGCACAGGAAGCGCCCGGTGTCGCGGGGCAGGTCGCAGGCGGCAGTTACGGGGCGGGGGAAGTGCGGGCGCTGGTCTCGGCACGGCTCGGCGGGGGTTTCGCGCTGGTTTCGGGCGGCTACGCCCGGGGTGACGGGTTCGTGCCCGTGGTAAACCCCGGCCCCGCTGACCGGGGCGCACGCTACGAACAATATAGCTTTGCGGCGCGCGCCGTCGTGCCGCTCGGGTCGAGCGAGCTTCAGGCTAATGTCGATGCGTTTGACGACGCCCGCACCCGAGGCACGGTGTTCAGCGCGAACCGGACCAGAGGTGCCGATGCGAGCCTGCGCCTTGTCGGCCGGCAGTACGTGGCGCTCGGTTATGTCCAGCTCCGCCGTTTCACCTCGCAATTCGCCAGTGTCGACGCGACCCGCAGCGTCACCACGCAAACGCTTGACCAGTACAACACGCCCGCGACGGGCCTGGGCCTCAAGCTCGAGGCACGACCCCGGATCGGACAGACCGAACTGCGCCTCGGCACCGAATGGCGGCGCACCTCTGGCGAGACGAACGAGTCGTTCAGCTATGTCGCGGGCGTGCCGACGCGACTCCGATCTGCCGGCGGCAGCAGCGACATCCTTGGGGCTTTTGCCGATGTGACCCGCGTGGTGGGGCCGCTGACCCTGACGGGGGGTGGGCGGATCGACCGGTGGTCGCTGACCGGTGGCTTCCTCAACGAGCGTCGGCTTGACGGTACGCCCGTCACCGACAACCGCTTTGTCGACCGTAACGGTTGGGCGCCGACAGGACGGTTGGGCCTTGCCTGGGCGCTATCCCCGACCCTGATCGTCAGTGCCGCAGGCTATGTCGGCTGGCGCCTGCCGACGCTCAATGAACTCTATCGTCCTTTCCGCGTGGGGACCGAAGTCACGACGGCGAATGCGGCGTTACAGCCCGAGCAGTCGCGTGGGATCGAACTGGCAGCGCGCTGGCGTTTGACGCAGGCTATCGGCATTGCGGCCACTGTTTTCGATGTGACGATTGACGATGCGATCGCGAATGTGACGCTGCCGACGGGCGCTCCCGGCACGTTTCGCCAAAGACAGAACCTCGACAAATTGCGTTCGCGCGGGATCGAGGTCGATGCACACTTCAGTCGCGACGATTGGCTGGTACGCGCGTCTGCAGCCTATGCCGAGGTGTCGCTGGCGGGCTCAGGATTTTCCGCGCCGCTGAAGGGGCTGAAGCCGGCGAGCGTTGCGCCCTTTCAATCGTCGGCGACATTTGGCTGGCGCGGACTTTCGGCAACAGCACGGTATGTGTCAGCGCAATTCGACGATGATCTAAATACGCGACGCCTTGCGCCAGCGCTGACGGTCGATGCCGTGGCCGATGTGCCGCTGGGTCGGGGCGTCAGTGTGCAGGTGCGGGCGGAGAACCTGTTCGATGCGCGGGTCGAAGCCGCCATGAGTGCCAGTGGTGTTGTCGAGCGTGCCAGCCCTCGCACGCTTTGGCTCGGCGTGCGCTTCGTGGGAGCCGGCAAAAAGTAAAGCGCGGTACCGCGCGAATGAAAATCTCGCGCCTGGTTCGCATTGGGGCTAGTAGGTAGCCGCGGTGATTCGGCCTTTTAACGGAGAGACATGATGAGCATTTTCGGATCGATCAAGGACGCCATCTTCGGCCACAAGGCGCAAGCCGCCACGCCTGCATCCGCGGCTCCCGCTGTCGCGCCTATCGAATCAGCACCGGTCCCCGCGCCCGCCCCGGCACCGGCCACGGCGGAGGAAATCGACGCACGCCTCGCCAAGATCGCGGCCGACAAGGGCGCGCCGTCCAACTACAAGACGTCGATCGTCGACCTGATGAAGCTGCTTAACCTCGATTCGAGCCTGGCCAACCGCACCGAGCTGGCCAAGGAGCTGGGCTACACCGGCGATACGAATGACTCGGCGACCATGAACATTTGGCTGCACGGCGAGGTTATGAAGAGCCTTGCGACCCGCGGCGCGTAACGTCGGCATCGCCCCGGTCAATTGCCGGGGCGATACCCATTTTCCTAGCGGATAATCCCGTCGTCGCTGTCGGTCACGTGGTCGAGGATATCGGCGCCGTCCTCGATCTCGTCTTCGTCGAGATCCTCTCCCAGGTCGGGTTGCATATTGGTCATGAGAACGCCGTCGTTCGGTCCGTCGCCCTGCACCAGCGCGATTTCAGCGCGCTGCGCATCGTCATATCCGTCCAGATCGGGTTCGTCCTCGGCACGGTTGCCCTGTGCTGAAGGGTCCGGATAATTCATCTCGACATAAGGTTTGCTAACACTGCGGTCGGGCATGGGTATTCTCCTTTGCAGCAACAGCGTTTTGCTGCGGCAGTTGTTCCGCCGCCGCGATGCCCTCCAAAACTCGCAGCGGCCTCGCATCGTTGCGAAAAAAGCCTTACGGAAGCGCCATGACGACGTCTGTACCTCCGCTTTCGCTGGCAGCCCAAGCTGCAGAGCCCGCCCATTTCGCAGAGGACTTTGGGGGCTCCTTTCAGCGCTTCGGCTTCGCCATCATTGCCGACCACGGCATCGATGCCGCGCTGATCGCCCGCGCATGGGCAACGACCAAGGCATTCTTCGCGCTGCCGCTCGAGGACAAGCTGGCCTATCGCGCCGGCCTGGGCGGTCAGCGCGGATTCATCCCGTTTGGGATCGAGATCGCCAAGGGTGCGACCGAAAACGACCTCAAGGAATTCTGGCACATCGGCCGCGACCTGCCGCCAGGGCATCGATTTGCGGATCACATGCCGCCCAATGTGTGGCCCGCGCAGCCGGAAGACTTCCGGGCGATTTTTACCGAGCTCTATGCCGAGTTTGACCGGGTCGGGGCCAAACTGTTGTCGGCGATCGCCGTCTATCTGGGGCTCGACAAGGACTGGTTTGTTGATCCCGTGCGCGACGGTAACAGCGTGTTGCGGCTGCTGCATTATCCTCCCGTGTCGCCCGGGGCCCCCGGCGTAAGGGCTGGCGCACATGAAGACATCAACCTCATCACCCTGCTGCTCGGTGCCGAGGAGGCGGGCCTGCAATTGCTCGACCGCGACGGCAACTGGCTGGCCATCGATCCGCCCAAGGGTGCGCTGGTCGTCAATGTCGGCGACATGCTGCAGCGGCTGACCAACCATGTCCTGCCCTCTACTACCCACCGCGTCGTCAATCCGCCGCCAGAACGGCGCGGCACGGCACGCTATTCGATGCCGTTCTTCCTGCACCTGGCCAGCGACTTCGAGATCAGGACATTGCCCGGCTGTGTCTCGGCGGAAAACCCGGACCGCTACCCCGAACCGATCACGGCCGATGGTTATCTGCGCGAGCGGCTGCGCGAGATCGGGCTGCTTTAGCGCCGTCGCGATTGACACCCGGCGTAAAGCCTCGTTTGCTGTCGACTCGGAGGCGGAGCAAGGCGGGTACAGATCGTCGCCAGCGACGCCCTCAGGGGGAATGCCGCGTTCAAGGGCACGAGGACGGCGCTTGCCGTCGTCGATCAGCGACACATCCGGGGGACCATTTATGCATTCTGCCAAGATCAGGCTCGCCGCGCTGCTGCTGGCGTCCGCATCGTTCATCGCCGCACCTGCCGTTGCGGCCGACGCTCCAGCCGTGGAAGCAGAAGCGACGCTCCCGCGCACCGAAGGCTTCATCCCCTTTCAGTGGGATGCGGCCAAGGGCCGCGTGTTGCTCGAAATCTCCGCTTTCGATCAGGATATTCTCTACTTTGTGTCGGCGGCAAGCGGGGGCGGTTCGGTCGAACTCCCGTTCGATCGCGGGATCGTCGATACGCAGGTGATCCGGTTCCAGCGCGTCGGCGGCCGCGTGCTGGTGATGGCGCAGAACACCGATTATCGCGCGCCGCTGGGCGACGCAGCGCAGCAGGAGGGCGTCGCAGATTCCTTCCCGACCTCGTTGCTTGCATCGTTTCCCGTCCAGTCGGACAAGGGCGGCAAGATCGTGGTCGATGCGACATCGCTGTTCATGCGCGACGCTGCCAATGTCGAGGGGACGCTGCGCCGGACAAATCAGGGCGCATTCAAATTCGATGCGAGCCGCAGCAGTTTCTACCCCAGGCGGATGAAGGCGTTTCCCGAAAATACCGAGATCGAGACGATCGCATCCTTTGCCGCCGATACGCCCGGCGCCCTGATCCGCAATGTGACGCCGGAGCCGCGCACGATGACTTTGCGCATTCATCACAGCTTCCTGAAGGCACCGATCGGCTATACGCCGCGCATCGCCGATCCGCGCATCGGGGTGAGTTCGATCAAGTTCCGCGATTTCTCGCAGCCCGTGGAAGATGCGCCCGTCCAGGAATGGGTGACGCGCTGGCGGCTGGAAAAGCAGGACCCGATCGCCGCGCTGAGCCCGCCGAAAAAGCCGATCACGGTCTATTTCGATCCGGCGATACCCGCCGCGATCCGTCACGCGATGAAGACCGGGCTACTCTGGTGGAACAAGGCCTATGAGGCTGCGGGGTTCAGCAACGCCATCGTGGCGCTCGATGCGCCCGCCGATATGGACCCGATGGATATCCGCTATACCTATGTCCTGTGGATCAACCGCGACGAGCGCGGCTTTTCGAGCGGGGGCACCTACCGTGACCCGCGTACGGGCGAAATCATCGGCACCAAGGTGCGGATGGACACGCATCGCATCCGCACCGTCGCCAATTATTTCGACGCCTATAGCGGGGGGCTACCCGCCGACGGGACTGGCATCACGATTGCCGATCCGAGCCTTCTGACGCCGGGCGCGCTTGCGTCGATGCCGCCTGGACAGCGTGATATGGTGCTGCTGCGCCAGGCGCTCTTGACCGCGCACGAACTCGGCCATGCGCAGGGCTTTGGCCATAATTTTGCGTCGAGCCTGAATAACCGTGCATCGGTGATGGAATATCCGACTCCTCGCGTGAAAGTGACCAATGGGAAGCTGGATCTCAGCGAGTCATTCCAGAAGGCAATCGGTGCCTATGACACCTATATGGTGCGCTATTCTTATACGCCCTTTGCGCCCGCACAGGAAAAGGCTGGCCTGAACGGTGTCGTCAGCGACATGCGTGCGAAGGGAATAATCTACGTCCCCGACACTGATCCGCGCTGGACCTGGTACGACGACCGCGCCACGCCGACCGAGGACCTGCGCGAGAAGCTCGCCGCGCGGCGCATCATGCTCGACACCTACGGGCCAGAGATGCTCAAGCCCGGCGAAGCGGTTGGGTCGCTGCGCAATGTGCGCCTGTGGATGGCGTATCTCCATCACCGCTACGCAATCGAATCGGGTCTGAAATACATCGGCGGGCTTTACGAGAACATCGTGGCCAAGGGCGACACAGTGCCGCCGACCGAATTCATCCCGGCCAAGCTGCAGCGCGATGTGCTCGGCCTGCTGCTCGACGCGGTTCAGCCGGAAAATCTTGCGCTGCCCGAAAAGCTGCTCGCGCAGCTGACGCCTGATCCTGGCGACAATCTGGAGGACCTGTCGAATGACGACGTGTTCGATCAGTTTCGTGCAGCGCGCATCCTGGCAGCGATGGTTATCGAACCGCTGTTCGACGGCACCCGCGCGGCACGGCTCGTCTCGCTGGCGGCGCGGCAGCCGGGGACGCTGAGCTTGCCGGAAATGGTCGAGAACGTAATTGACCGCACTTGGAATGCGCCGGGCGGGACGGCACCCGAAGGGCGGGCGCTTCGTCGTGTCACGCAAAAGGCCACGCTCGATTCGATGATGATGCTCGGTGCCTATGCCGAGACGTCGCCCGATGCGCGTGCCTATGTGCTCGACCGGCTGGTCAGGCTGGCGACCGACCTTCGGGGGCGAAGCGATGCCGATCCATTGACTGCCGCCTTCTATCGTCAGTCGGCACGCGACATCGATCGCTATCTGGAAGACCCGGCGGCCAATGCCCCCAAGTCGGCGATGCCGGGCTGGGGCAAGGGACCGCGTTCACGCTTCCCGATGCCGCCGGGGCCGCCGCTCGGCTAGCGCAACAAGCGGTTTGACAATTGCCGTCGCTTTGCGCTCTTGCGCGACGCGAAGGGATCCCCATGGCCGACACATTGAAGATTGCGCTCGCCGGGCTCGGTACGGTGGGTGGCGGCGTCGTCAAGCTGCTTGATGCTAACCATGAGCTGATCGCGCGCCGGGCAGGGCGACCGATCGAGGTCGTTGCCGTGAGCGCGCGAGACCGCAACCGCGACCGCGGTGTCGATCTGTCGCGCTTCGAATGGGTCGACGACACGACACTGCTGGCGGAACGCGCTGGCGTCGATGTCGTGGTCGAACTGATCGGCGGCAGCGACGGCCCGGCACTGACGCTTGCCAACCGGACGATTGCCAAAAGGCGCGCTTTCGTCACCGCGAACAAGGCGATGATCGCGCATCACGGGCTGGAACTTGCAACGGCGGCAGAGGCGGCGGGAACGGCGCTCAAATATGAAGCGGCCGTCGCAGGCGGGATCCCGGTTATCAAGGGACTGCGCGAAGGAGCAGCGGCCAACGAACTGACCCAGGTCTATGGCATCCTCAACGGCACCTGTAACTATATATTGACGCGTATGGAGGCCGAAGGATCAGACTTTGCCGAAGTGCTCGCCGACGCACAGGCGCTGGGCTTTGCCGAGGTCGATCCCTCGTTCGACATCGACGGCATCGATGCCGCGCACAAGCTGTCGATTCTCGCCAGCCTGTCGTTCGGGACGCGTATCAATTTCGGCGGCGTCGCGCTCGGCGGCATTCGCCACGTCCAGAGCGGCGACATCGCTCAGGCGCGGGCGCTGGGCTATTGCATCCGTCTCGTGGGATTGGCCGAGGCGGACAGCCACGGCCTGTTCCAGCGCGTCCACCCCTGCCTCGTGCCGCTGGCGCATCCGCTCGCGCATGTACAGGGGCCGATGAATGCCGTGGTTGCGGAAGGGAATTTCGTCGGCCGGCTGTTCTTTGAAGGACGTGGCGCAGGCGAGGGACCAACGGCCAGCGCCGTTGTCGCCGACCTGATCGACATTGCACGCGGTGAAGTGGGGCCGGCCTTTGCGATGCCCGTCGCGAGCCTGACCGCCGCGACGCCTGCCAATGCCGGGGACCGGCGCGAGCGCGCCTATTTGCGCTTTGCCGTTGCCGACAAGCCCGGCGTGCTTGCCGAGCTGACTGCCGCCATGCGTGACGGCGGCGTTTCGATCGAAAGCATGATCCAGAAGGGCGAGACTGCCGATGGCGGCGTGTTTGTGGCAATGACGACGCATGAAGGCCCAGCCCGCGCCGTTCAGGCATCGCTCAAACGGCTGGAGGGAAGCGCGAGCTTGACCGGCAAGCCGATGTGGATGCCGATCCTCGATGTGTGATCAGCCCTTTATAGCGTCGATCACGTTCTGCAGCGTCTTCATGAGACCTGGCCCATCGTCGTAGCTTTCGCCGCGCATCCCGCAGGGTTGCCCAGGAGCGCCCCCGAGCAGTGTGTTGAACGCCTTGTCCGGCCGATCGCTGGCCTGGGATCTATCAGTCGCAGGCACTTTCTGGCTGTCGCGCAGCCTTTCTGTGCAAACCATAATGATATCGGGATTGTCCGCAGCCGTGCACTTCTTGGGCACTATGCTGGTCATCATGCGATAGCGCGCCATCGCATCGTCGGCAGCTATTGCGTTCTGGGCGTGAGCTTGCCGCACAAAGCCGATAAACAGTGAAGGGATAAGAAGGGTAAATCTCCCGCCGCTGGCGGCGCGAGTTGTCGCAGCTTCAGTCCATCGCCCGCCAGCCGGGTGCTGACGCTCACCCCAACCATGGCGCAGTTGCGGAGAAATGTCTCATTTTTGCATTTGCGGGGTTGCTCACCCGCCAGGCGCTTGCGCTCACCCTCCACGCTCTCGCCGCGCGGATCGCCGATGTCTTAGCTGACAAACGAAACGCGCCACCGGTCGGCATGGCGGCGCCGCAGACGAGGATTTCGCGGTCGCTCGAAGGCTTGGCGCAGCGCGGTTCGACGCTGGTCAGCTTCTGGTATGTTTCGAGCGTGTCTGGCGTTTTGACGGTAGCCGGGACTGCGAGGCAAAGCGCGGTAGCCGCAACGACAATTCTCGACATCGTCACATACGGCTCCTATCGGGCTGCGAGCACTGTTAGCAGGGATGCCAAAAATCGTGTCAGAAACCAAGATCGCCCCAAGCGATGTCCTCGATCGCGTCCTCGTCCTCGAGATGGTCCGCGTCACAGAAAGGGCGGCGATATCGGCCTCCTCGCTCATCGGGCGCGGCGACGAGAAGGCGGCAGATGCCGCCGCTGTCGAAGCGATGCGCGACGCGCTGAACGAGCTCTACATGGACGGGACGGTGGTCATCGGTGAGGGCGAGCGTGACGAAGCCCCGATGCTGTTTATCGGCGAAAAGGTCGGCTCGGCACCGGGTAAGGGGCCCAAGATCGACATCGCGCTCGACCCGCTCGAAGGGACGACGATTACGGCAAAAGCTGGCCCCAACGCGCTGGCAGTGCTGGCGGCAGCCGAGGGCGGCAACCTGCTCAATGCGCCCGACACGTACATGGACAAGATTGCCGTTGGCCCCGGCTATCCCGAAGGCGTGATCGACCTGACCAGGTCGGCGACCGAGAATGTGCACGCGCTGGCCGCCGCCAAGGGCGTTGCGCCGGGTGAAATTATTGCCTGCGTCCTCGACCGGCCACGCCACGAAAAACTGATTGCTGAGCTTCGCGCGATGGGCTGCGGCGTTATGCTGATCGGCGATGGCGACGTGGCTGGTGTCATCGCGACGACTAATCCCGATACCGGGATCGATATCTATCTGGGTCAGGGCGGCGCGCCGGAAGGTGTGCTGGCGGCCGCGGCGCTCAGCTGCGTTGGCGGGCAGTTCCAGGGCCGGCTGGTCTTCCGCAACGATGACGAGCGCGCACGCGCGCGCAAATGGGGTATCGAGGACCTCGACCGCGTCTACCACCTGAAGGATCTGGTGAAGGGCGATTGCATTTTCGCCGCGACCGGCGTGACCGACGGGTCCCTGCTTGCTGGGGTCAAGCGCCTGCCAGGCGGCCGGATGACGACCGAGAGCGTCGTGATGCGCGCGTCGTCGGGCACCATCCGCTGGGTCCGCGGCGATCACCGCACCGGCTGACGTTGTTCAACCGACCTTGGCGGTAAAGTTCGGTGAAAAGCTGGGTTGGTTGGTCCGTTCAAAGGCCAGTGAAATACACCCCCAAGCGGAGGGTGAAAGCCAATTGAGGTAAACGAACCGTCCGTAATGGTGCGGCATTGGTCCTTGTCTCATGCCGCAGGCCTCCGCATAGCGGGGCGATGAACCCGTTGGACGTAAACCAGTCGATTTCGGGCCAGTCGTGGCGCTGGCGCAGCGGGGCGGGACCGGGGGACGATCTGGTGGCCGGCCTGTTGCTGGCGCGGGGGTGTCCGCAGGCCGATCTCGATGCGCATCGCGCGCCGACATTGCGCGGCTTCATGCCCGACCCGTCGATGTTCCGCGACATGGATGTGGCGGCGATCCGGCTGGCAGATGCGGTCGAGCAACGTGAGGCGGTCACGATATTTGGCGATTACGATGTCGATGGCGCGACTTCGGCCGCCTTGCTCATCCGGCTGCTGCGCGGGCTGGGCCTGGCGCCGGCCGCCTATATCCCTGATCGCCTGATGGAAGGATACGGCCCTTCTGGTGCCGCGTTGGTCAGCATCGCCCAGGGCGGCGCGTCGCTGATCGTTACGGTTGATTGCGGCGCGCAGGCCTTTGAGGCGCTGGCAATGGCACGGACGGCGGGTGTGGACGTGATTGTGGTCGATCATCACCAGTGCGCCGCGACGCTGCCGATGGCCCATGCCGTCGTCAATCCGAATCGGCTGGATGAGGGGGAGGGCGCGGCGCATGGCCATCTGGCGGCGGTGGGGGTTGCGTTTCTGCTGGGGGCCGCCTTGCTGCGCGATCTGCGTGGACGCGGATTTTTCGCGGTACGACCAGAGCCGCGGCTGATCGACCTGCTCGATCTCGTCGCGCTCGGTACGGTTGCCGATGTCGCGGCGCTGCGGGGGGTCAACCGTGCATTCGTGGCGCAAGGGCTGAAGGTAATGGGAGCCGGCCGCAATCTGGGGTTGCAGGCCCTGCTGGCAGCGTCGCGCCTGAAACGTGCCCCGCAATGTTCTGACCTCGGCTTCGCGCTTGGTCCTCGGATCAACGCCGGCGGGCGCGTGGGGAAATCCGACCTGGGCGTCCGGCTGTTGACGACCGAAGACCCGCAGGAAGCCGCCGATATCGCCGAACAGCTGAGCCAGCTGAACGAAGAGCGCCGCGCGATTGAGGCTGGCGTTCAGGCCGAGGCCGAGGCGCTGGCGATGGGTAAGGATAACCGCGCCGTTGCGGTTGTGGCAGGGCATGGTTGGCACCCCGGCGTAATCGGCATTGTTGCAGGGCGGCTGAAGGAGAAGCTGGGCAAGCCCTCGATCGTGATTGCGCTCGATGAGGCCGGAGTCGGCAAGGGGTCGGGTCGCTCGATTCCGGGCATCGACCTCGGCGCGGCTGTACTGGCAGCCAAGGACGTGGGGCTGCTTGTCGCGGGCGGCGGCCATGCGATGGCGGCGGGATTGACGGTGGCGGCAGGGCAGGTCGATGCGTTCGCCGACTTCATCGAGGACCGGCTTTCCGCTGATGTCGCGCGTGCCTCGGGCGACCGGGCGCTATTGCTTGATGTCGTCGTCTCGTGCGGCGGGGTCACGCCCTCGCTGGTCGAGGCGCTCGAAGGGGCTGGCCCTTATGGCATGGGCTGGCCGGCACCTCGCGTGGCGGCAGGGCCGATGCGCGTGATCAAGGCCGACATCGTGGGGAGTGGCGGGCATGTCCGCGCCCTGATGCAGGGCGATGACGGCCGCAGCCTGAAAGCCGTTGCCTTCCGGAGCGCCGACAAGCCGCTTGGCCAGGCGCTGCTCGCTGCCCCCCGCGACCGGCGGCTGTGGGTCGCGGGCCGCGCCAAGATCGACGACTGGGGCACGCGGCCGGCCGCCGAACTCCACCTCGACGACGCGGCATGGTGCGATTGACAGGCGGTTGACGACATCAGCGTTTCTGCTAAGCGCGCGCTTCGCTTTTAAGAGCGGCCCCATCGTCTAGCGGTTAGGACGCGGCCCTTTCACGGCTGAAACACGGGTTCGATTCCCGT
>JBMOGG010000087.1:0-11570 GCA_049318505.1 Sphingomonas sp. | reverse complement strand
TGCGGGTAAACGCCGGCCCAATGCCGCCAGCCCCATCGGCAATCAAATGTTCCAACACGGCCTCAATGGTCGTATCCTCAATCCTGTTCATTCCTTGGTCTCCACGGTTTGTTGCAATTCCATGGAATACCAGAATGGACAGCCCGTGCTGAGGCGCGCCTCAGCACGGGCTTCACGCTTCCAGCGTCAACGAATTTCCAGACGTGAAGTTACACCACCTTCTATCAACCGACGGTTTGTTGGAAATTGACATGATGCTTGCGTAATTATGAAATTATAGTTATAAGTAGCCATGATAATCGGGCGCTTTGAATGGGACGAGTCGAAGAACCTCGCCAACCAGAAAAAGCACGAGATCAGCTTTGAGGACGCCGCCGAAGTGTTTGGCGATCCGTTGCATGTTACAATAATCGATCCCGGCAGCGGGCACGAGGAGCGGTGGAAGACATACGGGATCGTGGATGGCTTTGCGGTGCTCATGGTCGCTCACACGGACCGCGATGACGACGGCATCGAGATTATCCGGATCATTTCGGCCAGACGGGCGACACGACAAGAAAGGCAATATTATGAGCGTGAAAATGGTTAGCTATAAAGCGGATGAGCTGCCGCCACGGACCGACGCTGATCGTGCTCGGCTCGCGGCGCTAGCGGCGCGTCCCGATAGCGAGATCGATCTCAGCGACATTCCCGAATTGACCGAAGAAGATTGGAAGAACGCTGTTCGGGGCAAGCATTACCGCCCCGTAAAAGCGCAGATCACCGCCAGCCTCGATAAGGACGTGCTTGCTTGGCTCAAGTCTGAAGGTCGTGGCTATCAAACCCGGATGAACGCCATTCTCCGTCGCGAAATGCTTCAGGCGCGCGCATCGGAGGCGCGGGGATAGGAGACTGGGCGGTTTCGGATACGGCAATTCACCGATTGCCGCCGTCTCTGAGCTCAACTCCCCCGCAATTCGCGCGGGGTAAACACGTCGAGCTTTTCGGGCGTCACCCAGCCCAAATTGTAATTCAGCAGGAACAACGCGAACGCCGCCGTCGCCACGATCGACGTACGTTTGACGATCCGCCACGGTCTGAAATTATAAGGCGCGCTGTCGGCCTGGCCGGGCACTTTCGCCGCGCCCGCCTCGTCGTGCGTCCGCACGCCGAACGGCATGACGACGAACGCGCTCATGACCCAGAACAGGGCATAGATCGCGATCGCCGACTGGATCTTCACGCTTGCAGCACCATCACTTCGACGACGGGTTTTTTGCCGGTCCAGTCGGTGGCGACGCGGCGGACAGCGAGACGGATCTTCTCGCGCAACTTGTCTTCGTTGCGCTCCTTGCCGATGGCAGTGGCGGCTTCATCGCGCGCTTCGGCGAGGAAGTCGTCACGGTCTTCCTCGACGGGGACCCCCTGGATGCGCACTTCGGGCGTCCCGATCAGCTGCCAGCTGCGATCGACCGCGACCGCGACCGAGATAACACCGTATTCCGCAAGCTTGCGCCGTTCGCCGATGGTTGAACCGTTCGCCGGCAGGATGACATCGCCATCGAGCACGAGGCGGCCGGTGCGTTCCTTGCCAATGATGCTCGGCCCCTTGGGCGCCAACCGCACCACATCGCCGTTCGACTGGATCAGCGCGCGCGGGACGCCTTCGCCAAGACCAAAGCGCGCTTGCTCGGCCATGTGCCGCCGCTCGCCATGCACCGGGATCAGCATTTCGGGGTGGATCCATTCGTACATCTTGGCGAGCTCGGGACGCCCCGGATGACCCGAGACGTGAACATGCGCCTGTTTCTCGGTAATCATCAGCACATTCTTGCGCGCAAGCGCGTTCTGGATGCGGCCGATGGCGACTTCGTTGCCCGGGATCTGTTTCGACGAGAAGATGACCGTGTCGCCTTCACCGACCTTGATCTGGTGCTGGTCGAAGGCGATGCGCGCAAGCGCAGCGCGGTCCTCGCCCTGCCCGCCCGTCGCGATGATCAGGCTCTTGTTGCCGGGCAGCCGCATGGCGGTGTCGAAATCGACAGTGTCGGGGAAGTCCTTCAGATAACCGTTCTGGCGCGCCGCGGTGATGATGCGGTTGAGCGAGCGGCCCGCCACGGTCAGCGTGCGACCCGTGGCCTTGGCGACCTGCCCAAGTGTCGCAAGGCGTGCGGCGTTCGACGCAAAGCTGGTGACGATGACGCGACCCTCAGCGGCGGCCACGGCCTTCATCAGGCCATCACGCACGCTGCCTTCGGTGCCCGAGACTTCGTTGTTGAACGCGTTGGTGGAATCGCAGACGAGCGCGAGAATGCCCTTGTCGCCGATGGCGCGCATCTGCGCCTCGGTCGCGGACTCGCCAAGCACCTGATCGTCATCGAGTTTCCAGTCGCCGGTGTGGAACACCCGACCATAGGGTGTCTCGATGAGTGCAGCATCCATGTCGGGGATGGAGTGAGCGAGACGGACGAGTTCGACGCCGAACGGCCCGAGCTGCAGCTTCTGCCCAGGCTTTACGACATTGACTTTAACCTCTTTGGAGAGTCCCTCTTCGTCGAGCTTGCCGCGGATGAGCGTCGCGGTGAACGGGTTGGCGTAGAGCGGGACGCCGAGATCGGCGGCGAGATAGGGGATGGCGCCGATGTGATCCTCATGCCCGTGGGTGAGGATGATACCGACGAGGTCCTTGCGCCGCGCCTCGATGAATTCGAGATCGGGCAGGACAAGGTCCACACCGGGATAATCTGCGCCGGCAAAGGTCAGGCCGAGGTCAACCATCAGCCATTTGCCGTCACAACCATAAAGGTTGACGTTCATGCCGATTTCGTCGGACCCGCCGAGCGCCAGGAACAGGAGTTCATTTTTGGGGGTGGTCAATAAATTTCCATTCGTTTGTCATGTGCCCACCGAAAAACGGAGGACATGGGCTCCTGGCAAAGCAGGAGCCCTGCCGACCGGAGATGAGGATTGTTGCCAAAGCTCTTGCCTTCACCAGAGCACGGCTCGCGATCTACATAGGGACTTTCGTGCTTCGCCGCCATAGCAGCGACAAGCCCTTCAGCGTCAGGTCGGCGTCGACGGAATCGAACAGGTGCGAATGCTGCTGGAACAGCGCGGCAAGGCCGCCAGTGGCGATGACCTGCACCGGACAACCGATTTCCGCCTTCATCCGCGACACCAGCCCTTCGATCATTGCGACATAGCCCCAATAGATGCCGATCAGCATCTGGCTTTGGGTCGTGCGGCCGATGACGCTGTCATTGTCGGGCGCCTCAATGGCGATACGCGGCAGTTTTGCCGCCGCTGCAACCAGCGCATCGAGCGAGAGATTGAGTCCCGGCGCGATAATGCCGCCCTTGTACGCGCCGTTGGCGTCCACGTGGTCGACGGTCGTTGCCGTGCCAAAACTGATGATGATGAGGTCGCCGGGGTGCGCGGCGTGCGCGGCAATCGCATTGCAGGCGCGATCGGACCCCACCGACAAAGGCTCGTCGACGTCGAGGACGATGCCATATTCCATCGGCGCGCGGCCCGCGATGAGCGCCTCAACCCCGAAATATTTCTGCGCCAGCGACTGGATATTGTAGAGCGCACGCGGGACGACGGTTGAGACGGCAACATCGGTAACGTCCTTGGCGCTCAGCCCCTCGAGCTCGATCAGGCGGAGCAACCAGACGGCATATTCGTCCGCCGTGCGCCGCGCGTCGGTCGCGATCCGCCAGCGGCTGCGCGGAGACCCGTCGTCGTTCACCAGCGCGAACTTGACGTTGGTATTCCCGGCATCGATGGCGAGCAGCATGATTGGCCTCAGATCAGGAACACATCGCCGGCGTGAATGACACGGGTAGTGCCTTCCGCCAAGCGGAGTTGCAGGGCGCAGTCGGGCGTGAGGCCGTCGAACATGCCGTCAAGGCGGGTGCCGTCGGGCAGGGCAGCTGACATTGAGGTACCAATTGGGTGTGCGCGTTCGAGCCAGGCCGTGCGTATGGCGGCCAAGCCCGCCGTGCGCCAGGTCTCAACCCATTGCGCGACCGTCACAGCCAGAGCAGCGATTGCCGCATCGGTGGTGATTGTCACGCCCAGCGCTGCAAGACTGATCGCCGGACGATCGGGCAAATCTGGATAATGGGTAAGATTAATGCCGACGCCGATAACCACATGGCCGCCCTGGCGTTCGAGCAGGATACCGGCGAGCTTGGCGCTGCCGGCAAGCACATCATTGGGCCATTTGAGCCAGAGCGAAGAAATGCCAAGCGCGTCGATGACGGCAAGGCCGGTGACGAGCGCAAGGCTCGATGCCGGCGGGTCGCCCTTACGCACCTCGACGAGGCCGCTTGCGTAGAGATTTCCTCGAGGCGACTGCCACGCCCTGCCCTGTCGTCCGCGCCCCGCTGTCTGGCGCTCGGCAATCAGCCAATCGCCCTCGCCCACGCTGCCATCAGCCGCGAGCGCCAGCATATCGGCGTTGGTCGAGCCCGTCTCGGCAACGCGCAGGATCTTCAGAAAAGGGCCTTCGCCGCATTGCTGGTCAGCGCGTCGAGCCAGGGGATGAGCGGGTAGCCGAGCGCTATGACGATGGCCGACGCCGCGATCAGGCCGTTTTCGAGACGGCTGGCAGGCGGAGCAAAGGCGGGTGCGGCGTCGTCGAAGTACATGATCTTGATGATCTTGATGTAATAGAACGCACCAATGACTGACGCGGAAATGCCGAACACCGCGAGCAAGACAAGGTTCGCGTTGACGGCCGCCGAGAACACCGCGAATTTCGCCCAAAAGCCGAACAGCGGCGGGATCCCCGCCAGCGAGAACATGAAGATCGCCAATGCCGCCGCAAGCCACCCATTGGTGCGCGACAGCCCGGCGAGCGACGCAATGCTCTCAACCTGCCCGCCCTCGGCATCGCGCATCTGCAACACGCACAGGAAGGTGCCGAGTGTCATGACGATGTAGATCGCCATATAGGTCAACACCGAGGCTGCCCCTTCGGGCGTCCCGGTGGCAAGGCCGATCAGCGCAAAGCCGATGTTGTTGATCGACGAATAGGCGAGCAGCCGCTTGATGTTGGTCTGACCGATAGCGCCCGCCGCCCCCAGCACGATGCTGGCGAGCGCAGCGAAAACGACGATCTGCTGCCAGGCATCGGTGGCCGAACCCATAGCGTTCATCGCGATGCGCACAAACATGGCGATGGCAGCGACTTTTTGCGCGGTCGCGAACAAGGTCGTCACCGGCGTCGGCGCGCCTTCGTAGACATCGGGCGTCCACATGTGGAACGGGACGGCAGAGATCTTGAAGGCGATGCCGGCAAAAACGAAGACCAGCCCGAACAATTGCCCGGTGGTCAGCCCGCTGTCGAACGCGCGTTGAATGCCTGCATAGCCGGTTGTGCCGGTAAATCCGTAGGTCAGCGACGCGCCATAGAGCAGGATGCCCGAGGCAAGCGCGCCCAGGACGAAATACTTCAGGCCAGCTTCGGCCGAACGCTGGTCACGCCGCATGAAGCTGGCGAGGACGTAGCTGGCGAGCGACTGAAGTTCGAGACCGATGTAGAGCGTGATGAGGTCGGTCGCCGACACCATCATCCCTGCACCCGCGGTCGCGAGCAGGATCAAGACGGGATATTCGGGCTTGAGCTTTTCGACCGCAAAGAAGCGCGGCGCGATCAGGATGCAGACCGCGGTCGCCAGATAGATCAGCACCTTGGCAAAGGCTGAAAAAGCATCGGCGCGGTAAAGGCCGCCGAAGGCATCGCCATAGCCCGTGACGGGCATGGCCGCGGCAAAGCCTGCAGCCGTCAGCAGTGCAACCGCCACGACCGAGATCAGCGTTGTCGACTTTTCATCACCCCAGGCGGCGACGATCATGAGGACGATGGCGCCGAGGCTGAGGATCAGCTCGGGTAGCGTGAGGAGCAGGTTTGCGCCCATCAGTGCGCTCCGTGTCCATGTGTTTGGGCTGCAGGCGCCGTGCCCATTGCCAGCTTCGCGTCCCCGCCCGGGTTTGCACGTTCGATCCGGGCGAGCAGCGCCCCGACGTCGCCGCGCATCGGCTTCAGGAAACTTTCTGGATAGACACCCATCCAGAACACAACCGCAACCAGCGGCGCGAGCAGCGCGATTTCGCGCATCGACAGGTCGGGCATTGCCTTTACATCATCCTTGTCGAGCTTGCCGAAGATCACGCGGCGATAAAGATAGAGCATGTACGTCGCGCCGAGGATGATGCCGATCGTCATGACGAACGCGACCCAGCTGCTGGCCTGATACGACCCGGCGAGCGACAGGAATTCGCCGACAAAGCCGCTCGTGCCTGGCAGGCCGACCGAGGCCATGGTGAAGACCATGAAGAACAATGCATATCGCGGCATCGAATCCGCAAGGCCGCCGTAACGTGCGATCTCGCGGGTGTGCAGCCGGTCATAGATCACGCCGACGCACAGGAACAAGGCGCCGGATACAAGCCCGTGGCTCAGCATCACGAGCATCGCACCTTCGATCCCCTGCCGGTTGAACGCCATCAGACCGATGGTGACGAACGCCATGTGCGCGACCGAGGAATAGGCGATCAGCTTTTTCATGTCCGTCTGCACCAGCGCGACGAGCGAGGTGTAGATGACTGCGATCATTGACAGGCCCATGACCAGCCAGAACCAGGTGGCCGTGCCTTCGGGAAACATCGGCAACAGGAAGCGGATGAAACCATAGCCACCCATTTTGAGCAGCACGCCGGCAAGGATCACCGAGCCGGCGGTCGGTGCCTGCACATGCGCGTCGGGCAACCAGGTGTGAACCGGCCACATCGGCATCTTGACCGCGAACGACGCAAAGAAGGCGAGCCACAGCCACTTCTGTGCTTCGGGCGTAAAGCCATATTGCATGAGCACGGGGATGTCGGTCGTCCCGGCCTCACGCACCATCCATAGCATTGCCACGAGCATCACCACCGAGCCGAGCAAGGTGTAGAGGAAGAACTTATACGCCGCGTAGATACGATTGGCACCGCCCCAGATGCCGATGATGAGGTACATCGGGATCAGGCCGGCTTCGAAGAAGATGTAGAAAAGGAAGATATCCTGCGCGGCGAACACGCCGATCATCAGCGCCTCCATCAGGAGGAACGCTGCCATATACTCACCGACCCGCGTCGTGATCGATTCCCATGACGCCCCGATGCAGATCGGCATCAGGAAAACGCTGAGCATGATCAGCATGAGCGCGATGCCGTCGATGCCTATTGCCCAGGCAAAGCGGCCGAACACCGCAGAATATTCGGTGAACTGCCACTGCGGCCCGCCCGCTTCGTAATTCGCCCAGAGCATGCAGCCGAGGCCGAACAACGCAAATGTCGTCAGCAGCGCTGTCCAGCGGGCCGTATTGGCGGGCACGAACAGGCACACGACCGCTGCAAACAGCGGCAGGAAGATCATGACCGAGAGAATGGGAAAGCTCACCGTGTCATCACCCAGGTTGCCGCCGCGGCCAGCCCAAGCAGCATCACCAGCGCATAAGTGTAGAGATAGCCCGACTGGAAGCGTACCGCCGCACGGCTGCCCATTGCGACGATCGCCGCAGCGCCATTGGGGCCGAAACGGTCGATCGTGCCCTCGTCACCGCCGTGCCAGAACAATCGGCCGAACGCGAAGGCCGGCTTGACGAATATGCGGTCGTAGAGTTCGTCGAAATACCATTTGTTGAGCAGGAAGCGGTAAAGGCCACCCGCGCTCGCCACGAACTTGCCCGGCAACGCGGGCGACTTGATGTAGGCGAGCCAGGCAATGCCGAGACCCAGCAGCATCACGATCGTCGCCGACAGCTTCACCAGTTCGGGCACTTCATGCATCGCGTGCATCAGATGTTCGTTGAACGCGACGCTGCCGTTCCAATAGGTCATGCCCTCCTCGGGATCGATGAACATCGAGTGGAAGGCAAAGCCCGAAAACACCGCGCCGAGGGTAAGCAGGACCAGCGGGATCAGCATCGACTTCGGGCTTTCATGCGGGTGATAGCCCGCTGTGCCCCCAAGATCGTTGGCATCGTGATGCGCCGGCGCGTGATGATCGTCATGACCGTGATGCGCGTCATGGACCGCATGCTGGATATGCGCGCTGCCCGCCCAGCGCGGCGTGCCCCAAAAAGTCAGGAACATCAGCCGCCACGAATAGAAGCTGGTCAAAAGTGCGGCAAAAACGGCAATGGCGAAGGCGACATAGCCGTGCTGCGTGCCGCTGGCATAAGTCGCCTCGATGATCGCGTCCTTCGAATAAAAGCCGGCAAAGCCGAACACGCCGGCAATGCCGACGCCGGTAATCGCCAGCGTCCCCGCCATCATCGCCCAGAAGGTGATCGGAATATGTTTTCTGAGGCCGCCGTAGAAGCGCATGTCCTGTTCATGGTGCATCGCGTGGATCACCGACCCTGCGCCCAGGAACAGCAGCGCCTTGAAGAAGGCGTGGGTGAACAGATGGAACATCGCGCCGCCAAACGACCCGACACCAGCGGCAAAAAACATATAGCCCAGCTGGCTGCACGTCGAATAGGCGATGACGCGCTTGATGTCGGTTTGCGTGGTGCCGACGGTGGCTGCGAACAAAGCGGTCGCGGCGCCAACATAAGTCACGACGGTCATTGCGGTGGGCGACACGACGAACATCGGCGACAGGCGGCACACCATGAAGACGCCTGCGGTCACCATCGTGGCGGCGTGGATCAGCGCGGAAACGGGCGTCGGCCCCTCCATCGCATCGGGCAGCCAGGTGTGCAGCCCGAGTTGCGCCGATTTGCCCATCGCGCCGACGAACAGCAGCAGGCACAACAGCGTCATCGTGTCGACGCGCATGCCGAGGAATCCGATGGTGCTGCCCGCCATACCAGGGGCAGCCTCGAGGATCGCGGGGATCGACACGGTGCCAAACACCAGGAACGTACCGAATATACCGAGCGAGAAGCCGAAATCCCCCACCCGGTTGACGACGAATGCCTTGATCGCCGCGGCATTGGCAGTCGGCTTGTGGTACCAAAAGCCGATGAGCAGGTAGGAAGCCAGGCCCACCCCTTCCCAGCCGAAGAACATCTGGACGAGATTGTCGGCGGTCACGAGCATCAGCATCGCGAAGGTGAACAGCGAGAGGTAGGCAAAGAAGCGCGGCTGGCTGGGGTCCTCGGCCATATAGCCCCAGCTGTAGAGATGCACGAGCGCCGAAACGCTCGTGATGACCACAAGCATCACCGCGGTCAGGCTGTCGATGCGCAGCGACCAGTCAACGACCATGTCGCCTGACCGGATCCAGTCGAGCACGGGGACGACCTGCATCGCGTTCATGCCCGAAATGAAAGCGGCAAAGGTCATCCATGCGATCAGGCACGAGACGAACAGCGACACCGTCGTCACCAGTTTGGCGCCGGTATTGCCGATGACATGCCGCCCCAGACCCGCGACGAGCGCGGCCAGCAGCGGCAGGAAAACCATGAGTTTGATGAGCATCAGCCACGCATCCGGTTGACGTCGTCGACCGCGATCGTCGCGCGCCCACGGAAATAGATGACGAGGATGGCAAGCCCGATCGCCGCCTCACCCGCCGCAACGGTCAAGACGAACATGGCGAACACCTGCCCCACGAGGTCGCCGAGATAGACGCTGAACGCGACGAGATTGATGTTCACGCTCAAAAGGATCAGCTCGATCGCCATCAGGATGACGATGATGTTCTTGCGGTTGATGAAGATGCCGAGCACGCCGAGCACGAACAGGATCGCGCTGACGGTGATATAGTGGTGCAGGCCGATCACAATTCCACCCCCGCGCCGACTTCGACGCCCTTCACGATCCGCACCGCATCCTGCGGACGGCGCTGCACCTGGCGGCTGATGTTCTGCGCTTTCACGCCGCCGCGCGCGCGGTGGGTCAAAACGATTGCACCGATCATCGCGACGAGCAGGACGAGGCCCGCGCCCTCGAATACATAAACATATTTCGTGTAGATCAGCGCGCCCAGCGCCTCGATGTTCGGCATGGCTTGCGGCGTCACGCCGGTGCGATTGGCGAGTGTGATGGGGCCCGCGTTCCAGGCGGCGGTTGCAAACAACGTCTCGGCGATCAGGACGGCTGCGACCAACAGGCCGAGCGGCAGGTATTTCGTGAAGCCCTGCCGCGCCTCGGCGAAATCGATATTGAGCATCATGACGACGAACAGGAACAGCACGGCGACCGCGCCGACATAAACGATGACGAGCAGCATCGCGATGAACTCGGCGCCCAGGATCAGCATCAGTCCCGCCGCATTGAAGAAGGCGAGGATCAGCCACAGCACCGAATGCACGGGGTTGCGCGCCGTGATCGTCAGCACCGCCGACACAACCACAACACTTGCAAAAAGGTAGAAGGCGAGGACCTGAATCACGCTCGGCGGCCCCTAGCGATACGGGGCATCGGCGGCAAGGTTTGCGGCGATGATCCGCTCCCACCGGTCGCCGTTATCGAGCAGTTTCGACTTGTCGTAGATCAGTTCCTCGCGCGTTTCGGTCGCAAATTCGAAATTCGGCCCTTCGACAATGGCATCGACGGGGCATGCTTCCTGGCACAGCCCGCAATAGATGCACTTGGTCATGTCGATGTCGTAGCGCGTCGTGCGGCGGCTGCCGTCTTCGCGCGGCTCGGCCTCGATCGTGATCGCCTGTGCCGGGCACACCGCCTCGCACAGCTTGCACGCGATGCAGCGCTCCTCGCCGTTCGGATAGCGGCGCAGCGCGTGCTCACCCCGGAACCGCGGCGAAATCGGGTTCTTTTCGTAAGGGTAGTTGATCGTCGCCTTGGGTTTGAAGAAATACTTCAAGGTCAGCGCATGGGCTTTGACGAACTCCCACAGGGTGAAAGTCTTGATGAGGTGGGCGACGTTCATGCGGAGTACCTGTAAACCATGAGATAGCCGGAGATCAGCACGACCCAGATCAGCGAGAGCGGCAGGAAGATTTTCCAGCCCAGCCGCATCAGCTGGTCGTAGCGGTAGCGCGGCACGGTCGCCTTCACCCAGCTGAACATGAAGAAGAAGACGAGGATCTTGAGGAACAGCCATAAGATGCCCGGCACGACATAAAGCGGCGCCCAGTCGACCGGCGGCAGATAGCCACCCCAAAACAGGATGGCGTTGAGCGCGCACATCAGGATGACATTGGCATATTCGCCGAGCCAGAACAGCGCGAAGGCCATCGACGAATATTCGGTCTGGTAGCCGGCGACGAGCTCGCTTTCGGCCTCGGTCAGGTCGAACGGCGCGCGTGCGGTTTCAGCCAGCGAGCTGATGAAGAACACCACCGCCATCGGGAAGAACAGCGGGTTGAAGCCGAAGCCGTTGGTGACCCACAGGTGCGAGCGCTGCGCCTCGACGATCACGCCGAGGTTGAAACTTCCCGCCCACAGTACCACCGAAATCAGGACGAAGCCGATGCTCACTTCATACGACACCATCTGAGCAGCTGCGCGCAAGGCACTGTAAAACGGATATTTCGAGTTCGACGCCCAGCCCGCCATCATCACCCCGTAAACGCCGAGCGACGACGCCGCGAGAATGTAGAGCAGCCCGACATTGATGTCGGCCA
>JBMOGG010000086.1:0-11647 GCA_049318505.1 Sphingomonas sp. | reverse complement strand
GCCGAGCGGCAGGATGTTGAACAGCGCATCGAACAGCGCGTTGCAGACCTCCTGGATCAGATAGGTCGCCCCGGCATAACCCATAAAGGGCGTGCCCGTGTGGCGACGAATGACGGCTCCCGGAAAGCTCGCGGGTACGAACATGCTGCGCCCGCCCGCTTCGGCCCCGTACATGCGCTCGTTAAAGCTGCCGAACAGCACCAAGGGCGGGTTGGTGTGGATCGCCGTGCGAACCGCCGCATTGTCCGACTTGGTCCCGGCCGTCCGCGCAATTGCGAAGTTGCACGGCATGCCCATGTCGTCCTCGAGGAACGCGCGGATCCCGCGTGCATAGGTCTCGCCTGCCACGATGCCGAAGCTGGCCGTCCCGTAGAAGTCCTGCGTGACGCTGCGCCACAGGTCCCAGAGCGGCTTGATCGTCGTGTGCTTTTCGTTCTGGATGAAGGGCTCGGGATCGACCCCGGTCAACTCGCCCAGCTTGCGCAGGAACAGCGTGGTGCTCTCCAGCCCGATCGGCGCCTGCAGATAGGGCCGCTCGAGGGTTTCGCACAGACCCCGCCCGAATTCGCGGTACAGGCACACGTTGACACTGGCGTCGGCAAGCTTGCGCACGTCGGCAATGTGGCTGCCCAGCGGGAAGGTCATGTTGACCTCGCACCCGATGCCTTCGATCAGACGCCGGATCTCGGCAAGGTCGCTCGGGCAATTGAACTGGCCATATTGCGCGCCAATGATGTTGACGCGAGGCTTGGCGCCTTCGGGCAGAATGCGCGGGCCCGGCACCTTCTTCGGCCCGAACTGAGTCCACAGCCAGGTCAGCGCGCGGTCGGCGGCCTGCCACTGGTCTTCGTCGATCGTGCGCGGCAGGAAGCGGACGATGTTCGTCCCTTCGGGCGTCACGCCGCCGCCAATCATCTCCGAAATGCTGCCGGTCACAACGACAGCGGGCAGATCGGGATCGAGCGTCTTCCATGCGCGCTTCATCGCGCCTTCGGTGCCGTCGCGGCCGAGTTCCTGCTCACCGAGACCAGTCACGACGATCGGCAATTCATGCGGCGGCAGCGCGTCGGTGTAATGCAGCACGCTGGTCACCGGCAGGTTCTCGCAACCCACCGGACCATCGATGATGACCTGCAGCCCCTTGATCGCCGTGAACGCGTAGACTGCGCCCCAATAGCCCCCTGCCCGGTCGTGATCGAGGATCAGCGTCATACGCCCACCGCTTCTTCCGCCTTGGCAGCGGCAATGCGCTTGGCAGCAAATTTCGCCTTGAATTCCGGCCGGTCGACGGGCGTCTTTTCCCAGACACCCGCGCTATAACCTTCGCCGACGCCCTCGAAGAAGGTCTTCATCTTGTCGAAGCGCGCCTGGTTGCCGAGTGCCGCATTGACGACTTGCGCCAGGCTGCCGGCACCGGCGACGCCCATCAGCGGCCGTGCCGAGATCAGGTTGGTGAAGTAGAGCGCCGGGATCGCCTTCGCCTTGGCGTGCTGGACGACCGGGGTCGTGCCGATCGCCAGGTCCGGTTCGAACGCGTCGACCGCCTGAAGGTCTTTCTCCAAGCTCGCGCGATATTCGACATGTACACCGCGGGCGACGAGCCATTCGCGGTCAGGATCGCTCCAAACGGTGCGGGGGGCGGCCGTTCCGACATAGGGCACGTCGGCGCCGCTCTCGATCAGCAGCCGCGCAACCAGCAATTCCGAGCCTTCATAACCGGAAACGGTAATCCGCCCCGAGATCGGTTTGGCGGCAAGCGCGGCGCGGATGGCGGGCACGAAGCGGTTCTTCGCTTCATCAACCTTAGCTTGGGCAATACCGCACGCGCTGCCCACCGCGTCGAGCCACGCCGCCGTCCCGTCCGCCCCCACAGGGGCTGATCCGATGACGGTACGTCCTGCAACTTCGAATTCTCGGACACTGGCCGTGTAAAAGGGGTGAATGGCGGCAACCGCCGCACAATCGAGCGCCGCATAGAGTTCGCGCCATTCGCGGGTCGGCACGACCGGTCCGGCGGCAAGACCGAGCGGGGTAAGCATCTGTCCGATACCGACCGGGTCGACCGGGAACATTTCGCCCAGCAACGTGACCGTCGGCAGGGCCGATCGTTCGCGCGGTGCGGCGACAGGGCCGGCTTCGGCCTCCAACCGTGCGTAGTTGAGCATGGCGCCGGCGAGCACGTCCTTCGCCTCGGCATGGGTCGGGATACCGAATCCCGGCACGTCGATGCCGATGATACGGACACCGTTGATGGACTTCGGCAGGAGCTGCAACGGCACGCCCGAAGCTGTCGGCACGCACAGGTTGGTGACGACAATTGTGTCGTAGTTGGCGGGATCGGCGAGCTGCTCGACCGCTTCCTTGATGTCCTCGAACAATTTGCCGGTGACGAGCGTTTCCGACGAGAAGGGCACGTAGCCGACCGACCGTTTGGCACCATAAAAGTGCGACGTGAACGTCAGGCCGTACACGCAACAAGCAGAGCCCGAGAGCACGGTCGCCGTGCGGCGCATACGCAATCCGACACGCAGCGAACCAAAGGCAGGGCACATAGATTGCGGCTGGTCGTGCGGTCCCTGCGGATAATCGGCCGCGTAGCGCGCAAGGACGTCTGACTTGCCCGCCTGCACGGCGGCAGCACGAAGCGTATCGGCGCTCGAGCAGCCCCCTTCGGGCACAGGAGGCGCAACCTCAGACGGCATCATAAACCACTTCGAGGCTGGGCTTGGCCACGAATTCGACGCCGCGCATGTCGGCCTGGCTCGCGGGTTTCAGCGAATAATCGGCACCGGTGATGTCTGCACTGAACAGGCCAAGCAGTCCGTCCTGGTCGAGCGGCGCGGGCCGGAGCGGCGGCGCTTCCGCCACATTAATGGCAAGTTCTTCGAACAGCGGCGCCCACTGGCCGCCGGGCTTGCCGATGATCTGGTAATTCGCGCTTTTCTTGCGAATGTCCTCGTTCGCCGGGATGGCACAAAGCACAGGGATGCCGACTGCCTCGGCAAAGGCATTCGCCTCGCCGGTCCCGTCGTCCTTGTTGAGGATCATGCCCGCGACGCCGACATTGCCGCCCATCTTGCGGAAATATTCGACCGCCTTGCAGACGTTGTTAGCGACATAGAGCGACTGAAGGTCGTTCGAGGCAACGACGATCACTTTCTGGCACATGTCGCGCGCAATCGGCAGGCCGAACCCGCCGCAGACCACGTCTCCCAGGAAGTCGAGCAGGACGTAGTCGAACCCCCATTCGTGAAAGCCAAGCTTCTCGAGCGTTTCGAACCCATGGATGATGCCGCGCCCACCGCAGCCGCGGCCGACCTCGGGTCCGCCAAGTTCCATCGCGAACACGCCGTCGCGCTGGAAGCAGACATCCTCGACGCCGATTTCCTCACCCGCCAGCTTCTTGCGCGACGATGTTTCGATGATCGTTGGTGTCGACTTGCCGCCGAACAGCAGGCTGGTCGTGTCCGATTTCGGGTCGCAGCCGATCAGCAGCACCCGCTTGCCTTGCTGCGCCATCATGTAGCTGAGGTTTGCAAGTGCAAACGACTTGCCGCTGCCACCCTTGCCGTAAATGGCGATGATCTGCGTTTCCTTGGTCACCGGCCCGGTATGCACAGGATCGGGCTCATGGTTTGCTTCGTCACGCAGGTCGCTTTGATCGAACATACTCATAGCGAACTCCAGTCGAGGACCATTTTCAGGCAGGCAGGATCGGTGAACGCCTGCGGGTAAGCTGCTTCAAATTCACCGACCGGACGAACGTCGGTGACAAGGCTGCCCAGATCGAGAGAACCCGAGTCGAGCAGCGCCGACACCGCCGCCATGTCGGCGGGGAGGAATTCGGACGCGATGCGCAGGCGCGCCTCGCGCATGAACGCGGGCGGAAAGGTGAAGCTGATCGGCTGGGTGTAGAATCCGGCCAGTACGAGTTCCCCGCCCCGCGCCAACCGCATGATCAGCATGTCGGTCAGGCCCTCGGCACCGCTCGCATCATAGATCGCGCGATAGTCGCGGCGTTCGTCATGCTCGGCATCGGTCACGTGATAGCCCTGCGCGCCATCGCGTCGGACGGGATTGGTTTCCCACACGGTCGGCGCCGGCGCACCCGATGCAATGGTGACCCGGGCCAAGAGACGTCCAAGTACACCATGCCCGACGATCAGGTCAGGCGCGGCATGGCCGGCAATGGCGTGCTGTGCGGTAGCGGCCAGCGCGCAGAGAATGCCACGTTCGCCAAGACTTTCCGGTACCGGGAGAACCCGCGCCGATGGAACGACGACGCGGCTCGCCGACCCGCCGAACAGGCCACGTGCACCTTCGTAGCAATTGGCACCGGGAACGAAGACCCATTCGCCGATTCGTCCATGTGCATCTGCACCGGCGTCGACAATGCGGCCAACCGACTCGTAACCGGGCACCAGAGGGTAACCCATGCCGGGGAAGGATGGCATTCGGCCCTCCCACAACAGGCGTTCCGTGCCGGAACTTATCCCGCTCCACGCGATATCGACGACAACATCGGTGCTTTGTGGGGATGTAAGCGCAAGCGAACGCATCGAAAGCCGCTCGGGCTGTTCGAGTATGATCGCGGTTGCGTGCATGCGTCCCCTTCAGCTCCCTCAGCGGACGATACCGCAACTTTGAAGCTCAAGGTGTAATCTGTACTGGACAGATTAGGTTGTCAATTTTTCTTTACGCTTTTGATCGGACTGCCGTGACGACACGTGTGATCAACGGCAAATTCGTTGGATATTCATGCATTTCACCGAACCCAGCCTCCTGCAGCATGGCCCCGATTTCGGCCTTGGTACGGGGTCGGCCCGAGCCCATCGCCCAAAGATAGACGCCGAAATAGCCGTCCCCCATCGACTCGGCACCACGCGTCGCTGCCATTGGCTCGGCAATCATCAACCGCCCGCCCGTCGGCAACGACCGGGCTATGTTGCGCAGCAATTTCATCGCTGCGTCATCATCATGGTCGTGAAGGATGCGCACGAGACTGACCAGATCATAGCCCGAGGGGAGCGGGTCTTCGAAAAAGTTGCCCCCATGGGCCTCGATGTCGCCGGCACGCGCTGCCACCGCGGGCAGGTCGAACAGCGCAATATCGATTCCCGGCTTGGCTGCCTTGACGGCGCGCGCGAATACGCCTTGCCCGCCACCGACATCCAGAAGGCGCCGGTGCTTGCCGAAATCATAGGCGGCGATGACCTGCTCGGCGACCATCGATTGCGACGCGGCCATGAGCTCGGAATAGGCCGCGACCGAGCCATCCGCGCTCGCGGCCGGATCATCGGCACGGGCGTAGGCCCAATAACGCGCAAGTGCGCCACCGCCGCTGCCGCGCCGCAGCAGGGCAACCGGGTCGGCAAGATCGACATAGAGATGACGGTGATGATCGATCATTTCAGCAATGCCGCGATTACCATGCAGCGCGGCACCAAGCGCCCCCAGCATATAGCGCCCGTCCACGAGTCGCTGGGCAAGTTCGAGTGAAGCGGCCGCCTTCAATAATCTGTCTGCGGCCTCAAGGGGAAGAACAGCGTGCCCGGCGGCATCGGCAACGCTCAGCGGCCCAGCTGCGAGACGAACGATCAGCCCGGTCTCGACCATGGCCATGGCGATCTGGCTGTGAATAAAGCCAGCGTTGATATCGAACATGGCCTTGGCGCGACGACGCGCGATGGGACGCGTCAGGGGAAACGCCGCGGCCCAGGTGCGGAACCGGGCACTGCCGAGCAGGCCGTTACGCCAGCTCAACCATTTTATCTGAATTTTGGACGGTTGCATCTGTCCAGTGTGATGGACATAATCAGCCGCTGCAAGCCGGAGTGTGGGAATTGGCGCAAACGCGCGTGATTGTTGTCGGAGCCGGGATCGGCGGGCTGACCAGCGCGGCGCTGCTCGCAGCCCAAGGATGCGACGTCACGGTTTGCGACATGGCAAGCGGGCCCGGAGGCAAGGCGCGTCAAGATGATGTCGCTGGTGTCGGGATCGACGCAGGACCCACTGTCTTCACCAAGCACGACGTATTTGCCGGTATCTTCGAAAGCTGTGGGGGGTCCCTCGAGGATGCCGTCACGTTACGACCGGCAACGACCCTCGCGCGTCATGCATGGACGACCAACCAGCGCCTGGACCTTTTTGCCGATCCCGCAGCCAGCGAGGATGCGATCGCAAGATTTGCAGGGCCCGCCGAAGCGCGCGGCTATGCGCGGTTCAAGGCCGCTGCGAAGCGTGCCCATGACACACTCGATCCGACCTTCATGCGCGCCAGCAAGACATCGCCACTGGGGCTGATGGGCCGTATCGGCCTGCATCGGAGCGGCGACATGCTGGCGATCCGCCCGCTGCGAAACTTGTGGTCGGTCCTTGGCGACTTTTTCCATGACCCGCGGTTGCGGCAGTTGTTCGGCCGCTATGCAACCTATTGCGGTTCATCCCCTTTCGAAGCGTCGGCGACACTCATGCTGATCGCGCATGTCGAGGCCGAGGGTGTATGGCTCATAGAAGGTGGCATGTCGGCACTGTCTCGTGCACTCGAAGACCTGGGCAAACGCAACCACGCCCGGTTTCGTTACGGGTGCAAGGTCGATCGGGTTCTTGTCGAACACGGGCGCGCGGCAGGCGTCGTGCTGTCGTCGGGCGAACAGCTGAACGCCGACCGGGTCGTGGTGAATTGCGACCCGAGCGCCTTGGCGATGGGCCTGTTCGGTGGTGATGCCGTGCGCGCGGTACCTGCGCTGCGACCCGCAGATCGTTCGCTTTCAGCTGTCACTTTCCTTGGACAGGTTGCTGCATCGGGCTTTGATCTTTCGCACCACAATGTCTTCTTTTCGAACGACTATAGGGCCGAGTTCGACGCCATCAGGCGCGGCAAGCTTGCGGCCGCGCCCAGCGTCTATCTCTGCGCGCAGGACCGGGGCGCCGACGGTTCCGCGCCATCCGGTCCAGAACGCGTGCAAATCATCGTCAATGCGCCGGCGAACGGCGACAGTCATAATTATAGCGAACAGGAGATCGCGTCGTGCCAAACACAAATGCTGGAGACGCTGAACCGGAGCGGCCTGATTTTGCAGGGCCCTCTGCACGCGACGACGCCAACGGAATTCAACCGACGGTACCCCGCGACGGGTGGAGCCCTTTATGGTCGGGCCTCGCACGGGTGGGCGGCGTCCTTCCGCCGGCCGGGCGCGTCGACGCGGATCCCTGGGCTCTATTGCGCGGGCGGCGGGACGCACCCGGGGGCGGGCGTCCCCATGGCAGCACTGTCGGGACAACTCGCAGCCGCTTCCCTGCTCTCGGACCTTGCTTCGACGCAGACGTTCCATCCGGCGGCTACAGCTGGTGGTACATCGACGCGATCAGCGACGATGGCACCCATGGCCTGACCATCATTGCCTTCATCGGCAGTGTTTTCTCGCCCTATTACAAGGCATCGGGACGCGGCAATCCGCTGAACCACTGCAGCCTGAACGTCGCGCTCTATGGCCCGCGCGCGAGTCGCTGGGCCATGACCGAACGCAGCGCGCGCTTCGTGTCGCGCGATACGTCAAGCTTCGCCATTGGCCCTAGTGCTGTCCGTTGGGACGGTACCGCGCTGGTCATCGATATCGACGAGCGCGCGATGCCCCTGCCCTTTCGGGTCCGCGGGCGTGTACGAGTCGAACCCGAGATCCTCGGCACAAGCGCCTTTGCGCTGACGCCGGGTCGCCGCCATGTCTGGCATCCCATCGCGCCCCGCGCGCGAGTCGAGGCCCGGTTCGACGCGCCCGACCTACGCTGGTCGGGGAACGGCTATCTCGACTCGAACCGCGGATCAGAATCACTCGAAGAGGGTTTTTCCACCTGGGAATGGTCGCGTGCGCATATCGGCAAGGATGTCGGCGTGATCTACGAGGGCAACCGCCGCGACGGCAGCGAATTTGCGATGGCACTGCGCTGCGACCGGACCGGCAAATGGGTGGACGAAGAATTGCCACCGCAGCAAATCCTCTCAAGGACCCCGGTGTTTGCCATGCCGCGCTCTACCCGCGTCGATCCCGGTTACCGCGCCCGGGTCAGAAAAACATGGGAAGACACGCCGTTCTATTCGCGATCATCGATTTCGACGCGGCTCTTCGGCGCGGACGGAGAAGGCGTCCACGAAAGCCTGTCACTCGACCGATTCGTCTCGCCGATCGTGCAGCGGATGCTGCCCTTCCGCATGCCCCGCCGCAGCTGATTTTTCCGCCTCTTCCCGGATTCGGTCGCGCACTTGCGAGCGGCTAACCGAAACATACTGCCAGACGCAGAAACCGACGACGATAAGGAAGGTGAGGCCAGCTTCGATGAGCCCGAGATTGTTCACGATCATCCCATCACCTCCGCGCTAACCAAGATATCCCGATTTGCCGCAAAACTCATGATCCGCTCGACCACGACAAGCGGCACTTCCTCATGCACGAGATGCCCCAGATCGGACAGGACTTCCAGCTCACAGCCGGGGATCAGCGCAACCGAATCGAGCGCGCCCGATACAGGAATAGCGGCATCTCTTTCTCCGTGCAGCACCAGCATCGGCACGGTCAGCTTCGGCAGGTCGCGCTTCAGCGGGACCAGATCCCAATCGGCCATCATGCCGATGGCGCCGGCACAATGGGTGGAGGTGCCGAACAGGCGCGCATAGGCCGCGATGCCCGCCGCATCGATCGTCGACCCTGTGCTGCGGGCCAGAAATCGCTCGACCGCACCCGGCCCGCGCGCCACCGTGGCAAAGATGTGCGGCGCAAGCGGATTGACGAACAGCAGCTTCGCCATGGTCGGAAACAGGTGCTGCGCGATCCCTGCAAAAGGCAGCAGTGCCGGCGCGATGCCGACGATACCGTCCGGCCGCACGAGCCCGTCGATCGCCATGCGGATCGCGATTGCGGCGCCTGCTGAATGCCCCACAATCAATACAGGATCGGCCTGCAGCTCGCCCAGCAGACCGGCCATTGCCCGCGCGATGCCGGGCATTGTGAGCCCATTCGGTGGGCGGCCCTTCGTATAGCCATGCCCCGGCAGGTCGGGCGCGATCACACGAAAATGCTGCGCCAACGGATGCAGCATATCGCGCCAGCTATGCGTTGCCGCGCCTGTACCATGGAGCAGCAGCAGCACGGGGCCGTCGCCTGCCACCTGCACATGCCAGTCGATCTTCCCGACCCGCATGAATCTGCTGTCCAAGCGGTTCGGCCAGTCCGCGGGTGGCAGGCTCATTGAATTGCCTTGACCGCGCCAGCGAGGCCAGCGGCATCGGCTCGGGGCAAGGGCAGGTAGCGCGCGTTCATGGCGACGGCGAGTTGGGCGCCTTCCGGTCGCGGCCGGCTCGAGATATCGACAAAGACAGCACCCAAGCCACTTGCCCCAAAGGCTTTTGCGGCGGACATCGTGGCCTCGGCGCCGACATTGCCCCGCCCGTCGCTCAGCAGGACGATGAACGGTGTGCGGCCCTTGCCTTTCACGGCCTCTCCCAGCAGCCGCGCCGCATCGATGCCGGCGGCGAGCGGCGTTCCGCCCCCGCCCGGCAGATCGGCCAGCGAGCGGCGCGCGCGCGTCAGCGACCGAGTCGGCGGCAGCAGGACCTCCGCACTGTCGCCCCGAAACGCGATCAACGCGACTTCGGTGCGCTTCACATAGGCTTGCGCCAACAGCAGTTCGACCGCACCCTTGGCTTCGCCCAGTCGCGCGACGGCAGCCGAGCCCGATGCATCGACGGCGAAGATCGTCGTCGCATCGGCACGCGTCTCGAACCGCTTGATCCGCAGGTCGTCGCGACGGATGGCAATGCGGTCGCCAGCCGCCGCGCCGCGCACCTTTTGCCAAGGTGCTGCGGCGCGCAGCGTATCGATCAGCGCCAGCCGGGCGCCCCCCCTTGGCAAGCCGGCACGTGCACCCAGCGGCCGCCCGCGCATCGGCGACTTGCGCCGCTCCCCGCCGCCGCTGCCCGTCGATGTCCGACGTCCTGCGCCGGCAGCCATCGCGGCGAGCACATCAGGCGGGAGGGCTGCGGTCACGGCCTCCAGCACGACATCGTCGAGCGTATCGCCGATCTCGGGCTCGCCCTGATCGGTCGGTGGTGGCGGCGGCGCCTGGCTCTCAGGCGTGCCGGGCATGCGCGTGGCGCGGTGCGCGAGGACAAGCCGTGCCGCAGTGGCCAGCGCGTCCTCATCGGGCGCCGCGCCGTCGGCAAGAAGCTGAGCCGTCCGGATCGCCAGCAGCGTGGCCCGCGGCGACTCGATCCCCAGCGCCAGCCCGGTCGCCGCCAACGCTCTCAGCGCGGCAATCGGGGACGCTGCCCCCTGCCCCACGCTCTCGCCCGTAAATCGGGAACTGTCGCTGAGGATCTGACATGGAGCGACCGCCGACAGGTCGAAGCGGAACGCCAGGCGCTCTGCCAGCCTGTCGGGCACGCGCTCGTCGCCCTGACCGTCGTCGAGCAGCACCAGCCCGAAGCGCGCCGGGTGCCGCGCCGTCGCGCCGTCGCGCTCGATCACGACTTCGCCCGTGTCCATAACCGAAGCGATCCGCGCCGCGACCGCATCACTCATACGTTCGGCCATTGAGACCAGCAGCAGCCCCCCGTCAGCCTGCGCCAGCAGACCCGGGCGTACTGTCCCGCTCCGCCCCGCAAGGGTCGCAGCCAGATCGCGCCCGCCGATCAACGCCTCGTCATCGATGCCGATCGGCAGGCGCCGCATCGGTCCCAGCTCGGCAATCAAAGCGTCACGGGCGGGACCAGCGCCGCGCAGGATCATACCGCCCAGGCCGGCGGGGTCGTGCTGCAACAACTGTACGGCGAGCAATGCATCGCCGAAGGGGTCCATCAACCGAACAATTCGCTCAGCGCCCGCTCGATCCGCACCGTCGAGCCGGTCTCGTCGAGCACGTTGCGCCGCAGCCGGTGACGCAGCGCCATGGGTGCAACCGCGCGCAATTGCGCCAACCCGACCACCTCCTTGCCATCGAGCGCCGCTGCCGCCCGCGCCGCGCGCATCAGCGTCAGTTCGCCGCGCAAGCCGTCGGCACCCACAGCAATACAAAGCTCCGATGCACTGCGCAAAATCGCATCGGGCACAGCCAATTGAGGCAGCAGTTTCTTGGCCTTGGCGATCCGGTTGAGCGTCTTCTTCTCGGCCTTGGCCCAGTCGGCCGCGAACGCCTCGGGCGTCCGCTCGAATGCGTCGCAGCGGCGCAGTATTTCGACACGCGTATCGAGATCCTGCGATGTCCGCACTTCGAGCGACAGCCCGAACCGATCGAGCAACTGCGGACGCAGCTCGCCCTCTTCGGGATTGCCGCTGCCGATCAGCACGAAACGCGCCGAATGGCGCACGCTCAGCCCCTCGCGTTCGACGACATTTTCGCCCGAGGCGGCGACATCGAGCAGCAGGTCGACGATGTGATCCTCGAGCAGGTTGATCTCGTCAATGTAGAGGAACCCCTGATCGGCCTTGGCCAGCAGGCCGGGTTCGAAAGCCTTTTCGCCCTTGCCGAGCGCACGTTCGATGTCGAGCGCGCCGACAACCCGGTCCTCTGTCGCGCCCAGCGGCAGGTCGACGAAGGGAACCGGCTTGTCCTTGCCCAGCGGCGGTAGCAACGCCGCCAGGGCGCGTGCGGCCGT
>JBMOGG010000085.1:0-11776 GCA_049318505.1 Sphingomonas sp. | reverse complement strand
GAAACCTTCCCCGCGACCCGCGCGTCGATAATGAACGTACGCCCCGTGACCCGCGACGCGTCCTGGATGAAGGCGCGAATGTCGGCATCGCGCAGATTCAACACCTGCTGCGCCAGAACAATGGTCGGCGCAATGGAGGCCAGCGCAAGCGCGGCAATCAGGCCAAAACGCTTCATTTTGCGCCTCCCGCCGACACGTTCATCGTGGTACCGTTGCGCTCGATCATGAAATTGAGCCGCCCTCCCGGGGGCACGCGAACGACCGCATCTGCAATATCACTCGCCGAGCGAACCGGCTGTCCGTTGATTTGCGTCACGACGTCTCCCTGCACCAGTCCAGTCTGCGTGAACAAGGTGCCACTCCCCTTCGGTGCGACAACCAGTCCGGGCGCGCTCTTGTCTGTCCGTGGCGCAAAGGCAATGCCTTCGGCAAGGGCCTGCGGCGTGATTTGCGTCGAAGCGGCAGGTGCGCCGGGCGCTCCGGCAACCGGCGCCGCAACAGATTGATCGAGATACAATTGTTCGTCGACGCCAGCGCGTTCGAGAACGACATGATCAAAAGCGACGGACTTCAGCTTGACGCCAGGAACGACTTCCTCACCCAGGCCGAAGCTGCTCTGCACACCCTGAGGCGTGGCAATGATGGCCGAGCCGCGTCCCATTGCTTGGTCCAGCCGGATTCCGAACAGTTTAAGCGGCAGCGACGTGACCGCGGCAGCTGCCGCCGCGCCGCCATCGCGGAAGAACGGGTCGAAACGGGTCAGCAAATTGGGATCCGCGGCCACCAAGATTGTCCGCGCCGCCTGCCAGCGGCCGATCGGCCCGAGCGGACGGACGACCGCCCACAGCAGCGCCACCGATGCGCCGGCCATTGTCAGGATAAGGACAATATCGGCCGCACGCATAACACTAAATGATTTTCGCTGGCGCGGCACTGGAACCGGCCACGCGCCAAGCTTAAACTGCATGTGAGCCTGCGTCCCTCAGCCCGAAGATACTTGCCACCCTATGCCGGAAAGTCGGACGACATGCGACAATAATGTGACCGACCGTTAAGATCCCGCCGCGCTGCGCCCGTGAGCGCGTCTATTGGAACTTGACGGTTGCCGAAAGCGATACCGAGGTGCCCACATTGTACGTATTGACGTCGATGCGGTTCTTGCCCGACTTCTGGAACTCCTCGTGGCGCTGCCCCGTGATGTTGCGTGCCTCGAACTTCAGCTCGATTTCCTTGCCCAGCACCTCGATACCCTCACGCGCCACGAAATCGAGACGAAAGCCAGGGCGCTCGATGATATCAGGCTGCGGCGGCGATCCATTAAGGCCGCGGCTAAAGACCCGGTCGCTGGCATAGCTAAGCAGGATCGTCTGCTGCGAAAGACGGTCGGGATGTTCCAAACCAAACTGGACGTTGGCAATGTGATCGGACTGGCCGGTCAACGACCCGCCGTCACGGAAATAGTCTGAAGCTTTCGACGAAAACGCGCCAAAAACACTTGTCGCGTCAGCAGCCGCAACTTTAATCTTCGATTTGGTATAGGTGTAGTTGGCGGACAGCACGATACGACGCTCTGCAAGGCTTTGCGCCTTGAACAGTCCGTCGAGATTGAAGTTTTTCTGAAGCTCGATTTCGGCACCATAAAGCGTCGCCTTCGGTGCGTTCGCAAAAGAGGTCGTAAGGTCACCGCCGGTGACGAACGCTTCGATCGGCTTGTCGATCTTCTTGTAGAAGCCCGAGACCGACAAACGTTGGTCGGGCGCGAAATACCATTCGAAACGCGCTTCGGCATTGTAAAGCTGGCTGTCCACGAGCAGCGGGTTGCCGCGATATTGCCGGTTGGAATCGGGATCGAAATAGGGCTGGTTGATCAACTCGCGGAACTGCGGCCGGGCAATTGTCTTCGACGCACTGACGCGCACCTGCATGCCAGACTGAACTTCCCACGTAAGCGTGGCTGCAGGCAGCCAATAATTGCGTTTCAAGCTGGTGCCAGCCGTACCGGCACCGGGAACCGTAAACACCTGGATGGGCGTCACCGTCTGGGTCGCACGCTCGTAGCGTACGCCGGCATCGAGGCTAACTGTATCGGTGAACTTGGCGTTGAACTTGGCGTAGCCCGCAGAGTTCTTTAGGCGCGCGAAGAAGGCAGGGTTGCCTTCGTCGGTTTCGATCAACGCAATCCTGAAGGCGTTGATGACGTTCGATCCGAGCAGCAGGTCCGGCCGCAACAGGCCGATCCCCACGGGAAAGTTGCCTGGTGCCGTGAACTGGAAATCGCGCCGCGAACTTGTACGTTTCGTATCCGACCAAAGAGCACCGACCGTTGCGCTTAACCTGTCATTGAAGCGGTAGCTAAGGTCAGCGCTGGCGGAATACAGGTCCTCGTTGAGGTCCGAATAGGTGATCCGGGCATCGCCACGATTGCCGTTGTTCAGCGTATTGATGAAGAACGCGCCATAGGGATCGGACGCAGTATTGGTCCGTACATATTCGAGAGCAAGTTCGCTGGGCGCTTCGCGCTGCGAATTGGCATAGCCACCGCGCATGTCGAGCCGCAGGCCGTCGGCCAGCTGCAACTCGCTGACGAACTGCGAATTGATCAACTGCCGCTCATACCATGCGGTTCGCTGTTGCATGTAGTCGACCTCAGTCCCACCGCGGTTGCCGAGCGATAGCCGTGCCTGCTTGATCGTGTCGCGAATATAGAGGTTCGTGAACCGAACCTTGTTGTCATCCCATTCATAGCCAAGACCAACCAGACCATTGACGACAACACGCTGATCGGTGTTGTTCTCGGTGAAATCGGATTCCACAAAGCTCACGTCCGAAGCCAACGAGGCCTGACGCAACGCCTGACGCGAGGTGTAGCGGTTACTGTAGCCCGCCGCGGCGATCACACCCAGCTGGCCGGCGCCGACGTCGAACGACTTCCCGCCAGTCATGTTGGCCGTGAAGTTGGGCACGACCTGCCAGCTCTGCACGACGGCGTTCTGGCCCGCGACCAGACCGTTGGCCACTGCCGACAAATTGACAGTGCCTGAACTGAGACGCGCGCCACTTTTTAGGAACGCTGCGAGCGGTGCCGGCGTATCGCGGACACCATTATCGAACCCCAAGTTATCCCAGCGCGCACCGAAATAGGTGTAGCCGATATTGCCGGTTGTCTCGCTGTCACCCGACATGCCGATGCTGATGCTAAAAAACGGATCCCGCGGCACAGCGCGGGTCGTCAGGTTGATCACGCCGCCGCCGAACTCGCCGGGATAGTTTGCTGAATAGCTCTTCTGCACGAGCGACGACGCAATGACGCCGCTGGGGAAGATGTCGAGCGGCACGACGCGGCGCAGCGGCTCAGGGCTGGGAAGCGGCGACCCATTGAGCAGCGCCAGAGAATATCGGTCGCCCAGACCGCGCACATAAACGAAACCGCTGCCGACGACACTGAGGCCCGTCACGCGACCGAGCGCGCCCGCGATATTACCTTCGCCGGTGCGAGCGATTTGTTCGCCACCCAGCACCGACACGACCTGTTCCGACGTCTTGGCAATGTTGCGGTCGCGACGACCGGTCACGACGATTTCGTTGGCACCAGGTGCCGAAATTTCGATCTCTTCCTGCGCCGGCTCCTCCTGTGCGGGATCGGCGGCGGGCTGTGCGGGCTCGACGGCGGGCTGTGCGGGCTCGACGGCGGGCTGCGAACCCGTCGTTGGCACATCGGTGGGCGGCGCTGTCGTCCCCTGAGCGAGAGCGAGCGACGGCATGACGAGGGCCGAGGTGACGAGGAGCGCGCGCGCGACATGCAACGGCATGAACATTCTAAATCCCCCAGATTCGGGTGCAAAGGCAGGGGCAACCCAGTTCGGTTGCCCCTGCCAGCGTTACGGAGGTGTCGATTAGGTCGTCGGCAGCGAGGTGCACGCCGTCGACCCCGTGCCGAAGTTGGCCGTCGCGCTGTTGCACGTCCAGCCAGCATACCAGGTGTCGGTCGCGTTGCGGACGGCGCCGATCCACGTCGTGGTGTCGAGGAACGTTCCGTTGATCGACAAAGGCTTCGGATCAGTGCCCGTGACGGCCGTTTCATTTGCGCCGTTGATAAAGATGCTCGTCAGCGATGGCGTGAAAGCGTCATTGTTGAAGTTGGTGCCAGTAGCGAAAGCGGCAGCAACCTGAGCCGCCGTCACCGTTCCTGTGCCGAGGAACTTGGTAGCGTTGCACTGCAACACGACCGAACGTGAAGTAAGCGTAGCCACGGTCGCGCCCGAGCCGTTGATACGGATGCACTCGTTGGCCGGCGAGAGAATCATGCCGTTGACAAGCGTCGTGTCCGAGTTGCCGCGGAAGAGGCTGACCGCTTGGTCGTTCGCTTCGTTGTCGGCGCTGACCACCGGCTGGATTGCTGTGAAGTTGGCAACTGCCAGTCTGGTCCGCGGCAGTTCGGTCTCAAGACCGTTGCTGTCGATCTCGAACAACGCATCGCCACGGCCCGACCGCGGCAGGAGAAGCGCATATTGCACATTCATTTGGGCGCCCGTGTCGACGTCGAGGCTGTCGTCGTCGGCACCGGTCGCCACATAGTATTTCATGTTGACCGCGCCGCCGAAGAATTCGCCACCATCGTCCGAGCTGTTGTGCGACTGGATGTTGTTCAGCACGGTGCCCGTGCCGATACCTTCCGTCGTCAGGGCCTGCAATTCGCGATTCGCACCAAGGACGAAACCCGAATAGCGGATCTGAACATAGCTCATCCGACCGGCATTGTAAGCGTTGTTGCTGCCACCGTAGCGGGCGAGATCGGCCGAACCCTCCGTGTCGCGCTCGCAAGTCCCCGCTGCCGTCGTGCCGACGTTGCAGTCGGTGATCACGCCCCGGCCCATGAGCACTACGCCGCCCCACTGGCCCTGCGACGTGTCATCGTTGATGCCGAGGACGTTGTCGCGGCTGGTGAAGACGATCGGCGCCGAAGCCGTGCCTACCGCCTGGATCTGGTTGCCGCGGTTGACGGCCAGCCACGACTGGCCGGTCGAACCAAAAAGGATGACGCCGGGAGCGATCGTCAACGTAACGGCGGTATCAGCCGTAAGCGTGCCGCAGCCGATCGTCGTCGAAGTGACCGGAGCCGCCGATGTGGGGGCAGAAAAACCACCGTCGCACCCGACATTGACGCGCCCGTTCAGCTCGTAAAGCAGGCCGGCAACCTTGGGCAGGCTGATCGACGAAGTGATGAGGTTGGGAAGGCGGCACACCCGCCATGTGCCGGTCGGGCCGGTAATCGTGCCTTGGTCGGACGCGATCGTGGGGCAGCCGCCCGCAGGTGTGACGCCGGTCGGAGTCGGCGTAGGCGTCGGGGTCGGCGCCGGCGTTACATTGTTGATCGTCACATTGCCGCCGGTGCCGGGCGATGCGATGTCGCTGGCGCCACATGCTGCAAGGGCGGCGAACGATGCGCCCGACAGCATGACTTGGGTTAAGCGTTTGAACGAGGTCATATAATCTCCGCTCCGGCGCGCCGGCTTCGAGTGAATATCGAGGATGCGGAAATGACCGACTCACCGGCCCCCTTTTCCGTCCCGCGAGCCCAGTTAGGGGCGACGTGTGACAGGACGGCGCAGTTATGACGTCAAAATAGTGACTCTGAAGTTACGATATTGTGACAATGTGGATAGTCAAACGAGCAACAACGCTGCCCCAAGTGCCAACGCAAAAGAGATGATTGTCGCGGCAATCACGGGCATCGACGCGCGCCAGCCCTGTTCGAGCAGAAGGTTCATTGGCGAGCGGATACCCGTTGCGGTGACTGCAAGCAGCAGCAAGGCGGTGGCCGTCGGCTTGGCAGCGTCGAGCACCTGCTGCGGCAAAGCAATAAGCGAGTGGACAGCGCAAAGCACGAGAAAGCCCAGCACAAACCACGGCACGCCAACGCTGCCCCGGTTCCCGGCGCGATCGTCGCGATAGGCATAGGCGACCACGGCAAGCGCGGGCGCGAGCAGCGCGACGCGAGTAAGCTTCACGACCGTTGCCGTGACGCCGGCTTCTGGTGAATAGGAATAACCCGCCCCCAGCGCCTGGGCGACGTCATGGATCGACGCGCCCATCAGAAACCCTGCCTGCCGGTCGGTCAGGTGCAGCATTTGCGCGAGCGCCGGATAAAGCGACATGGCAAGGGCGCTCGCGGCCGAGACCGCCACCAGCACCAAGGTGAGCTGCGCCTGCGACGCGCGCTTCTCGCCGAGCACGCTCGACAGGGCCAGCGCGGCAGACGCGCCGCAGATCGCGACCGCTCCGCCTGCCAGCGTCCCGAACGCGGCCCCGCGCCCGAAGTATTTCGACATCGCGGTGCCGCTGAGCGTGACCAGCGCGACCATCACCGCAATTGCAGCAAAAGCGGGTAGGCCGAGGCTCGCGATCTGCCCGAACGTCACCTGCAGGCCGACAAGTACGATACCCCAGCGCAGCAGGGTCTTCGACGCAAAGCCCAGTCCCGGTTGCAACCGCGTATCGGCATTGGCAAAATTGAACGCGAGCCCGATCAGCAATCCCATCAGCATGATCGGCGCGCCATAATGTTCGGCGAGATAGGCCGCCGCAAGCGAGGCGATGCTGGCGAGGAGCAATCCAGGAAGATAGGCACGCCACCCAAGCGGCGTCACGGCGGCGACATCGAGCAGATCGCCGTAGAGATCGGCTACCGCCGGGATGGTCCGTTCGCTTTTCATTGCTTGCCCGTGTCTGACGACGCTCTAAGACGGTGTCAAAACGGGAGGATGACAGCGATGTCAATCGAGGAGAAGAGCTCAACTGCAATCTCGGGCGCCTCAACGCCGCGCGCGCGCGCCATGCTCATTGCCCTGATCTTCGTTGCCATCGCGCTCAACTATGTTGACCGACAGGTGCTGGCTCTCTTGAAACCCACGCTCGAGGCGCGCTTCGACTGGTCGGACCGAGACTATGCGCTGCTCGGCACGACATTCCAGATCACGGCGGCTTTTTCGTTCCTGTTCGTCGGCTGGTTCGTCGACCGCTTCGGCGTGCGCCGTGCACTTGGCTGGGGTGTCGGGCTATGGAGCCTCGCCGGCATAGCCCACGCCTTTGCGGCGACGATCGCGCAGTTCGTTTTGGCCCGTGTTGCACTGGCGGCCGCGGAGACCGTCGGCACACCGGCGGCGGTAAAGTCGGCAGCGGTCTACTTGCCGGTGAAGGAGCGCTCCTTTGCCTTGGGCCTCGGCAATACGGCACCCAACATCGGCGCGATCGTCACCCCCTTGCTTATCCCGCCTTTCGCGCTCGCTTTCGGCTGGCAGGCAGCGTTCATCGTCACAGGTGCGCTGGGATTCCTCTGGCTGGTATTCTGGGTTCTCGGCACGCGCAGTCTGGTGCCCGTCGACCAGCCTGCCTCAGTGGCGCCCGCCGATGCCCCGGCCAAGATCAACTGGGGCGAACTGTTTTCGGACCGCCGCACTTGGGCGGTCATCGGGGCCAAGCTGCTATCTGACCTCGGTTGGTTCTTCCTGCTGTTCTTCATGCCCGACTTTTTCGCGCGCGTGTTCGATATGAAACAAGGCACGCTCGGCGGGCCAACGGCCCTCGCCTACAGCTTTGCCGCGCTTGGTGCGCTGTCATCTGGCCTGCTGTTCCCGATCCTGCTCAACCGTGGTTGGTCGATGAACCGGTCTCGCAAGACATCAATGTTTTTCTATGCTTGCCTGATCCTACCGATGCCGCTCGCCATCTATGCCCCTAATCCCTGGGCGGCAGCGGCAATCATCGGCCTCGCGCTGTTCGCGCATCAGGGGTTTTCCACCAATGTTTTCGGGATGACTGCCGATGCCGTGCCGGTCGGTCGGGTGGCAACCGTAGTCGGTGCGGGCGCGGTCGCTGGGAATCTGGCGGGCGCCGCGATGATCTGGTTTGCGGGCTACAGCCTGTCGAACGGCCTCGGCTACTGGCCGATGTTTGCGATTTGCGCGAGCGCTTATCTGCTGGCGCTGCTCTGGATTCACATCATGCTGCCGGTGATCCGCCCCGCGCACGACTGACGTATACGCAAAAAAAGGCCCGCCCCCCTTTGGGAAGAGCGGGCCTTTCGTGCGCCCAGACTATTTCCCGAAGTTGATGCGCGCCGTCACGCCGAAGTAGCGGTCGGCATCGCGCGGGATCTGGTAAAGATAGGCGCCACCCGGCCCGCCGTTGGCGATAGCCGCGGCAAAGCTCGTGTCGAACACGTTGCGCGCCTGGAAGGTGACGCGCCAGCGGTCATTCGCATCGCTGATCCCGGCCGACAGATTGACCAACGTATACGCCTTGATCGTCGCAAGTCCGCGCACGACAGGGTCTGGCGAGAAGGTCGACAACTGGCTCGACTGGGTGTTGCCCTGCGCGCCGAACAGGAAGTCGACGGCCCCACCTGTGCGCCAGCGATAATCGGCCGACAACGACCCCTTCCACTTGGGTGCATAGGCCAATGGCGTGCCGGGCTGGATGACCTGCGCGGCGGTTGAGCCCGCGGGCGCATTAAAGGCGTCGACGCGGGCGTCGGTATAGGCAAGACCACCCGTCACGCTGAGGTCACGGACCGGGCGCCAAATCAGGTCGAGCTCACCACCACGCGTCGACACCGTGCCGGCGTTGGTAAAGCGCGAGACGATGACTCCCGCTACCAGATCGGGGTTGTTCGCCTGAAAGTTCGAGTATTTGGCGTAATAACCCGCAAGGTTCAGCACCAGCTTGCCGCCGAACAGCGTGTTCTTAAGGCCGATTTCATAGGCGTCGGACGTTTCCGCCGCGATGGCATTGGTGCCGGTCGCCGTCAGGTTGAAGAAGATGTTGAACGCCGGCCCCTTATAACCGCGCGCATAGGTGCCGTATGCCATGACATTATCGGTCACATCGAACTGCAGGCCCGCCTTGCCAGACCAATTGTTGTTCGTCGTCTTGGTCCGGAACGGAACGCCGTTAGATGCCAGCGGTGCCTGATTGCCTGCAACGCCGACCGACAAGCCCGAAGCGACGAGCGCGTTGAACCTGTCAAACACACCTTGATCAAAGTTCGGTTGGATACCCGGGGCGGCCGCCGGGACTGTCACGCCACCGGTCCCTGCCGAGTTCGCAGTACCAAGCCCGTTGGCAACGCGGCTGTGGAACACATCGACCTGATCGGAGGTGTAGCGCAGCCCGCCAATGATGCGAAACCGGTCGGCAAGGTTCAGCGTCGCCTGCCCGAAGAAGGCGAGGTTTTTGAACGTCGAACCGAAAACCGCCGTCGCCGATGGGGTCGTCGAAGCGGCTGCTAGCGGGCTGGAACACGGTGTCAGCACGGTCGGAGCGGGCGCTGCCAGCGCACTGCAGATCACATCGCTGCGCGTGAAGCTGCGCTCCGAATAGGCACGCGAGTAAAAGGCCCCGACTGTGTAGTCGATCAGCTGCTTGCCCGCCGACGCGAGACGGAATTCCTGCGAAAATGTATCGCCGATCTGGGGACCGAAATCGTGGAGCTGGTTGAACCCGATATAGGCGCGGTCGAGCCAGTCGCCGTCACGAACCTCGGTATTTTCCCAGTTGCGGTACGCCGTGATCGAGGTGAAGACCGGGCCAGTGCCGCCGATCTGCGCATCGATTTGCGCCGAAAAGCCATAGCCCGTCTCGATCGTTGACGTGACAAGGTTCTGGTTGATCGTCCGCGTCGCATCGCCTTTCGCATCGGTCGTCAAGAACGGCACGAGCAGGCTGGCTGTGTTCACGGCACCCGTGCCAAGCAGCGGCAATGTGCCCGGGATCTGGGCACAGCAGTTATCGTCGTTCTTGTGATAATCGGCGCGCAGCGCGATCTGGACGTTCGGGCCGGCATCGATATCGACCGCCAGACGCCCGCCATAATGCTCCCAGCCGTTGACGCGGCTGTTCGTCGCGCGGTTGAAGATGTTGCCATCATACTTGCTGTAGAAGCCGTTGAGGCGCGTACGGACGCTCTCCCCGAGCGGCACGTTGACGCCACCACGCAGGCGATATTCATTGCCGACCGTGAAGTACCCCGCCTCGACGAAGCCCCCGAATTCGCGCCCCGGTGCCTTGGCGATGATGTTGATCACGCCTGCGCTGGCGTTCTTGCCGAACAGCGTGCCCTGCGGCCCGCGCAGCACTTCGAGCCGCTCGACATCGACCAGTTCGCTGAATGCCTCGCCCGAACGCGAGAAGACGACACCGTCGACGACTGTCGAGACCGAAGGCTCGCCTGCGATCGAGAAGGTCGCCGTGCCGACGCCGCGCAGGAAGAGCGACTGGTTGAGCGTGGTGCCCGATTTCAGGAAGTTGAACGAGGGGACAAGGTTGACCGCCCCTTCGAGACTGACCTTGCCCTGCGCTTCGAGGGCGGCCCCGCTGACGACCGAAACGGCCACGGGCACGTCCTGCAGGCGCTCGCTGCGCTTTTGCGCGGTCACGATGATTTCGGCGGGTCCCGCATCGCTTGCGGCATCAGCGGCCGGGGCGGTCTGCGCCCAGGCCGGTGTGGCTGTCAGGGCGAAGGCGGCCACGCTGGCCAGCATCAGATTCTTCGTCATCTTGTATTCCTTCCTGCGTGATGCGCGGCCTGCGGCCGTCGCCATTGTCTGTTTAGAAACCCAATTCACTCATCTCGACGACGCGGTGTTCACGCGCGCTGATTTCGGCAGCAGTACCAATGGCAACCGCCATCAGCCCGTCGGTCGCGGTGACCTCTACCGGCGTATTGTCTATTAAAGCACTATAGAATTTCTGGTGCTGGTAAAAGGTCGCGCCATGGTGGTGTCCTGCATTCAGCGCCTGCGCATCGACGGCGATATGCGCGCGCGTCACGGCCTTGGGCTGCATGAACCCCGTGCGTGGCGAGAAGACGAGATCGCCGGTCGGGATCAGGCAGTCGAGCCGCGCCTTGTCACCAACGGCGGTGATCTCTTCCTGGTTCTCTGCCCCCTCGGCAAACATCGACAGGTCGAGCATTGCGCGGACCCCATTGGCGAAGTCCACGGTCGTGTAACTGTTGTCGATGATGTCGGGCGTGCGGCCTTCGTAGCTTTCGTCGAGATGGTTCACGTCCATCGCGCCCGAACAATAGACGCGAACGGCTTCACTGCCGATGATGAGCCGCATCAGGTCGAAGAAATGGCAGCATTTTTCGACCATCGTTCCGCCGGTATTTTCGCTGAAACGGTTCCAGTCGCCGACCTTGACGAGGAACGGAAAGCGATGCTCTCGGATGCTCAGCATCTGCAGTTTGCCCGTGCGCCCGCCCTGCACCTGTCGCACGAACTCGGCGGCTGGCGGCATGAAGCGATACTCCATCGCGGTCCAGAAAATGCCTGGCGACTGCGCGGCCCGTTCCACGATCCAACGCGCATCTTCAATGGTCGTTGCCACCGGCTTTTCGCACAAAATGTTAAGGCCCGCGTCGAACAGCGGCTCGAGAACGGCCCGGTGTGTGTAGTTGGGACTGGCGACAATCACGGCGTCCAGATCGGTCTTGGCCAGGTCTGCGGCGCTCGAAAAGACTCGGGGATTTGCCCCCTCCCCCAGCGCATTTTTCGCCCATGAGAGCGATGTTTCCGTCGGGTCGGCGAGCGCGACGATCTCGGCGCCCGGCGTGATCGCGACATTATTGATGTGCTCGACGCCCATCATGCCCGTTCCGACTAGGCCGTAACGCAGTGTCATTCTCTCTCCAGCACATCGTATTATGACAGCGATGTCTGAAATGCCTTTCGCACGGTCCACAAGCTCTCCGCAAGGGCCGCGAGTCGTTGCATCG
>JBMOGG010000084.1:0-11844 GCA_049318505.1 Sphingomonas sp. | reverse complement strand
ACCCCGGCGAACGCCGCGAGGAAATCGCCCGGATGCTCTCCGGCGCCGAAGTGACCGACGAGGCAAGGGCCCAAGCCGCCCGACTGGTTGCTGCCTGAACGAATGCAAGTGCTCGTAAGTTAGATCCCGCCATAAAAACTGTTTCGTTTGCGCTCTAACCAGGAGAAAAACGAAATGCGCTTCTCGATTTATGCCGCCGTGGGCGGCTTGATGCTTGCTGCATGCACGCCCACGACAACCGGCCCGACCATCGACGGGACATACAACGCCAATGTCGCGTCGGCCAAGCTTTCGACCAAGCCCGATGTGCTCACGCTCAAGGACGGGGAATATGACTGCACGTCGTGCACGCCGCCTTACAAGTTTCCCGCTGATGGCCAGCCGCATCCGGTGGCGGGGCGCGATTACTGGGACGCCGCGTCGGTCAAGATCGTCGATGCCAAAACGCTCGAAATGACGCGCTATCGCAAGGGTGCCGTCGTTGGCACCAGCAAGGCAGAGCTGTCGATCGACGGCGATATGCTGGCGTACACCATGCCGTCGTCGGACAATGCCGAAGGCAAGCGGGTGACCAATGTCCTCATGTCGAAGCATTCTGGCCCCGCGCCTGACGGTGCCCATGCCAGCAGCGGCAGCTGGGTCGCGGTCAACGACGGGGCGCAGCTGGCCGACGATGCCATCACAGCCACGATCAGATTGAACGGCGACACGGTCACCCAAAGCTTCCCAACGGGTGAGCGTTACGAAGCAAAGCTCGGCGGGCCCCAGGTGCCGCTCGTCGGTGACAAGGCGGGCACGATGATTGCCGTGGTTGCCGAAGGCAAGGGCTTTAAGGAAACCGCCTCTGTCGGTGGCAAGCTCGTGGGCGAATATGTCTATACCCCAGTCGACGACACGACAGTGACGATGACGGCCAAAGATCTGAAGGCTGGTACGACCGAGGAATATACCCTCAAGAAGCAATAGCTGCCCGGGCGGGGGCGCGTTGCGTCGCCCGCCCGACACGTTCTAGAGCAAGCGGCATGACCGAAGCCGAAGCCGCCAACCGCTTGATGCGCCTCGCGCGTGAAATTGCGCGGCACAACAAGCTCTACCACGACAATGACGCGCCTGAGATTTCGGACGCGGACTATGATGCGCTGGTGCGCGAGAATGCGGCGATCGAGGCCGAGTTTGCGCATCTCGTGCGCGCTGATTCCCCTTCAAAGCTGGTCGGGGCGCCGACGACCTCGCCGCTTGCCAAGGTGCCGCATGCCCAGCCGATGCTCAGCCTCGACAATGCCTTTGCCGATGAAGAGGTTCGCGAGTTCGCAGGGCGTGTCCGCCGGTTCCTCAACCTGCCCGACGATGCGCCGATAGCGCTGACAGCTGAGCCCAAGATCGACGGGCTCAGCTGTTCGCTGCGCTACGTAAATGGCGTCCTTGTCCAGGCGGCGACGCGGGGCGACGGCATGGTAGGGGAGGATGTCACCCTCAATGTGCGGACGATCGAGGATATCCCGCAGCAGCTTTCCGGAACGACCGCTGTTCCCGCCATCTTCGAAATCCGCGGCGAAGTGTACATGGCCAAGGATGATTTCGCTGCGCTCAACGCCCGCCTGCGCACTGAGGCCGAGGCGACGGGCAAGGAGGCGCGCCAGTTCGCCAATCCGCGCAATGCCGCTGCCGGCTCGCTGCGCCAGAAGGACGCGGGCGTCACTGCCAGCCGCCCTTTGCGCTTCCTGGCGCATGGCTGGGGTGAGGCGTCGTCGGTGCCTGGCGACACCCAGCACGACGTGATGCAGCAGATCGCGGCCTGGGGCCTGCCGGTCAGCGCGCTGTTCGAACTGGTGCCCGATGTCGACGTCGCACTGGCGCATTACCGCGCGATCGAGCGGCAGCGAGCCGACCTGCCGTTCGACATCGACGGTGTGGTCTACAAGATCGACCGGCGCGACTGGCAGGCGCGGCTCGGATTCGTCGCCAAGGCGCCGCGGTGGGCGATCGCACACAAATTCCCGGCCGAGCGCGCCGAAACAACGCTTGAGGCGATCGACATTCAGGTTGGTCGTACCGGCAAGTTGACGCCGGTCGGGCGGCTCATGCCGGTCACCGTCGGCGGTGTGGTCGTATCGAACGTCACGCTGCACAACCGCAACGAGATCGCACGGCTCGACGTGCGTCCAGGTGACCGGGTCATTGTGCAGCGCGCCGGCGACGTCATCCCGCAGGTGGTCGACGTCATCGCGCGCTCGGCCGAGCGGCCCGCTTTCGTCTTTCCCGACCATTGCCCCGAATGCGGGTCCGAAGCCGTAGCAGAGGAGGGTGAAGTCGACGTCCGCTGCACCGGCGGCCTGATCTGCCCGGCACAGCGCATCGAACGGCTGAAGCATTTCGTGTGCCGCGGCGCGCTCGACATCGACGGCCTCGGGGACAAGACCATCGTCGAGTTCTTCGGCCTCGGCTGGTTGCACAGTCCCGCCGACATCTTCCGGCTGAAGGCGCATCGCCACGAGCTTTTGGGTCGTGAGGGCTGGAAGGAAAAGTCCATCGACAATTTGCTCGCCAGCATCGAGGCGCGGCGCGCACCCGATCCGGCGCGGTTCCTGTTCGGCCTCGGCATCCGCCACGTCGGCGGCGTGACCGCGCGCGACCTGGTCAAGGCATTCAGCACTGTCGAGCATGTCGCCGAAGTCGCGCAGCATGCGGAGGCGGTCGCGGAACTGTCGGCGGTGGAGGGCATCGGCCCGGTCGTCGCCAAGGCGCTGGTCGATTTCTTTCACGAGGAGCATAACCGCGCTGCATGGGCCGACCTGCTCGGCGAGGTCCGCCCGCCGGCCTATGTGTCGAACATAAAGGCCTCGTCGGTGACGGGCAAAACCATCGTCTTTACGGGGTCGCTCGAAACGATGAGCCGCGACGAGGCCAAGGCGCAGGCCGAAGCCCTGGGTGCGAAGACCGCCGGATCGGTGAGTGCCAAAACCGATCTTGTCGTGGCGGGACCGGGCGCGGGATCGAAGTTGAAGAAGGCCGCTGAGCTGGGCATCGACGTGATCGACGAAGCGGGATGGGCGGCGATTGTGGCTGGCATAGACGCCTGATCTTGTGTGGCGAGCGCCTGGCCAGACCAGGGCTCGATGAAGAGGAAATCTCTGTCAATGCGCGTGATCACCGCGCTCGCGCTGGTGCTGTCGTTGCCGTCCTTGCACCGACCAGGCCGAATATTGCGCGTTCATGCTGGGCCAGAGCGGCATGAAATATTTTTTGCTGTTGTGTCTGAATTGCCTGGCCTCGCCGCTCATCGGGATGAGCTGTGATGCTCGATCATTCGGAGAATTCAGATGCACGATGTTGAGCTGTACCGGGAAACCGCTGAAGAGCTCGGCAAGCGTCAGGACCCCGGGCAGACCGACACCTATTGGGGCAGCTGGAACGCCTAAATGGGCGCAGTGGTGGCGCGGGCCGTGGCCTATGTGGAAAGCGGGGCAGGGCGGCGTTGCGCTTGCTCAGCTCGATGCGATGCAAGGATGCACCGCCTACCAGCCCTGGTGGGCGGCGCGCGCGCGGGTGATGTGGTTGCTTGGGGACGAGCGCGCCGCACATGTCTCGGCGGCAACCGCTGCGGGGGACACGGCGGTGCGGGCCTTTTTGCTCATTGGCGGGGCGTTTCGGGAAAGGGCACCCAGCGCATGACGTCAGCTTCAAACGGGGTCCATTTGCCCATGCGTATGCCGGCGTGGCGCAGCGCTTAACGAGGCCGAGCATTGCAGGTCCTCAGCGCGCTGTAGCGGCCGGTCGCGGGGTAGAAGACATCGCGGGGCGTGTACCCGGGGGTCACCCGGGGGCCGTCAGCTAAGGTGGCAGCGATGAAGGCGGCAAGGCGCCGGTATTCGGCCGGACGCAGCCTGAGCAGACGCCAGTTTTCATCTGCGGCGAAAGCGCCGAGGTGGTCGACGTGCATCACCGTGGCACCGCTGCCGGTCAGCGCGGTGGCAATGGTCGACAGACGCGCCTGCCGCCAGGTCGGCGCGTCGATGTAGAAGCCCCGATCGCCCCAGCCGAACGCCAGCCACTGCCCTGCGCCACGTGGATCGGGTAGGTCGCTGGCCCGCACGCGGTCGCGCCAGTCGATGCCCTGCGCCGCGACGGGCATGACGATGCCCGTGTGGATGCCATTGGTCTGGATAAAGATAGTGGTGCCGGCCATGGGCTCGCGCCAGTCGGCGTTGGCCGCGACATGGCCCAGGATAGCGGCGGCGGCGAGGTAAATCCCGAGCGGAATCAGGACGAACGCCGCCACGATCCGGAAGATGTTTTGCGGCGTCATGGTCAAAGGTGTAAGCTAGTCGCATGGAAGCTGCCACGCTCGAACCTCCGCCAGAAGCCGCGCCTGACTGGACCGTGCCTCAGAATTGGGGTCACTTTACCGCTGACGAACATGCCGTTTGGGATACGCTGTTTGCGCGCCAAACCGCGATGCTGCCGGGCCGCGCGTCCGGCGCATTCCTGCGCGGCCTCGACGTGCTGCGGTTGTCGAAGCCCGGCATACCCGATTTTTCTGAACTGTCCGAGCGGCTGATGGCCGCAACCGGCTGGCGCGTGGTTGCTGTACCGGGGCTTGTGCCGGATGATGTGTTCTTCGACCATCTCGCCAGCCGCACCTTCGTGGCCGGCAATTTCATCCGGCGCGCGGACCAGCTTGATTATCTCGAAGAACCCGATGTGTTTCACGATGTGTTCGGCCATGTACCGATGCTCGCCGACCCGGTTTTCGCCGATTACATGGCTGCCTATGGGCGCGGCGGGCAGCGCGCAGGGTCGCTCGGCGCACTCAAGCGCCTGGCGCGGCTGTACTGGTACACGGTTGAATTCGGGCTGGTCAAAGAAGCGGGCGGGCTGCGGATCTACGGCGCGGGCATCGTGTCGAGCCGGGGTGAGAGCGTGTTCGCGCTCGACGATCCCTCGCCCAACCGCATCGGATTCGACCTGAACCGGGTTATGCAGACTGAATACCGGATCGACGACTACCAGCAGAGCTATTTCGTGATCCCGAGCTTCGACGAATTGCTGCGCTTGACGGTCGAAACCGATTTCGCGCCGCTCTATGCCATGCTGGACGGGCTGCCGGATCATGATGTCGCCGACATTGCGCCAAACGACCGGGTGCTGACGCAGGGCACACAGGCCTATGCGCTGGCAGGGGGCTTGAAAGCCTAATTCGCCGCCACACATAGTTGCCAATGAGCAACACCGAAAATGGCCTGCCCAGCTGGCATGGCACCACCATCGTTTCCGCCCGGAAGAATGGCAAAGTCGTGATCGCCGGCGACGGCCAGGTCTCCATGGGCCAGACTGTCATGAAGCCCAACGCGCGCAAGGTCCGCCCGATCGGCGACGGCAGCGTGATCGCAGGGTTCGCCGGCGCGACCGCAGACGCGTTCACCTTGCTGGAGCGGCTGGAACGCAAGCTCGAATCGCACAATGGCCAGTTGATGCGCGCGGCCGTCGAGCTCGCCAAGGACTGGCGCACCGACAAGTTCCTCCGCAATCTGGAAGCGCTGATGATCGTCGCGGACAAGGACGTGACGCTGGTGCTCACCGGTAACGGCGACGTGTTGGAGCCTGAAGGCGGGATCGCCGCGATCGGGTCAGGCGGCAATTATGCGCTCGCCGCCGCCCGCGCGCTCGACGAATATGAACCCGATTGCGAAACGCTGTGCCGCCGCGCGATGAAGATCGCCGGCGAGATCTGCGTCTACACCAATGACCGGCTGACTGTCGAAACGCTCGACGCAGCCTGACCCGTTTTTTCGGAAAGCAAATCATGAACGACGCCTTGACCCCCAAAGCCATTTGCCGTGCGCTCGACGAACACATCGTGGGGCAGGCAGACGCCAAGCGCGCGGTCGCGGTGGCGATGCGCAACCGCTGGCGCCGCCAGCAATTGCCGCTCGACCTGCGCGATGAGGTCAGCCCCAAGAACATTCTGATGATCGGGCCGACGGGGTGCGGCAAGACCGAGATTTCGCGCCGGCTGGCCAAGCTTGCCGATGCGCCCTTCGTGAAGGTTGAGGCCACCAAGTTCACTGAGGTCGGCTATGTCGGCCGCGACGTCGAACAGATTGCGCGCGACCTGGTCGAGGAAGCGATTCGGCTGGAAAAGGAGCGCCGCCGCGCGTCGGTGCAGGACAAAGTCGAGGAAGCGGCGATGGCGCGGCTGCTCGATGCCCTGACCGGCAAGGGCGCGAGCGAGGCGACGCGTGCGGCGTTCAGGCAGCGTTTCGAAGATGGGTCGCTCAACGATGCCGAAATCGAGATCGAGGTTGATGCAACACCGCAAATGCCCTTCGATATTCCCGGCGGCGGTAATGTCGGGATGATCAATCTCAGCGAGATGATGTCGAAAGCAATGGGCGGCGGGCAGTTGAAGCGGCGCAAGATGACGGTACCCGCGGCCTGGACGAAGCTGACCGAGGAAGAAGCCGACAAGCGCCTTGATCAGGACGATGTCGCGCGCGTCGCCTTGGCCGATGCCGAGGCGAACGGGATCGTGTTCCTCGATGAGATTGACAAGATCGCGGTATCTGACGTGCGTGGCGGTAGTGTGAGCCGTGAAGGCGTGCAGCGCGACCTGTTGCCGCTGATCGAGGGGACGACGGTCGCGACCAAATATGGTCCGATGAAGACCGACCATATCCTGTTCATCGCAAGTGGTGCCTTTCATGTTGCCAAGCCCAGTGACCTGCTGCCCGAACTTCAGGGACGCCTGCCGATCCGCGTCGAACTGAAGGCGCTAACCGAGGCAGATTTTGTACGTATTCTCAATGACACACGTGCCTCTTTGGCGACGCAATATTCGGCGTTGCTCAAGACGGAGGGGGTCGAGATCTCTTTCACCGAGGATGGCATTGCGGCCATCGCGCGCACGGCGGCCGAGGTGAATGCGAGCCTGGAAAACATCGGCGCGCGGCGGCTGTCGACCGTCATGGAAAAGCTGCTCGAGGACATCAGCTTCGATGCCGAGGACCGCCAGGGCACGACGCTGACGGTAGACGCTGCCTATGTCGACCAGCAACTGGCGAGCGTGGCGCGCAACACCGACTTATCGAAGTACGTCCTTTAAGGCTTGGCGTCTGGCAGTACGACCATCGCAAAGCTCTTGCCCGGTGCGAGCCAGCGTTTCGCCGTGGCCTGCAATTCCTCGGGCGTGATACGGGCATAGTCGCTCGACAGCGTGGTCAAGGATTGCAGGCGGCGCGGTTCCGTCGAGGCGCCCTGAAGCTGCTGCAGCCAGAAGCTGTTGCCGCTGGAAGCGCGGGCAATCGACTGGCGCATCGGGCCGACGGTGCGGAGCAACTCGTCTGCCGTAACGGGCTTGCTGGCGAGGTCTGCGGCGATCTGGCGGGCGAGCGCATAGAAGCGATCAATGCCGGCCGGCTTGAGTTGAGAGGTGACGACGAAACTGCCACCGCCGGGCATGAAGGCGGGCCAGTTGCTGCTGACATTGGGGCTGTAGCTCGCGCCTTCGCCTTCGCGCAGCGTGTCGAACAGGCGATCGTTGAAGATCGCCGAGAGAATGTCGAGCTTGCGGCTCTCGTAGATCTCGGCCTGACCGCCCGCCGTCGGCCAGGCGAGTACGGCGATTGCCTGATCGGCAGGGCCTGTATGGGTGAGTACGACGGGCTTTGCCGAGGGCGCGACCCCCTTCGATGTGGCGCTTGCCGGCGTGACCACGGCGGGTTGGCGTGGCGGCAAGGCACCGAAGGTAGCTGCGATCGCTGCAATCGCCTTTTCTGCGTCGACGTCGCCGAACACAGAGACTTCGATCGGGCCAGTCTTGAGCAGAGGCTCCCACAGCGCGCGGAAAGATGCCGGCGTCATCGCCTGCACCCGTTCGAGTGTCGGGAAAGTCCAGCGCGGGTCGCCGCCGTGCAGACGTCCTGGCAGCGCGCGGTTGAGGACGCTACCCGGTGATGAGCGTGCCGACGCGAAACCCAAGGCCATTGCGGCCTTGGCGCGAAGCACTGGCGCAGGATCCCAACCGGGATAGGCGAGCTTGGCCGCCATCAGGCGCAGCTGGTCGTCGAGGTCGGCCGCGCGTGTCGTGCCGGTCAACGTGAACGCATCGTCACCGATCCCGAAGCCTAGGTTGATCCGCCGCCCGCTGGTCAGCCGGTCGAGCTCATCCTGCTTCAGATCGCTGATGCCGCTTGCGACCAGCGTGCTGGTCGCCGCCCAGGCATCGGTGGGACGGTCCGTGGGGAGACCCTGCATCCCTTTGCCGAAGCGCGCGGTCACGTACACGCGACCTGCTTCTGCCGGGTTGGCGAAAATCTGGACGCGGACGCCGTTCGACAGTTTGACGAACTGCAGGCCGAGTTCAGTGATCAGCGTCTTGCTAACGACGGTCGCCGGCGTGCCGAGCTTGGGAACTCGGTCGAAACTGACCGGTGCCCGTGACGCGTAAGACAGAGGTTTGGGTTCCGCCGTCAGCGCGGCAAGCAATTGTGCCGAGGCTTTCGGGGCTGCCTTGGGTAGCGTCAGCACCGCTCGTATCGGCGTTCCGGCAAACATGCGCTTTGTCGCCGCGAGCATCGAGGAGGGTGTCAGCCGGTCCTTCATGTTGGAGAACACGTCGCGCGCCACTTCGGGGCTGGCGACGGTCTCACGAATGTTGACGGCCTCGACCAGATCGTCGGCTAGGCCGCTACCGCCTTGGGTACGGGCCTGTTCGACCTGCTGCTGAAGTGCGGCAACGAACTCGTTTGCCTCCCGGTCGATGTCCGCTTGCAATGGCGGGTTGACCAGTGCGTCTGCGATTACCGCGCGGACGTCGCGGATCGCTGCCCGCCAGTCGTCACCAAGCGGGACGATCTGGACGAACGTGCCATCGACTGAGCGTGAGACATCTTCCTGATCGACATCCGCCGAGAGGAAACTGCTGCCCGCACGGGCACGCTCCTCGAGACGGCGGCTGATCAGGCGGAGCGCCAGGCTCTCGGTCAGCTTCCCACGGTTGTACTCGATTGTGTCATTCTTGGGGAGCCAGGGGCGCAGTACGGCCAGGCTCGTGATGGTCGGCAGGCCGGCCTCGACGATCACATGGGTGCGCGGCGCGGCCGGGTTGGGTTTGCCAAAATCCGGATCTGGCGGGGTGGGGCCCTTGCCCTTCCAATCGCTGAAATATTTGCGGATCAGTGTTTCGAACGTCGCGGTCTCGACATCGCCGACAATGACGAGCGTCGCGCGCTCGGGACGATACCAGCGGTCATGGAAGGCGCGTAACGTCGCCGGCGTCGCAGCACCAAGCGACGTCGTGTCGCCGATCGGCGAGTGATCACCGAGCGCTTGCCCGGCAAAGAAGGTCGCGCGCGAGGCGTCGCCTGCGCGCTGCTGCAGCCCCGACCCTTCGCGCAGTTCCGCCAGCACTGTCCGGCGCTCGGCATCGACTTCGGCCTGAGTGATATCGGGCGCAGCCATCATGCCCGACAGCACCTTGACACTTTCTTCCAGACCCGCAGGCGTCGCGGCCGGCAAGTCGAGCTTGTAGATCGTCTGCGTTGGCGTCGTCGAAGCGTTGGTATCCGAACCGAAAGTCGCGCCCAGTCGCTGCCACAACCGCTTTGCCTCGCCGTCGGGCACATATTTTGACCCGCGGAAACTCAGATGCTCGTTGAAATGCGCAAAACCCGCTTCGCCCTTGCGCTCGTGCAGCGACCCGGCATCGATCGCCATGCGGATCGAGACCTGCCCCGGCGGCACGCCGTTCTTGCGAACCGCATAGCGCAAGCCGTTCGGAAGCTCGCCGAATACCCAGGCGGTATCGGGCGGAATGTCGCTGCCGCGATAGAGCCAAGGGCCGCTCTCGACCTTTGCGGCCGGCGTCTTTGCAGGCATCGGCTGCGCCGTGACGGGCGTGCACAGTGCAAAGGCAAGAAGGAGGGCAAGCGGGCGCGCGACGCGCTGGGCGATAGATGTCATCGCCCCTGCCTATCGGGGGTTGAAGCTGTGCGCCAGATGAATGGCGGCAATTACCCCTGCAGGATGATCGCCGCGATCTGGTCGATCGTGCCCTCGACGAGCAGCTGGTCGCCACCGACCATACCGACCTTGGTCTGGCCGTTTTCGTCGGCACGAAGATAGGCGATGTTGGCAACGACAACCATGTAATCGCCGCCGCGTGATTTGAGTTTTACGAATTGCATGTGAAGTCTCCCGGCTGCGCTGGGCGATAACCGAGAGACTTCAGTTTTGCGTTAATGCGCGCTACTTCCCGACGAGGGAGAGGCGCAATTCGTTATCGCCCGCCCGAGCGCTTGACCGCACCGCGGTGGGTGCCAACGCCCGGCGCGCGTTTCGGCGCGAAACGGCGCTTTTCGCCCGTCGGTGCCGCAGGGGCCCCACGGCCGCCGCGACCAGCATCGCGCCCGCCATGCGGGGCTTCGCGCACGAACGCGGGCTTCGGCAGGGCCGCCGCCTTGGTCGCGAAATCGGCGGGGAGGGGGGCGGTCTGCAGCTTGACACCGGTCAGCTTCTCGATGTCGCGCAGCCAACCCTTTTCCTCGCCCGCAACGAAGCTCACGGCGATGCCGGTCGCGCCGGCGCGCGCCGTGCGGCCGATACGGTGGACATATTGCTCAGGAACGTTCGGCAGGTCGAAGTTGAAAACATGGCTGACGCCCGACACGTCGATACCGCGCGCGGCGATATCGGTTGCGACGAGGATCTTGATATCCCCCTTTTTGAACGAATCGAGCGCATCCATGCGGGCGTTCTGACTCTTGTTGCCATGGATCGCTGCCGAGCGGATCCCCGCGGCGGCCAGATGCTTCACGATGCGGTCGGCGCCGTGCTTGGTGCGGCTGAATACCAGGGCGCGCTCTATCGGCTCGTTCTTGAGCACGATGGTGAGCAGCGCCTGCTTTTCGGCCTGGTTGACGAAGGTTGCGTACTGATCGACGCGCTCGGCAGTCGACGACACCGGCGTGACCGAGACCTGGACCGGATCGGTCAGGAAGCGGCTGCCGAGTTCGGCAATCGTCTTGGGCATCGTTGCCGAAAAGAACAGCGACTGGCGTTGCTTGGGCAGCAAGCGGTCGATCTGCTTCAGCGCATGGATGAAGCCCAGGTCGAGCATTTGGTCGGCCTCATCGAGGACGAAGATTTCGACATGGCGCAGGTTGAGCGCACGCTGTTCGATAAGGTCGATCAGGCGGCCGGGCGTGGCGACGAGGACGTCGAGGCCCTGGCCGCACATCTTGATCTGGCGCCCGATCGGCATGCCGCCGAACACGACACCGACCGACAGGCGCTGGCCCTTGCTATAATCCTCGAATGACTGGGCAATCTGCGCCGCCAGTTCACGCGTCGGCGACAGGACGAGCATCCGGCAGCCGCCAGGCGGACGCGGCTTCGGATTGGCGGTCAGGCGCATGATGCTGGGTAGCGCGAAGGCGGCTGTCTTGCCGGTGCCGGTCTGTGCGATGCCGCACAGGTCGCGGCCTTCGATGAGGGCCGGGATCGACTGGACCTGGATAGGGGTCGGGGTGTCGTAACCCTTGGCGGCGAGCGCCGAGAGAATCTGCGGACTGAGGCCGAGATCAGTAAACTTAGTCATGGTTATGCTTTCGAGTGCCCGCGCACGCCATCTGGACGCGCCGAACGAGCGGGGTTGATGACAACCCGCGTGAAAAGGGAAGCCGATTGGCTGAGAGCGTCAGATGGGTCTGGCCTGTCCGGAAATCCGGAAATTCACGCTGGCCGACCGTGCGAAAACGGAGATCGCTTCGCTGCGCTAGCCGAGGCTATGTCAGAAGTCGTTAAGAAATGCAACGGGCATGACGCTTGCGGACCGAGCGGCGCGTC
>JBMOGG010000083.1:0-11849 GCA_049318505.1 Sphingomonas sp. | reverse complement strand
CGTGTCGTCGTCGGCACATCGCTGTTCCAGATCCTTTTCGTGACCGCGGCGACAACGATGGTCCATGCCGTCACGACCAAGGCGGTTGATGTGGTGCTTGCCTTTTTCCTGCTGCTGGGCAGCGTCATCGGCGCGCAGGTTGGCACGCGGCTGGCAGCGCGCTTCCGGCCCGATTATCTGCGACTGCTGCTCGCCGCCATCGTGCTTACGGTCGCGTTTCGCATGGCGATCGGGCTGAGCTGGCAGCCGGAGGAAATTTACACGGTGCAGATACTGTGAGGCGCGCGGTGACGACTCTGCTCGCCCTCTTGCTGCTGTCGGCCGCAAGCGACGATGCCCCGGTGCTGGTGCCCGATGTGTCACAGCGCGAAGTCGATATTCACTACAGCTTTACGGGCGCGGAACTCCTGCTGTTCGGTGCCATCCTGTATCCCGGCGGCAGAATCCCGGATGGCCGCACCGATGTGGCAGTCGTGCTGAAAGGGCCGCCGCAGTCGATTCTCGTTCGTGAGAAGCAAAAGCTGGGCGGCGTTATCTGGGCCAATGCCGGATCGTCGCGCTTCCGCTCCGCACCTGCCTTCTACGCCATTGCCGCATCACGCCCTATCGGCGAGTTGGTCGACGATCGGACGGCCGCGATCTACGAACTGGGCCTTGGCAGCATCCACTTGTCGCCGGCCGGCGGCGTCGACCCGGACGTCGCGCATCGATTCGAAACCGGCTTCGTCGACTTGCGCGGGCGGGGCGGCCTGTTCGTCACACAGCCGGGATCGATCGAGATTTCGAAAGGCGTGCTTTATCGCGCGCGGCTGACCATCCCGCCGCGCGTACCCGACGGACGCTACACAGCCGAGACCTTCCTCATCCGCGATGGCAAGGTGATTGCCGCCGCCACGCGCAACATCATGGTTCGCAAACAGGGTTTCGAACGAATCGTTGCGAGTTTTTCCCAGAACCGGCCGATTGCCTACGGCCTGCTTGCCGTTCTTCTCTCGGTCGGGTTCGGCTGGGCAGCGGGCGCGCTGTTCCGGCGCTTCTGACGCAAAGGCGACGCGCGTGACCTGTTTTTAACGATTCTGCCGCTACGACTACGGCTCGAATTTAGATGTGGGGCGTAGACGCGTGGACATACAGCTTACCGGCGCAGTGCAGCCAATGAGCAACGACAGCGACACGCGTCGAACGGTTGGCGGCTTCAGCGGCGCAATTGGTGAAGTGATTGAGGTATCGGGATCTTCGTCGCAAGTCCGGTTCGATGCCATGGCACTTGCTCGCCAAACGTCAGCGGCTGATCCCAGCCTGTCGACGGCCGGTCAGGTCGGCAGCCAGATAAAGATCCGCCTTGGCTCATCGTGGCTGGTGGCCAACGTTCGTTCGCTCCGCATCGACCCCAACCACGAGAACGGCATCATCGGCGTCATCGACTTCCTTGGCGAGGGCGACGAGGAACGGCTGACCGGGAAGATCTATAGTTTCCGTCGCGGTATCACGCGCTACCCGATACCAGGCGACCAGGTCTTTCCTATAAGCGGACAGGACATGCGTCAGATTTACGCCGCAGACGACCGCGCCTTCATCGAGGTCGGCACGGTTTATCCGACCAACGACATTCGTGGCGCCGTCTACATCGATGCGATGCTCGGCAAGCATTTTGCGCTGCTTGGCTCGACCGGTACTGGCAAGTCGACCGCCGCGGCGCTCATCCTGCACCGCATTTGCGAACTGGCCCCGCAGGGCCATATCGTAATGATCGATCCGCACGGCGAATACTCGGCCGCGTTCAAAACGAACGGCGCGCTGTACGACGTGACCAACCTGGCGATGCCGTACTGGCTGATGAACTTCGAGGAGCATTGCGAGGTCTTCGTGACCACCCAGGGTTCCGACCGACAAACCGATTCGGACGTGCTTGCCAAATGTCTGCTTGCCGCCAAGGCGCGCAACCCCGCCGCCGAAGGCATTTCGAAACTGACCGTCGATTCACCTGTTCCCTATCTGCTGAGCGACCTGACCAATTTCATTACGGCCGAGATGTCCAAGCTTGAAAAGGCGAGCGACAATGCCCCCTATATGCGGCTGAAGACCAAGATCGACGAGATCAAGTCCGACCCGCGCTACAGCTTCATGTTCTCGGGCATGCTCGTTGCCGACAATATGGCTGGGTTCCTTGGCCGCGTCTTTCGCCTGCCAGGCGACGGCAAGCCGGTTTCGATCATCGACGTGTCGGGCGTGCCGTCCGACATCACCTCTGTTGTGGTCGCCGTGCTGGCGCGCACCGTGCTAGACTATGCGATCTGGAGCCGCAATGAGCCGCAACGCCCGATCCTGCTCGTCTGCGAGGAGGCCCACCGCTACGTGCCCAATGAAGCCAGTTCGCAAAGGAGCGCCGTCGGCAAGATTCTGGGCCGGATCGCCAAGGAAGGCCGAAAATATGGCGTGTCGCTGGGCCTGATCACACAGCGCCCATCGGATCTTGCAGAAGGCGTGCTGTCGCAGTGCAGCACGATTTTTGCCATGCGCTTGAATAACGAACGGGACCAGGCATTCGTGAAAGCCGCCATGCCCGAGGGTGCCCGTGGTTTCCTCGATACCATCCCGGCACTGCGCAACCGCGAATGCATCATCTGCGGCGAAGGCGTCGCCATTCCGGTGCGCGTGCTTTTCGACCTGCTCGAGGATTACAAGTGCCCCGCATCCTCCGATCCGCTGTTCTCCAAACTGTGGAAGGAAGCGGGCGGCGAAGAGGAAATCCTGACCCGCGTCATCAAGCGCTGGCGCGCGCAAGGCAAATAGTGACGGTGACGCGCAACGTCTCGCGCGCGACAGACACGCAAGGACAGCCGCAAAGCGTCGCTGATCCCCGCCCCCGCTCCGCCGTGTCCGCCGGCGTCGGCATAGCGGGGCTGCTGGGCCTCGCGCTCTGGATGGCGATTGCGCGCCATTTCCATATGAACGGGCCGTTTTCGGCAATCACGGCTGCAGTCGCCTGCGGCGCGCCGATGGTATTGTGGTCGCTGGCCGTCGATCGCGTCCACCGCAATCCGACGACGGGCATCGACTGGAGCAAAGCGCCGACGCCCCTTTCGGCGACACTCGAGATCAGCCTGGCCAAGCTTGCGGGCCTCTGGGCAACCTGGGCGGTCATAGCGGTCGTCTATGCCAGCGCACGGTTCTACTGGGTCGGCAATTACACTTTCGCAATGAAGACCTTCATCGTTGCGACCCCGTTCCTGTTTGCCGGGTCGGTTCCCTATATCCTGTGGCTCGACACGCGGCTGAAAAACCCGCGCGACGGGTGCTGGGCATTCGGCAGCTGGCTGATGGGCGACCGCATGGCCGACCGCAGTGCCATTGCCGATCATTTCCGCAGCTGGGCGGTCAAGGCGTTCTTCACCGCCTTCATGCTGTCCGGCTTTCCCGGTAATTTCTATGACACGGTGTCGCGACCCTTCCCGGCACTCGACGATCCGGTCGGCCTTGCCAATTTCCTGATCTCGGTGATGTTCCTCATCGACATGACCATGGCGACCGTGGGCTATATTCTGACGGTTAAACCGCTCGACGCGCACATCCGTTCGGCGACGCCCTATGCCAGCGGGTGGATTGCCGCGCTTATCTGCTATCCGCCCTTCGTCTTGATGGCGAACGGCGGGCCGCTCGACTATCATCCGGGAACGATGGATTGGAGCCACTGGCTCCGGAACTACCCGCTCCTGCTGTGGGTCAACGGCGCGTTGCTGGTGGCGCTGACCGCCATCTACGCTTGGGCAACAGTTGCCTTCGGTTTGCGCTTTTCGAACCTCACCCACCGCGGCATTCTGACGCACGGGCCCTATAGCTGGATGCGCCACCCGGCCTATGTGTCGAAGAACACCTTCTGGTGGCTGTCCACCCTGCCCTTCCTTGCCAGCACGGGCAGCCTGGCCGATGCGGCGCGCAACGCCGTCCTCATGGCGGCCGTCAGCGGCGTCTATTTCTGGCGGGCAATGACCGAAGAGCGCCATTTGCGCGCGGACGCCGATTACCGGACCTATGCCGCATGGATCGACCGCAACGGATGGTTCGCCAGGGCCCGGCGCGCGCTGGGCGTTTAGGCTGCTGCACGCTGCGGTTCGAGGACGGTCAGGCTGCGCTGCCAGGCGGGAATGACTTCGGCTATATGCGTCGCGTTGGTCATCGGCGCTATGACCGTGGCGCTCCTGATCTGGTTGCAGCCGCCGCGCAGAGCGGCCATCACGGCTCCATGCTGCGCGACATTACGCAAATCCTGACGGCCGCGACGCCGATGTGGCCCGGTGACACGGCGTTCAGCGCGACGCGCACTTGGGATTACGGCCCGGACTGCCCGGTCAACGTCTCGGCTTTCTCCGCATCGACCCATGCCGGAACCCATGCCGATGCCCCGCTTCATTATGATCCGGAGGGCTCGGGAATCGATGCCGTCGCCCTTTCAGCCTATATCGGCATCGCGCGCGTGGTCGACCTGCGGGGCTGCGGGCCGGTTGTTACGCCTGACATGCTGGCACCTGCGCTGGCGACCCCGTGCGAACGCATACTGCTGCGCACCTATGACCGATTTCCGCACGATTATTGGGCGGCCGACTTCACCACCGTCGCGGTGGACACGATTGTCCATCTTGCCGCCCGTCGCGTGGTGCTCGTCGGCATCGATAGCCCCTCGCTCGACGCGCAGGACTCGAAGACGATGGACGCCCATCTTGCGGTCAGGACGGCAGGCATGGCGATCCTCGAAGGGCTGGTGCTCGACGATGTCGAGGCCGGCGATTATGAACTCATCGCGCTGCCGCTAAAGCTGGGGGGCCTCGATGCGGCCCCGGTACGCGCCGTCCTGCGCGATCTTCCATGAGCGACCTGACACTCGACGATGCGCGGGCGCGCGACGCCGCCGATCAGATCGCGCCCATGCGCGCCCGGTTCGCGCTGCCTGACGGGGTTATCTACCTCGACGGCAATTCGCTCGGTGCGCTGCCCCGCGCAACGGCTGCTGCCGTCGGCGATGTGGTGACGGGCCAATGGGGCAGGGACCTGGTCTCGAGCTGGAACCGGCACGACTGGATCGGCCTGCCACAGCGGCTCGGCGCGCGGATCGCACCGCTAATCGGAGCGGCCGCCGATGAGGTGATCGTGACCGACACGACCTCGACCAACTTGTTCAAGCTGATCGCCGCCGCGCTCGACGCGCGTCCTGGTCGCCCGGTGATCCTATCGGAGATCGGCAATTTTCCAACCGACCTCTATATGGCGCAGGGCGTCGCTGCCATGCGCGGCGCGCGCGTGCTGACGGTCGCGGCAACGGACCTGTTCGCCGCGCTCGACGACAGCGTTGCAGTGTTGCTGCTGACCCATGTCCATTACAAGTCCGGCCGGATGCATGACATGACCGCGGTCACGGCTGCGGCCCATGCGGCTGGCGCCCTCGTCATCTGGGACCTGAGCCACAGTACGGGCGCCGTGCCGGTCGATCTGGGCGCCTGTCACGCCGATCTCGCCGTCGGCTGCGGCTATAAATATCTGAACGGCGGGCCCGGGGCGCCCGCATTCCTCTATGTCGCGCGCCATCTGCAGGATGCGCTTTATTCCCCACTGTCCGGCTGGATGGGCCACGCCGCGCCCTTTGCGTTCGATGACGATTACCGGCCCGCGGCAGGTATCGACCGGTTCCTCTGCGGCACCCCGTCGATCCTCGCCATGGCAGCGCTCGAGGCCGGGCTCGCGACATTTGACGGCGTCGCACCTGAGGCCGTGTTCGCCAAGGGCCGCGCGCTTGGCAATTATGCCATAGCGCTGATGGACACGCGTTGCGTCGGGCGGGGCTTTACCCTGCTGTCGCCCCGTGATGCGGTGGAGCGCGGTAGCCACGTCTCCTTTGCACACGCCGAGGCCTGGCCGATCTGCCAGGCCCTTATTGCGCGCGGCGTCATCGGCGATTTTCGCGCCCCCGATGCCTTGCGCCTGGGCTTCGCCCCACTGTACACAAGGTTCGTTGATGTCTGGCGAGCGGTGGAGACGATCCGCGATGTGGTCGACAGCGCAAGCTGGGACCAACCTGCCTACCGGGCCAGCGCCGCAGTGACGTGATCGTCAGCTTCTGGTGGAGCTGAGCGGGATCGAACCGCTGACCTCGTCATTGCGAACGACGCGCTCTCCCAACTGAGCTACAGCCCCTCACCAGAAACGTCGCGGGCTTGGGAAGCGCCGCGAAGCCGGACCCCATAACGGGGGGGCCGCGACGATGCAACGCCCTCTTTGCCTGCCTATTTGGCGGCCACGCGCCAGACGCGGTTGCCGACGTCGTCAGCCACCAACAGATCGCCCTTGCTGCGCGCGATGACGCCGACCGGGCGACCCTGCGCCTGGCCCTGCTTGTTGAGAAAGCCCGTCAAGACGTCCTGCATTGCGCCCTTGGGAAAGCCGAGTGCATTGAAGCCGACGAACACGACCTTATAGCCCGACACGGGCTTACGGTTCCACGACCCGTGCTGACCGACAAAAGCGCCCTTCTCAAACGATCCAAGCGAGCCGAAGGTCAGTCCCAATGACGCCGTGTGCGGCCCCAGGGCATATTCCGGACGGTGGGTATATTGGAGCAAATCGGGCCGCGATTCGACACGCATATCCTCGTATCCGCCCCAATAGCTGTATGGCCAGCCGTAAAAGGCGCCAAAATCAGCGCGCGTCATATAGTCAGGTGCAAGATCTCCGCCGAGCATGTCGCGCTCGTTGACGACGGTCCACAGGGCCTTGCTCTGCGGCTCCCACGCCATGCCGACCGGGTTCCGCAGGCCGGAGGTCCAGATCCGCACGGCCTTTGTCGCGAGGTTGAGCTCGAGGATGTTGGCGCGATTTGTCTCCGCGTCCATGCCGTTTTCGCCGATGTTTGAGGACGAGCCGACCGAGATGTACAGCGACTGCCCGTCGGGCGAGGCGACGACGTTCTTGGTCCAATGATTGCCACCGCCCGGCAGCGCCATGACCTTTTTGGGCGTCGCCGCGATCTTCGTTTCGCCGGTCGTATAGGGCACGACGACAAGCGCATCATGGTTGCCGACGTACAGCTGGTCGCCAACCAGCGCCATGCCGAAGGGCGAGTTGAGACCGGTCAGGAACGACGTCTTGAGGTCGGCGACGCCGTCGCCGTTGGTGTCGCGCAACAAGGTGATACGGTTCGCACTCGGCACCCCGGCACCGGCATATTTCATCAGGGCGCCCATGATCCAGCCGGTGATCCCGCCGCCTTGACGCGGTGGCGAGTTGGTCTCGGCAACGAGCACGTCGCCGTTGGGAAGTTCGTACAGCCAGCGCGGATGATCGAGGTCGCGGGCAAAGGCCACAACGTTCAGGCCAGCAGGAGCAACGGGCCGGGCGTCGCCGATCCAGCCGATAGGCTTGGCCAGATCGACCGTCGGAATTTTTTCCGGGCGGGCCTCGGTAATTTTGGGCCGGGTCCCCGACACGGCTTCGACCGGCAATTTGGCGGGCACGCCGCGCGTAACATACCAGAGCGCACCCGCGCCAATTAGCACGAGCACAAGGACCGACGACAGGATTTTGGCGCGAAGTGTCATGAAGGCGATATGACAATCACTTGCCCGCTACGCCACCCTCTCCATCGATAATCGGCGGATGCAGGCGCAGGCGTGTCGCGCGGCGGGTATCGCCCGCCGTCACTTCGATCCGCCAGCCGCTGTCGTGCACCAGCATTTCGCCCGGCTGCGGCACGTGCCCCGCCAACACGAAGGCGAGGCCGCCGATCGTATCAACGTCTTCATCGATCTTGGCCAGCCGTGGATCGATCGTCTCTGCAACGTCCTCCAACTCGGCGCGCGCGTCGGCTTCCCACATCCCGTCCTCGAGCTGGACCATCAGCGGCACCACGGCATCGTCAGTCTCGTCCTCGATATCGCCGACGATTTCCTCGACGAGGTCCTCGATCGTCACCAACCCTTCCGTCCCCGAATATTCGTCAATGACGATGGCGAGGTGAATGCGCTGGCTGCGCATTTCGGCAAGCAGATCGAGCACGCCCATCGATTGCGGCACGTACAGCGGCTGGCGAATGAGGCTGAGAATCGTCTCGGGAAACGGCTCGCCGCGCGCAAGAAGCGCAAAGGCGTCTTTGATGTGGATCATGCCGACAACCTCGTCGAGGCTGTCGCGATAAACAGGCAGCCGGCTGTGCGGGGCGTCGGCGAGAACGGCGACAAGTTCAGCAAAGCTCGAATTTTCAGGGATGGCGACAATATCGGCACGCGGCACGCCGACGTCATCCACCGTGCGCTTGCCGAAGCTCAGCAGGTTGCGGACCATCTGCCGCTCCACGGGGGACAGATCGCCCTTTTCGTCGGGGGCCGGGTCCCCTTCGTGGTCGTCGATCGCTTCCTCGATCTGTTCGCGCAGCGTCGGTTCAGCCGTATCGCCGAACAGCGCGCGGACCGTGCTCCAGATGCCTCCCCCAGAACTATGGGCGTCGCGGCTACTATCGCCTTCTTTCATTTGGGGGGTTCAAAGTCCTGATAGGGGTCGTGCAAACCCAGCGATGCCATTGCGGCCCGCTCGATCGCTTCCATGGCGTCGGCATCGACGTCGTTCATATGATCATGTCCTAACAGATGAAGTACCCCGTGCACAATCAGGTGCGCGGCATGATCTTCGAGCGAGACCGCCTTCTCCACCGCCTCGCGCGCGCAGACGCCGTGCGCGAGCGCGATATCCCCGAGCAGGATTTCGCCATCGTCGGTATTGCCCAGGCTTTCGATCAAATCGGGCTGGACCATCGGGAACGACAGGACATTGGTCGGCTTGTCCTGCTGGCGATACTGGCGGTTGAGCGTTTGGACCTCGTCGTCGCAGGTGAGGCGGACCGCGATCTCGATCGTCGCGGCGGTCCTGGTCAGCGAGGATTGCGGGCTGGCGGCAATGGCGGCCTCAGCTGCGCGTTGCGCGAGACCTTCCCAGTCTGTTTCGGGCCAGGGTGCTTCGCAAAGTACGGCGACCTCGATCACTCCTTGCCCTCATAAGCCTCGACGATGCGGCCAACCACCGGATGGCGCACGACGTCGCCCACACCGAAGCGTACCATGCCGATGCCCTCCACCCCTTCAAGCTTGTCGACCGCATCGTTAAGGCCCGATTCTTGCCCCTTGGGCAAATCGCTCTGCTTGGGGTCGCCACAGACCACCATGCGGCTGTTCTGTCCGAAGCGGGTCAGGAACATTTTCATTTGCGCTGGTGTCGTGTTCTGTGCTTCGTCGAGAATAATAAAGCTTTCAGCCAGCGTGCGGCCGCGCATGAAAGCGATCGGCGCGATTTCGATTTCGCCGCTGGCAATCCGCCGCTCGACCTGTTCGGCCGGCAGACAATCGTAGAGCGCATCGTACAGCGGGCGCAGGTAAGGATCGACCTTTTCCTTCATGTCGCCAGGCAGGAAGCCGATCTTTTCGCCGGCCTCGACCGCGGGACGCGACAGGATCAAACGGTCGACACTGCCGGTGATCAGCTGCGACACGGCCTGCGCGACGGCAAGATAGGTCTTGCCCGTTCCCGCTGGCCCCAGTGCAAAGATGATGTCATGCGCGATCAGCGCTTCCATATAGCGCGTCTGCGTAACCGAGCGCGGCACGATCGTTTTCTTGCGCGTGCGGATCATGATGCTCGGCGGGCTGGCCACACCATGGCGGATAATGCCGTCGAGCGTTGGCTCTGCCGACATGGCGATGACCGCGTCGACCTCGCCCGTATCGATGTCCTGCCCCTGCACGACCCGATTGTAGAGCCCGGTCAGCACATCGCGGGCACGGGCGCAGGCGGCGGCTTCCCCCTCAATCTGCAACTTGTTGCCGCGAGCCGCGATGTAGACGCCGAGCCGATTCTCGATGGCGATCAGATTGCGATCATATTCTCCGAGCACCCGCGCCAGCAATTGTGGCTTGTCGAAGGTTACCTCGATGCGGCTACGGTCGCCCAGCTGGGCGGGCACGGGCTTCTTCGGCACTCAGGCGGCCAATTTCATCGGGGATGTTCCAGTCAGGCTGTTGGGTCCGGCAGCAGTCAGGTCGACCTCGACGAGATCGCCTATGGTGAGCGTTGGGTCAATGACGTGGACTGACTGCAGCCACGGGGACTTGCCGAGCATTTGCCCCGCCAGCTTGCCCGCCCGCTCGAGCAGGATGGTTGTCCGCCGTCCGACGCTGGCCATGTTGAAGGCGTGCTGCTGTTCGTTGAGCGCGGCCTGCAGGCGCTGCAGCCGTTCGTCCATCACCACCTTGGTCACTTGCGCATCCATTGTCGCAGCGGGCGTACCGGGGCGCGGCGAATAGGTGAAGCTGAACGCCTGTGCGTAGCCTACGGCGCGGACGACCTCGAGCGTCGCGTCGAAATCGGCATCGGTTTCGCCGGGGAAGCCCACGATGAAATCGCCCGAGATCGCGATGTCGGGCCGGCCACTGCGGACACGGTCGATCAGGCGCAGATACTGGTCGCGATTATGGCTGCGGTTCATCGCCTTCAACATGCGGTCGCTGCCCGATTGCACTGGCAGGTGGAGGAACGGCATCAGCTTTTCGACGTCACGGTGCGCGTCGATCAGGCCCTGTCGCATGTCATTGGGATGGCTGGTCGTGTAGCGGATGCGCGCCAGCCCCGGCAGCTTGTCAAGCGCAACGATCAAATCGTGCAGCCCCCGCACGCCGTCGTCCCAGGCATTCACATTCTGGCCCAGAAGCGTGATTTCGCGCGCCCCGCCGTCGATCAGGTCGCGCGCTTCGTCCATCACGGCGTCGAAGCCGCGCGAGACTTCGGCACCGCGCGTGTAGGGCACGACGCAATAGGTGCAGAACTTGTCGCAACCTTCCTGCACGGTCAGGAACGCCGAGGAGCGCGCGGGACCACGAGCCGGCAGGGCATTGAATTTGGACTCAGCAGGCATGTCGGTGTCGACCTGCGCCTTGCCCGTATCTTTCGCTGCGGCAAGCAGCGCGGGCAACCGATGATAGGCCTGAGGGCCGACGACAACATCCACCTCGCGGGCACGACGCGCGACTTCGGCGCCTTCGGCCTGCGCGACACAACCGGCAACCGCAATCATCGGGCGCGAGCCGTCGTCACGCCGCAGCGATCCTATTTCGGAGTAGACGCGGTGAACCGCGCGCTCGCGGATGTGGCAGGTGTTGAGGACGACGACATCGGCCTCTGCCGCACCAGTGGCGGCGACCATGCCCTCGCCCACCAGCAACTCGGCCATGCGATCGCCATCGTAGACGTTCATCTGGCAGCCGAATGACCTGACATGGAATGTGCGCAAAGCAGTCATTGCACCGGTTATAACGCCACTGCAGGCGAAGCTGAACCGCTTTCGTCGGAATTCTGGACGGCCCCCGACGCCCAGGCATCATGACCGACAAAGGTTTCGACGGGCCGACCCAAAACCCGCGCCATGGCCGTCGCAATGCGGGCCCGCGCCTCAGCGGCGATGGCCTTTCGGCCGGGAAATTCATTCGGGGAAAAAGGCGCAAGGAATTCGACGCCGACGCGGAAAGTGCCGCGTCGCGCCAGAACGCGCAGCGCGTTACTCGCGCCGCTTTCTTTGCCGAGCCAGCCGATTTCAGGGCCGATCGCCCCATAGTCGAGGAACAGCGGCTGGACCACCACGCCCGGCGGTGCCGGTTCGAGTATCTTCAGCAGTGAGGACTTGAAGGGCAAGAGAGAGCAGCCATCGTCCGTGGTTCCTTCCGGAAAAATCGTGACAGACCAGGTGTCGGTGAGCGCTTCACGTAACCTTTCGATCTGCTCGGCAACCCCCGCGCGGTCTTCGCGTGACACAAAGACGGTGC
>JBMOGG010000082.1:0-11872 GCA_049318505.1 Sphingomonas sp. | reverse complement strand
CTGAACCCTGGCGTGTTGGGGCTCTAGGTCCGCCGTCGCTGCGCTCGCAATGACGGGGTAAACCAGATCCGAATTACTTGACAGTCAGCCGCTCGGTTACACTATCCGAGTTAGAAACCAGCGGTGCCCCGCGCAGGAAGGCGTCGGCGAGGTCGGTTGCGCGGCGGAAACCCGCACCCTGATCTGGTGCAAAGCGCGACAGGCGCTGGATACGGTTGCCGAAATAGTGATCGACACCGGTGCCGACCCACAACACCGACCCGCGTACCGTTGCCGCTTCGAACGAAGCCATGTGCGCCTGCCATCGCGGGGCCATCATCGGCACGACATCGGCCGTGCCGGTCTGGACGAACTGCGGCACGACCATCGCTGCCCATCCGGCAGATTCTGCATAGCCTGGGATCAGGCCGGGCGGCGAGAACGCGACCACGCGGGTGATGCGCGCGTCGCGCCAGTCCTGCGCCGGGGCGCCAACCTTTGCCCCGCCCAGGGCTTGGGCGATCAAGGCGCCGAAACTGTGTCCGCCCGCCGTGATATGATTAGTGTCGATCCGCTTGCCTGTCAGACGCTCGATCTCAGCGGGGCCGTCGAGCACCAGCTTCATATCGGCAATCCGTTGGGCGAACACTTTGCCACGGTCGACCTTCGCCAGATCTGGATTGGCCTCGCTATCGGGATGGCGCGGCGCGGCAACGATCCGCCCGCGTGTGAGACTGCGCTGGAGCAGGACCAAACCGTCGAGGGTCCCGTTTGCGCCGTGAGAGAGCACGAGCAAAGGGAGGCGACGGACGCCCTTGGTCGGCCAGGTAATTCGGACCGGCACCGCGCGGCCATCGGGCGCGGTCATAATTGTATCGACGCTGCCGATAGCATCGCGTGCGCTAACCGGCACTGACACCAGCAACATCGTGCTGGTCAGCAACACGCGCCTGATGAGCGTGACAGTCAGCCGTTCCGGGCCCATGTCGTCGGCTCGCGTGTTACCAGTTGCAGGACATAGAGATTACCGTAACTCCCTCGATTCAGACGGAAGTCCTCGTCGAGATAGGTCACATCCGAGTGCAGCGCGGGAATCTTGGTGTTGTCGATCGGCAACCGCGTCGCGCCCAAGCCGGTCACAAGCATGTCGGTGAACACGACATCGAGACGCTGGTCGCCCACAGGTTTGAACTGGCCGAGGGTGATTGCCGAACCCTCATCATGATCGACGATGTTGTCGTACAGGCCGGTCGCCGGATCAACTTCCTGCCACAGGTCGGTGACATGCACCGGCGTCTTGGGCAGCGCGTTAAACGACAGGCGGGCCAACGTGGCGTCGCGCTGTAGACCGAAACTCGAATAGAGCAGATGCCAGCGCCCTTTCAGCAGCGCATCGGCACGGCTCGTGACTGGCGTCGGGTTGGCGGCTTCAAGTTCTCCTGCCAGCCGCTTGATCGCCTCAACCGCCGCACCGCCAGCGTCAAAGCCGACATCGGTGGCGGCGGCGACGCGGGCCAACTCGGCCTTGATCGCCGCCGTCATCGTCAAAAGCTCGTTGAGACGGTTAGACCGATCGTCCGCCGCTCGCCGAGGATCGGCACATAGCTCGCCGAGCCCGCGCCGCCGGTCCCAATCAAAAACAGCGCACTTGTGACATACTGCTTGTCAAACAGGTTCTTGGTCCACAGTTGCAAGTTGAACTTGTCGATGGTCAAGCCAACCGACGCATTCACCAGCGTGCGCGACGGAATGTAGGCGAGGTTTGCTTCGTCGGCGAACTGCTTGGTCTGGTACGTCACGTCGCCACGGGCATAAAAACCCCAGCCGTTCGAGAATTTGGTATCGTAGTTGACACCCAGCAGGGCATCGAACGCCGGCGTGCGCTCGAGCTGGTTGCCGCCTATGGGAAGCACCGGAATGCTGAGCCCGGCAACCGTCGTCGTGGTGCACACCGCCGTCTGACCCGCCGCAACCGCACAGTTACCCGATGCCCCAAAACGCTGCGAAACCGTGCCCGTTTTGTAACGCGCATTGTTGTACGCTGCGCCAAAATCGATACGGAATTCGGGCGCGACGCGCCAGTTTCCCTCGATTTCGAAGCCATAGATGCGGACATCGCCGACGTTGCCGATAAGCGAAGGCACGATGGCGGCAAAACTTGCAGGGGCAGTCCCATCGGGCTGCAGTCGCACCGCGTTCGACTGGATATTCTGCCAGTTGGTGTAATAGGCGGCGACATTCAGGGTCAGGGCGCCATCGAAAAAGCGGTTCTTCGAGCCGATTTCATAGGTCCAGTTGGTCTCCGCGGCATATTGCTCCTGCAACGCGGAAAGCCCCCCCGATCCCGGTGATGTCTGCACAAAGGCAACTGCCGTCGCGCCAGCGCGTGGCGCGGGGATCGCTTGCCCGGGCACGATTAAATCGGGTACCACAACCCCGGCAACAGTCGAGTTGCGGGTATAGCGCGCAGCTACTCCGTTGATCCCGCCCGACTTATAGCCACGCGCTGCCGACAGATAGACATTGTGGTCGTCGTCGAACTTGTACGTCAGCGATCCGCGCGGCGTGAAGAATTTCGCGTCGCGCTGCGTCGAAGGCGCGACTGCAGCGATGAACCCTGCCCCCAATCCACCGATATCAGATGCAATCAGATCCGACGCGCGCTGACTTTCCTCGGTGTAGCGACCTTCGAGCGTGATTACGAACTTGTCGGTCGGCTTCCATTGCAGGAACCCATAGGTCGAGAATACGTCCTCCTTGCGCTGGAGATATGTGTTGCGGCGAAAGACTACGGCCGTCGGAATCGGCGCGCCCGGCGCAACCGGGAAGAGTGACAGCGGGTTGGGAGCCACGAGCGAGTTAACCGGCGCGAATTCGGACGCGTTGGATTCGATATCGCGCGTCGTCGTGAAGTTGACGCCGACAAAGCCGTTCAAGGTCGAGCCGATCTCGAACAGGGCCTTTGCATCATGCGCGTCGCTGGTGAAGCGTGAGTCGGTCCCCGAGGAGTCGAAAATTATGCCGAAATTCGTACCGAACACGATGGCCGGGGCCAAGGGATCGCGTGGTGACGATCCTCGAGCCGTGATATCGGCTTCGGTGTGGCCATACTGATATTGGAATGAGATCGGTCCGCCGCTATCGACGGTGAGCTTGCCGCCATAAATAGTACTCGGTCCGCGCAACCCCCAACTGCGCGGATCGATCGGCGTACCGGGAAGCCGGGTTTCGCCCGCGACCAATACGGGATTGACCGGAAGTTCACCAACGTAGAGCCGATTCTGCAATACTGTCGCGCTGGTGCTTGGCCCGGTCGTAATGACTGTGCCAGTGCCCGACGGACTTGCGTTAAGTGAATTGAAGCTGTTGGTCAGCCCGATCGTCGAAATCGTGTAGGCAGGATTTTGCTCTAGCCATCGAAGTGTACGAATGTACATGGCCTCAGCGGTGACAATGCCGACCTTCAGCTTGGCGCCTATTTGCATCGTCTTTTTTTCCCAACCGCCGAGTTTTCCGGTTGTGTATTGGTTGGTATTCGCGAGCGGATGGCTGTTTGCCCAGGTGCCGTCGAAGGTCGAATAGCCCGAAGCAGCGTAGATTGCGAACGTGCCAGGCACGATCGGCAAGTTGATGCCGGCTTTGCCCTCATAGCGTGCGTCGGTGCCGATGGTCGCGCTGATGCGACCGGAAACTTCTTCGAGATCAGGAGTCCGCGTTTGCAGGCTAACAACGCCGGCAAACGCGTTGCGACCATAGAGCGCCGATTGTGGCCCCTTGATGACTTCGACGCGCTCGAGGTCGAGCAGGCCCTGATCGACGAAATAACCGCGCTGGATGTAAATGCCATTGAGGTTGGTCGCGACATTTTGAACCGGCGACGTGAGGCGCAGGTTGGTCTGGCCGCGAATAACCGGCTGCGCGAGCGGACCGGTGAAATTTTCAAAGGCGAAGCCGACGGTCTTTTCGGCGACATCGGACAGATCGTCGATGTTCTCTCGCGCCAGCTTTTCAGCCGAAAACGCGGTTACCGCGAGCGGCACATCCTGCAGTCGCTCCTCGATCCGCCGCGTCGTAACGATGATGTCGTTGCCATCGGTTGCAGCCTCGGTGTCGGCGGGCGCGGCTTGGCCGAAAGCGGCGGTGCTGATGAACAGGCCCGATGCGCTGATGCCCGCGAGCAGAGCTGTGCGGGTGAGACGAAGTGCAGGAAGTGCCATGAAAAATGTCCCCTTAATGGATCGACCTGCGCGCGCTGCTTATTGCAAATCGCGCGCATCGCCGATGTCGCCGATAGAGAGAGAGCATCCGCTTCTCGCCGTCTCTCCGGCGGCATATTGTCAATTCTATTCGCTGGGCGAACAGCGAGGGGGCTAGTGAAGGTCGACGCCAATCGCATCTGCGGTGGCGCGCAGGTCGTCGGCGAACATCAATTCGGCGCGCGCCATCGGCATTGCCGCCGCAAAGAAAATCAGCGCAAGCGAACCGCAAATCTGCTTGCCCTTGAACAGTGGCACAGCAATCGACGACGTCTTGCCGGGGACCGCTGTATAAGCGTTGCGCGCCTGCATCGCATAGCCCTTGGCGCGGATCGCGGCGAGCATGGTGTCGTCATGCAGCAACAGTCCCGCGAGCCGCTCTGCCGGACCATCAATCCGCTTCAACCCACTCAAAATCGACGCGCGCTCATCTGCGTCGCAGAACGCAAGATAGGCCTTTCCAGTTGAGCATTCGATGATCGGCAGCGTGTAGCCGGGGGCATAGTAATGAAAGGTGAGCGACGTCTGCTTGTGCGTCGAATCGCGCACCATCATCAAATAGCCGACGCGGGTCGTGATGCTGATCGGCCAGCCGTGTTTCTGGCACAGCGCGACGATATGCGGGCGCGCGACGGCGACCAGCGCATCCTCATCTTGAAAGCCGATCGACAAGGTCCGGACGAGCGCAGTCGCCCGATAGCGTTTGCGCGCCGGTTCACGCTCGACCATACCCTCCTTGATAAGCGTTTCGATCACGCGGCACGCGGTCGGGTACGGAATTTCCGCTTGGCGGCAAATCTGCATCATCGTGATCGATCCGCCGCGATTTATTGCCTGCAACACGCGGAGGCCGCGCGATATGGCACGGATTGAGCCGTCCTTGTCGAGATCGTGGTCCGCGCGCGTCAGCGTCATGTCCTCGGTTGTCGCCACTGAACCGCCATTTTCACTGCCCCTTTCTATCCGTCTGTCGGATAGGCTATCGCACTTTCCGGATTGAGCAAGGGGCGATGCTAGTTACGGTATGAAATGATGGTTTGGGAGTGCAGGCGATGGAAAGACGCGATTTTCTTCAGGCGGGCGCGATCATGGGAGCAACTATCGGGCTCACCGGAATTGCGGCGTCGCCAGCCATGGCGGCGTCCTCGCCGCGCTTCGGCCCTCCGAGCAAGGACAAGGCGGCGCTCAAGGGCCCGTTTCTCGACCTGTCAACGCCTGCGGGCAACCGCGAGGCCTGGGCACGGCTGCTTGCCAACACCGACATGAAATCGACGAAATACGGCTGGGCACAGGGCATTGTGCAGGGCGTCCGCCCGGGCGAGGCCATCCGCGACCTCGTCGGCTTCACAATGCTGAGCTGTGCGAAACTGATCCCGCTCACGCCCGAGCAGGCGAAAGACGGTCCAGGTTATCGTAAGGTGTTGCGCGAAATCGGGTTCTACACCGACCTGAAATCGGGCGAGATCCTAGAGGAATGGACGAACCCCTATCTCAACGAAACCGTGAAGGTCGTGCCGATCGCCAACGACCCGTTCAATCATACAATCACCAATTTCTACCCGGCGCCGCCAAACTACGGCGGGCTGAACCGGGCCGCACCGCCGAAAATCCCGTTGCAACTCGACTGGACCAGGCGCGGTGCCACGCTCAACATGATGAGCCATATCAACCTGTTTTACCCGTCGGCGCTGCAACCGTCGAAATGGCAGCGGGAAAATGGCCACCCGTTCAGTCAGGTCACAGAGATGTTCTTTTACAACATCGACTGGGCCGACATGCAGAACGCAAAAAAAACCAGCGTCGAATATCACGGGACCTGGGGTAGAACGACGCCGTGGTTTCCGTGGATGCTGATGGGGCCTACGCCCGGGCACTGCCAGTATCATACCGAAATGGGCGCGGTGGATGACATCAACAAGATCGACCGCAAGACGCTCGATTACGTCCAGAAGAAGTATCCGAAGTACCTGCAGGCGCCCGAAACATGGGAGGACCCGTCGCTGTCGTCGCTCGAATGGTATGCCCGCGAGCAAAAGCCCGCGCCGGTCGCTGCCGGACAGCCGATCCCGCGCGCACCCGATGCCGAACTGCCCGCCTGGTTCAAGGCGATGCAGCAACGCCCGCAAAGCTGACCGCAACATGGCGATCCTTGCTGCAGGTGGGATTGCCGCGCCCGGAATCGGCTATCCGGTCGTCATCATCGGTGGCGGTGCCTGCGGGTTGACCGCCGCGCTGGCCGCGCGCGACGCGGGGGCCGATGTCTTGGTGATCGAGCGCGATCCGGTGCCGCGTGGGACGACAGCCATGTCGACCGGGCTGATCCCTGCGGCGGGGACGCCCGATCAGGCCGCGGCAGGGATCACCGACACGCCTGAACTGCTCGCAACCGATATCGTGGTGAAGACCAAGGGGCGCACCGACCCCGCGATCGCATTGCGCCTTGCTCAGGAATCGGCGGAGACGGTGACTTGGCTGCGCGACAAGCACCGCGTGCCACTTACCCTTGTCGACGGCTTCCTCTATCCCGGCCACAGTGTCCGCAGGATGATGGGGACGCCGCACCGTACCGGCGAGGAGTTGATGGCGGCGCTCAACGACGCCTGTGCCGCAGCAGGGGTGGATATCCTGACCGAGGCGATGGCGCGCGATTTGGCTGTTGCCGGCGACGCGGTCACCGCGATTGTGGTCGAGCGCCCCGATGGCAGCCACGAAACCATTGGCTGCGGCACGCTGATCCTTGCCTGCTGCGGGTTCGGCGGCGCGCCTGATATGGTTGCTTCGTACATTCCCGAAATTGCAGGTGCCGTGTTTCATGGTCACCCCGGCAACAAGGGCGATGCGGTGCATTGGGGCACGTCGCTTGGCGCGCAGTTGGCCGACATGGGCGGGTATCAGGGACATGGCGGGCTGGCAGCCGGGCACGCAATCCCGATCCTGTGGCCGCTGATCGTCGAGGGCGGTTTTCAGGTCAATGCCAAGGGTGTGCGCTTCTCAAACGAAGCCCTCGGCTATTCCGAACAGGCGGCCAAGGTCAACGCGCAGCCTGGCGGAGTCGCCTGGTCGATCTTCGACGCGCGGCTCGATGCGATGATGCTCCAGTTCGACGATTACCAGCAGGCATTGGCTGCAGGGGCCGTTGTCGAGGGTGACACAATCGAGGCGCTGGCAACCCTGATCGGGCTCCCCGGGGCGGCGCTGGCGGCGACGCTGGCCGAGGTGGACCAGCTGACCCGAACCGGCGGCGCCGACGCGTTCAGTCGCGACTTCACGGGTAAGCCACCGCTGGCACCACCCTTCAAAGCCGCCAAGGTCACTGGCGCACTGTTCCATACCCAGGGCGGCCTCGTGGTCGACCGCGATGCACGCGTGCTGAAGCGGGACGGCGCGCCCTTCCCCAATTTGTTCGCGGGCGGCGGTGCCGCGCGTGGCATTTCGGGACCCGATGCAACGGGATATATCGCCGGGAACGGCTTATTGACCGCAACCACCTTCGGCAAGCTTGCCGGACGCGCTGCCGCAGGAATGACACTATGAAAAGCCTCGCCGATCAGACCGACCATGCCGTGCTGCGCAAAGGCGACCATGACGACCGCGCGCGGCAGGATTTTGCCTTTACCCTGCGCAATCTGGTGACGTCGGAATGGATGCCCTCGACCCGCACCGTATTCGACAAGCGCGCCGCCGCCGCCTTTGCACGCGAAACTGGCGCACCACCCGAAACGCCGCGCGACATCCGCAAGGCCATGGACGCAGACAGCTGGTACCGGTTCTACTTGTCGGCACGGCGCACGTCGCAGGAACTGATCTGGGAAAGCGTTGTGCCCGCCGTCGAGGCCGACCCGCCGACGGGCGGCGCGGGGGCGGATCTCGACCCGTCAGTCGTGCCGCCGCGCTATATGTCGGCCATCGACATCCATTGCATGCCCGGCGGTTATGCCGAGGACAGTGGCGACGGCGATCTGGCAGCTGGCGCGGTCTACGACCGGGGCGTGTACCTCTATATGTCGGGCCTGATGGGACCCCGCAACGACGCTGTGGGCGCGCTGACGGTCGCTTATCTGAAGGCGCACTTCCCCGATTTCGCCCCGGCCCACGTTCTCGACATGGGCTGCGGCGTCGGCCACGCGACACTGCCCTATTGCGATGGCTATCCACTTGCAGAGGTCCACGGCATCGACGTCGCGCCGGCGCTGGTCCGCTATGCCGATGCCAGGGCCGCCAGCTGGGGCAAAGCCGCAACCTTCCACCAGCGCGACGCAGAACGCACCGGCTTTCCCGACCGGTCGTTCGACCTCATCACCAGCCATATCGTGCTGCACGAAACCAGCACCCGCGCACTGGGTGCGATCCTGGCGGAGTCATATCGCCTGCTCGCCCCCGGCGGCATGGCGGTCCATGTCGATCAGCCACGCTTCGACGGCGCCGACGCCTGGAGCACATTCCTCCAGGAGAATGAGACCTATTACAACAACGAGCCGTTCTGGCGGAAATACCGATCGATCGACCTGCATGAAGCAGCCGTTACCGCTGGGTTCGCCAGCGAAGATGTGACGCTCGACATCCTGACGGCCGACGTCGTTGCGCAGAGCCAGAACAATGCCAAATTGTCGCCCGAAGCGGCAGCACGGCGGCGTGCGGGTTTCTCGATCCTGATTGCACGGCGTCCCTGATGGCCCTGCCTCGCACCGCGCGCGGCAAACGGCCCGCGTTTCATGACAATCCGTCGATCGACCGGTTGGTGGCAATCGTACTGGCGCTGACCAGCGAAGTCAGCGCGCTCCACGACCGGCTCGACACGGTCGAGATGCTGGGGACGGCGGCAGGCTGGCTGGGCGAAGGCGCGGTCGACGCGTTCGTTCCCGACCAGCCGGCACGGATGCGACGCGAAGCAGCGCGCGAGGCCTATCTCGGGCGGGTGCTGCACATATTGAAGGCCGAGATCGAAGGGCTTGAGCGCGACGAGGACTATTGGGCAACGATTGGCGATATCGAGGGCGGAACTGCCTGACCGCTATTGCTGCCCCATCGTCTCGCGCTTCAGAATGTTGATCACGGCCGCGCGCTTCTTGGGATCGCTTACCGGTCCTGACGAGATGATCATCGACGTGCCTGGCATGAACACATCGGGATGCTGGATATAGCTCGAGATCGTTTCATCGTTCCAGATCAGGCCGTCCTTGCCCGCCTTTGCGATCGCCGCCGAATAGGAGAAGCCCGGCGCAGTTCCGGCGCGCTGGCCCCAGATGCCGTAAAGGTTCGGACCGACCAGCGCCTTCTCGCCCTTTTTGACGGTGTGGCAGAAGCGGCACCATTTATAGGTTTCCTGCCCGACGGTGCGTTCGTATTCGGTCTCGGGCGGCAAGGCGACTTTCATTACCATTTCGCGCGGTCCGCCCTTGACGGCGGCCGTCATTGGCCAAGGCGTCACTCGGAACATCGCATGGGGTCCATAAGCGCCCGCCACGACTACCGCAGCGACCCCGACCGGAGCCAGAACCCGCGCCCAGCCAGGTACGACAGTGCGTTCGCTGCGCGTCCGGTTGCGATGGATCAACCAGCCGACAAGCGCGACCGCCGCGCAGATCACCAGATACGTCAGGACCGCGCGCGGCCCTGGTTCCGGCGAACGGAAGGTGGCAAAGGAGTAAACGGTGACGCTCATCCCGATGAACGAAAACACGCCATAAGCCGACGGGAACGCGGTCAGGATCCCCCGGCCGTAACGCAGCGTCGTGTAGGCCGCCGTCAGCATCGTCACGAGATTGAGCAAAAGGAGCATGAAGCCCATGCCCGAATGGAAATAGCCGGTGAACATCCACACCGCGCGATCTTCATGCATCATCGCCGCGATCGGAATGCCGAACAGCTTGAGCGCAAAGCCGTCGCTCCAGCCATAGAAAACACCAAGAATCGGTGCGAGCAGCAGCAGGATGTAGCTTGCCAGCGCCAGCGTGCGGCCCCAGATGAATGCAGCGGGCGACAATCCCGGCGGGGGGCTGACGTTGCGGTCCTTCGTCCAGGCGATCAGCCGCGCAATCACGATCGCCAGCAGCAACGAGCCCAAGAAATAATGCCAGTCGCGCAAATCATAGCGCAACTGAGACACCTTCGGGCTACGCGGCATTTGCGTCGAGACGATCTGATGACCGAGATAGGTCAGTGTCAGCAACCATCCTGCGACAACCGAAGCTTTGCTGTATCCGTTTGCCATTTCCATCCCGTCGTGCGTATCGGAACAGCGTATCGCTCAAAAGCCGGATACACCCGGTTGCGCGGTTTTTGTCCGTCTGTCGGATGAACCGACGCGCTTTGTTGGTTCGGGGGCGATAGCGAAGAGGCTATACCAATGCGCCAAAGCCCTGCCCCCCTCACGACGGCCCTTATCGCGACCGCACTCGCCTCGACTGCCGCAATCGCCGCCAGCGACGACGTTTTCATGGCGCGCGTCAACGAAATGGTAGCGGGGCGCGGCGAGTTCAAAAGCTATGAACCGCGTGAAGCCGTACCGGGGGCCAAACCTGCAACGCTCCCCGCCGTCGCGCGCCCGACAATTGCCGCCGACGCGCTGACATCGGCACGCGGCTATGCCGCACGCAACAATTCGAGCGCCTACATCGTCTGGCGGAACGGCAAAATCGAGGACGAGGCTTATTTCGGCAAGACGACGGCAACGACGCCCATCGTCTCAAAATCGCTCGCCAAGCCGATTACCGCGCTTGCCATTGGCCGCGCGATCATGCTCGGCAAGATCAAGTCGCTCGACCAGCCGGTGGCCGATTTCATCACCGAGTGGAAGGGCAAGCCGCAAGCGGCGATGACGGTGCGTCACCTGCTCGACATGCGCTCGGGATTGCTCGCGCAGGGGTTCGATACCAAGGCCGACAATCACTGGAACCGCGCCTATCTCGACCCCGATCACGGCGGGTATATCGTCGAGAAATACCCGCTGACCGATGCGCCGGGTAGCATTTACGAATATTCGAATGCGACCTCGGAACTGGTCGCGCTCGTCATCGAGCGCGCGACTGGGCGGCGCTATGCCGAGTTTGTCGGGACCGAGATCCTGAAGCCTATCGGTGCGCCGGGCGGCGAGGTCTGGGTCAACCGGCCCAGCGGCCTTGCCCATGCCGGTTGCTGCACGATGCTGCCCGCGCAAAGCTGGCTGCGGATGGCGATCCTCGTCATGCAGGACGGCAAGTGGAACGGGCGCGCGCTGCTGCCCACCGGCTATATTGCCGCGATGAAGACCGGCACCGCGCAGAACCCCTATTACGGCCTCGGGCTATGGCTTGCGGGCCCCTATATTGAGCGCCGCGGCTTCGCCAACCCCGCGCGCAAGCTGGCGATGACACTGCACAGCGAACCCTATCTGGCGCGCGACCTTATACTGTTCGACGGCAATTCGAACCAGGTCGTCTACATCGTTCCCTCGGCAAAACTGATCATCCTGCGCACCGGCGACAACCCGCCCAAGTCGCCTGAATGGGACAACAGCGTGCTGCCGAACACGCTGCTGCGCGGGTTGGGATATCGCGGGATGGCGCAGGGTCGCTGAGCGAGAGCCATGAACGAGCCGAGAGCGACCGATTTCCGCCAAAGGTCACACAAAAGTCACACCTGAAACGGGTCCGCGCGGG
>JBMOGG010000081.1:0-12044 GCA_049318505.1 Sphingomonas sp. | reverse complement strand
GAGCGACAGTGACGAGAACGTCAGCCATTTCCGCGGCCGATACAGCGACAACGAGCGACGTGGTGCCGATCATCGAGGCGCTGGAAGCCCGGCTGCGCTGGCTTTCGTCATGGATGATCCACAATGCCAACCACCTACGGCCCAAGCGCGACGGGCTGAAGGTCGGCGGGCATCAGGCAAGCTGTTCGTCGATGACGGCGATCGTGGCGGCGCTGTATTTCCACGCGCTGCGACCGCAGGACAAGGTCGCGGTCAAGCCGCACGCAGGACCCGTGTTGCACGCAATCCACTACCTGCTCGGCAGCCAGTCGCTCGACCAGCTGCAGCGGTTTCGCGGGCTGGGCGGCGCACAAAGCTATCCGTCGCGGACCAAAGACCGGATCCCTGTCGATTTCTCGACCGGCTCGGTCGGCCTCGGCGTCGCGATCACGGCCTTTGCCAGCCTGGTCCAGGATTACCTCATCGCGCACGGGCAAATGGACGCGGCGGATGCGGGCCGCATGATCGCGCTGATGGGCGATGCCGAACTGGACGAAGGCAATATCTACGAGTGCCTGATCGAAGGCTACAAGCACAACATTCGCAATTGCTGGTGGGTAGTCGACTACAACCGCCAGTCGCTTGACAGCACGACGGCCGACCGGATGTTCCGCCGCTTCGACGACATTTTCGAGACCTGCGGCTGGCGCGTCATCACGCTGAAGCACGGGCGGATGCAGCGCGAGGCCTTTGCAAAGCCCGGCGGCGCGTCGCTCGAGGACTGGATCGAGAATTGCCCAAACGCCGAGTTCGCGGCGCTGACCTATCAGGGCGGCCCGGCCTGGCGGTCGCGCTTGTTGGGCGACATCGGCGCCAAGCCGAACGTGAAAGCGCTGCTCGACAGCTATGACGACGATGCGCTGGCCGCGCTGATGACCAATTTGGGCGGGCATTGCGTCGAAACGCTGATCGATGCCTTCGACCGGGCGCAGGATGAGCGGCCGACGCTATTCATCGCGTACACCGTAAAGGGCTATGGGCTGCCGCTCGCGGGTCATAAGGACAATCATTCGGGCATGATGAACCCGCCGCAGATCGAGCAGCTGCGGGCAAACATGGGCATTTCAGCGGGCGACGAATGGCTGCCCTTTGCCGGCCTTGGCGACAATCTGGCAGCTGAAGTGCGCGACTTTGTCGCCAATTGCGCGCTGAATGACCGACCGACGGAGCCGACCGCGCCCCTGATCCCGGTTCCGGCGCGCTTCGCCGTCCCCGATGGAGCCGAACTCTCGACGCAAGCTGCCTTTGGCCATGTGCTGCACAGCCTTGCCAAGGGCGACGACGCGATCGGCGACCATATCGTGACGACCGCGCCCGATGTGACGCAGACCACCAATTTGGGGGCCTTCGTCAATCAGCGCGGGCTGTTTCGCCGCCAGGAGCTGGCCGACGTGTTTCGCCAAGCCAAGATCCCGTCGGCGCAGAAATGGGCGGCCCATGCCGCCGGACAGCACATCGAGCTGGGGATTGCGGAGAATAACTTCTTCCTGATGATGACCGCGCTCGGCCTTGCCGGGCCGCATTTCGGCACGCGGCTGCTACCCGTGGGGACAGTCTATGATCCGTTCATCGCGCGCGGCCTCGATGCGCTGAACTATGGTTGTTACCAGGATTCGCGCTTTCTGCTGGTGGGCACGCCATCGGGCATCACGCTGGCGGCAGAGGGCGGTGCGCACCAGTCGATCAACACGCCGCTGATCGGGATGGGCCAGCCCAATTTGATCAGTTTCGAGCCAGCCTTTGCCGACGAGGTCGCGCTGATAATGCGCTGGGCGTTCGAGCACATGCAGCAGCCCGAGGGCAGCGCGGTCTACCTGCGGCTGACGACGCGATCGATTCCGCAGGTCACCCGCGCCGACGATCGCTGGGAAGCCGATGCGCTCAAAGGAGCATATTGGCTGCGCGAACCGGGGCCCGATGCCGACCTCGCGATCGTGTTTTCGGGCGCCGTCGCACCCGAAGCGCTTGCCGCGTTCGACATGCTGACGGCCGATGTACCTGGGCTCGGGCTGCTCGCGATCACCTCACCCGATTTGCTACACCGCGACTGGTCCGCAGGCCATGCCAGCCGCTGGACGGCAAGCACGAGCCATTCCCCGAGCCATGTCGAAACCCTGCTCGGCCGTCTTGCGCCACACGCAGGGCTGGTGACCGTGCTCGACGGATCGCCCGCTGCCTTGTCGTGGCTGGGGGGGGTGCGCGGCATGCAGGTCAGCCCGCTCGGCACCGATCGCTTCGGCCAGACAGGCGACCTGCCTGATTTATACCGCACCTACCGGCTCGATCCCGACGCGATCATCGATGCGGCAGCAGAGCTGTTGCTGCGCCGTGATCACAAGCACGCGTAATAGAAGTAATCAGATTTGCTTGATGACGGTCGCTACAACGTGCACCGGTTGACGCGCCGGTTCGCGTCGTCAGACTGGGTGCGCGCGCTGTCGTCGCAGGGGGAAGATGGCCGTGCAAACGGGTGAGACGTTCGATTACATCATCGTTGGCGCGGGCTCAGCGGGCTGCGTGCTCGCCGAGCGGCTGAGCGCCGACGGCAGGCACAAGGTTCTCGTGCTGGAATTCGGAGGCTCCGACCGTTCGGTATTCATCCAGATGCCCAGCGCGCTGTCGATCCCGATGAACACGCAAAAATATAATTGGGGGTATGAGAGCGAACCCGAGCCGCACCTCGGCGGCCGCCGTTTGCACGCGCCGCGCGGCAAGGGGCTCGGCGGCTCGTCATCGATCAATGGCCTTGTCTATGTGCGCGGCAATCCCCGCGATTTCGAGCTGTGGCAGGATCTGGGTGCGCAAGGTTGGGGCTATGCCAATGTGCTGCCCTATTTCCGGCGCGCCGAGCGGCGCCAGGAAGGGGGCGATGCCTGGCGCGGCGACGATGGCCCGCTCGACACCTGCTACGGCCCGATGAAAAACCCGCTTTACCAAGCGTGGATCGATGCCGCGCAGCAAGCCGGTTATCCGCTGACCGACGATATCAACGGCGCGCAGCAAGAAGGTTTCGGCCGCATGGACATGACCGTGCGCGACGGCGCGCGGTGCAGCGCTGCCAAGGCGTTCCTGCATCCCGCCGCCAAGCGGCCCAATGTGACAGTCCTTACCCATGCACGCGCCACGAAGGTACTGATGGACGGACGCAAGGCCATCGGCGTGGCATATGAGCGCGGCGGTATGATGCACGAAGCGCGCGCCACCCGCGAAGTGATCCTGTCGGGCGGCGCGTTCAATGCGCCGCAGCTGCTGAAGCTTTCCGGCATCGGCCCGGCAGACGAGCTTGCAACAATGGGCATTCCGGTCGTCGCTGACCGCCCGGGCGTCGGCGCCAACCTGCAGGATCATCTGGAATTCTATTTCCAGTATTCTTGCACGCAGCCGGTGACGCTCTATTCGTCGATGAACTGGTTTGCAAAGGGGCTGATCGGGGCACAATGGCTGCTGACGGGCAAGGGTCTAGGCGCGTCCAACCATTTCGAAAGCTGCGGCTTCATCCGCAGTCGGGCGGGAATCGCCTATCCCGACATCCAGTATCACTTCTTCCCGCTGGCCGTGCGCTACGACGGCAAGGCGATGGTCGGCGGCCATGGTTTCCAGGCGCATGTCGGACCGATGCGGTCGAAAAGCCGCGGCAGCGTGACCTTGCGCTCGCCCGATCCGCGCGACCCGCCGGTCATCCGCTTCAACTATATGAGCCATGACGACGACTGGGCCGACATGCGCGCCGGCGTGCGGCTGACCCGCGAAATCTTCCAGCAAACGGCGTTCGATCCGTTCCGTGGCACCGAGATCGCGCCGGGCACCGAGGTTACGACCGACGACCAGATCGATGACTTCATCCGCGACAAGGTGGAAAGCGGCTATCATCCCTGCGGCACGTGCAAGATGGGGCGCGCGGACGATCCGATGGCGGTCGTCGACAACAGCCTGCGCGTGATCGGCGTCGAAGGCTTACGCGTGGTCGATGCGTCGGTAATGCCGCACATCACGACCGGAAACCTGAATGCGCCGACGATCATGATCGGTGAAAAGGCATCGGACCATATCCTCGGCAAGCCGCTGCTCGCGCCGTCGAATGCGCCCTGGTACACAGCGCCCGACTGGGAAACGTCGCAACGATGAGGCGGACCGTTACTGAGCCGGCGCGCCAGATCGACGTGATCCGCGAGACCGACGTGCTCGTCGTCGGCTCGGGCCCCGGGGGGCTTGCAGCCGCCCTTGCCTCCGCGCGCGCTGGTGTCGAGACGATCCTGCTCGAACGCTATGGCTGTTTCGGCGGCAACATCACGCAGGTCGGCGTCGAAGGCTTCGCCTGGTATCGCCACCCCGCCACCATCGACAGCGAAGGCATCGGCCGCGAGTTCGAGGAGCGCGCCAAGGCGATGGGCGCGGCGATGCCCGAACCACAGTCGATCAGCCACAGCCTGGATGCCGAAAGTTTCAAGTTCGTGGCCGATACGCTGGTGGCCGAGGCTGGCGTCATCCCGATGCTCCACCGCCTGTTCGTGGCACCCATCATGGACGGCGACACGATCATCGGCGTGATCGTCGAGAGCAAGGCGGGGCGCGAGGCGATCCTCGCCAAGCGCGTGATCGACGCCACCGGCGATGCCGACATCGCCTATCGGGCTGGCGCCCCCACGCACAAGCATCCGGTCGACGAGATGATGTCGGTCTCGGTCATGTTCTCGATGTGCGGGGTCAACAAGACGCGCTTCATCGACGCGGTGAAAGCCGATCCGCAGACCTATGGTGACTGGGCGGTCGGCGGCGAATGGGAAGTGACGACCAGCGGCAAGGAGGATGCCATGTTCTCCCCTTTCCTGCGCAAGCCCTTTCAAAAGGCGCTGGAAGCGGGGCTGATCCCGGACAGCGTCAAGACCATGGCGGGCACCTGGGGCACGGTTTCCGATCAGGGCGACCTCACCTACCTCAACATGTGCCACCTCTATCTGGACGGCACCGATCCCGACGCGCTGACCTACGGAGAGATGGAAGGCCGCAAGCAGGCGATGCACGCCGTGGGTGCGCTCAAGGGCTTCATGCCGGGGTGCGAGGACGCCAAGCTCCGCAATTTCGGGATGACGCTGGGCATCCGAGACACGCGCAAGATCGACGCCGCATATAATCTGACCGACGATAACGTGCGCGGGGAAGCGCGGTTCGAGGACAGCATCGGCATCTTCCCCGAATTCATCGACGGTTATGGCTATCTGATTTTGCCAACGACCGGGCGCTACTTCCACCTGCCCTATCGCGCGATGCTGCCCAAGGGCGTGAACAACCTGATCGTCACCGGCCGCACGATCGGCGGCGACAAGGTGAGCCATGCCGCGGTGCGCAACATGATGTGCTGCGCGGTTGCCGGGCAAGGCGCGGGGGTCGCGGCGGCGACGGCGGTAAAAAGCGGTCGCGGCTTTGCTCAGGTCGATATCGCCGCCGTCCAGGCCGAACTTCGACGACAGGGTGCGCGCATTGCCTGATCCGGCCATGACAGCGGATGCCACTGATATGCCATCGGGTAATGCATTGTATTAGTGTTGCTGCATGCTAGCATTATCGAATGCGGTTTCCGCCCGAATTCGATCTCCACGCGCTTGAAACGTTCGTCCTTGCCGTCGAGCTCGGCGGGATGTCGCAATGTGCGGCGCACCTTCAGGTCACCCAGTCCGCCGTTTCGCAAACCATCGCCAAGCTCGAGGCCGGCATCGGCACGCAATTGTTCGACCGCGGCCTGCGTCCTCTGGCACTGACGACGAGCGGGCGCGCGCTGTACGAACGCAGCGAACAGCTTCTGGCGCAGGCCAAGCTCACCTATGACGCGGTGCGCGAGCAGGCGGCGCTCCCGATCGCACACGTGACGGTGGCGATGTCGTTCAGCCTCGCCAACCAGCTGACCGCACCGCTGCTCGAGGTGCTCGGGGGCCGCGCCGAACGCTGGAGTATCCGGTCGGGCATCTCGCGCGAACACCAGGGGGAATTCCTGGCCCGCGACATCGACATGTTGGTGACGGGCAGCTTCAATCTCGAACACCGCCACATGGTCGAGCTGCATCCCGTCTTCGAGGAAGGTTTCGTGCTGGTCTTCCCCATCGGATATGGAGGATCGACCGATCTGCGCGGCACCCCGCCATCACTTCCCTTCGTCCGTTTTTCGCACCTGACCGGCATGGGCCAGCAGATCGAACGTCAGCTCGTCCGGCTGAAGCTCAGGATGCCGCAAACCGTCGAGGTGGAATCGGCCGACCAGCAATTACGTACCGTCGCTTCGGGATATGGATGGACGATCACCACGCCCGTCTGCCTCGCCGCGCAACATGAACTCTGTCGTCGGCTGCGGATCGAGCCCATGCCGCGCGGCCAGTTCTCGCGCGCCGTTCAGGTGGTGGCGCGCGTCGGCGAACTCGGCACGCTCCCGCGCGAGATCGCGTCGCTCGCGATGCAGGAGTTGCGCGACAAGACGCTGTCCCCGCTCGTGGCCGAATTTCCGTGGCTGGCCGCCCAGTTGAAGTGGGCTGGGTCCAGTTAGGCTCGGACCCTCACAGTGCCCGCTCCTGGCGGATGTGTCCTGCGAATCGCCGATCGCTCGCCGATTGCTGCACGTCTGGTGCCAGTAAGCTGCCTGCGCCGGACCGCTTGCCGTAAGGGAAAGTCCCATGCTCTTGCGCGCCCTTTCGGGGGCGTTACTAACCCGCGCATGACACTGCCCTCCCCCCTGTTCGACCGGCTTCGGCTCCCGCTCATCGGTTCGCCGCTGTTCATTGTTTCCGGCCCCGATCTTGTCATTGCCCAGTGCAAGGCAGGAATCGTCGGCAGCTTTCCCGCGCTGAACGCGCGGCCGCAGGGGCTGCTCGACGAGTGGCTGCATCGCATCACCGAGGAACTGGCCGCGCACAACCGCGACAATCCCGACCGTCCCGCCGCGCCTTATGCCGTCAACCAGATCGTGCATAAATCGAACGACCGGCTCGAGGCCGACCTGATGACCTGCGCCAAGTGGCAGGTGCCGATCACGATCACATCGCTCGGCGCACGCGAGGACCTGAACGCTGCGGTTCATGCCTGGGGCGGGATCACGCTGCATGACGTCATCAACGATCGCTTCGCGCGCAAGGCTATCGAGAAAGGGGCCGATGGCCTGATCCCGGTTGCCGCAGGTGCTGGCGGCCATGCCGGAACCCAGTCCCCGTTCGCGCTGATCAGCGAAATACGCGAGTGGTTCGACGGCCCCGTCGCGCTGTCAGGAGCGATCGCCAACGGCCGGTCGATTCTGGCGGCGCAGGCGTGCGGCGCGGACCTGGCCTATATGGGGTCAGCCTTCATCGCCACGACCGAAGCCAATGCCGACGCCGACTACAAGCAGGGCATCGTTGATGGGCGCGCGGCGGACATCGTCTATTCGTCGCTGTTTACCGGCGTGCACGGCAATTACCTGCGCAAATCGATCGAGGCGGCCGGGCTCGACCCCGACAATCTGCCCGAAGGCGATTTCAAGACGATGAACTTCAGCCAGTCGTCGAACGCACCGGCCAAGGCCTGGCGCGACATCTGGGGATCGGGCCAGGGCATCGGCACGGTGCATGAAAGCGTGAGCGTTGCCGAATTTGTCGACAAGCTTGAGAAGGAATATCACGCAGCCAAGGCGGATCTGGACACAAAGGTTCGCTAGGCCCGCTCATCCTTGGGCGACCCCATCACGACATAGGTCGTGATCGAACTCACCTGCGGCAGGACGCCAAGCACTTCGGTGTGGAAATGCTTGTAGCCGGCTAGATCGGCGGCCTCGACCCGCAGGATATACTCGAAGGCGCCAGTGACATTATGGCACTCGCGGACCTCGGCGGCTTCGGCAATCGCCGCCTCGAACCCTTCCTGATCGAGCTTGGTATGGCGCGCGAGCGCCACGGCGACGTAGGCGACAAAGCCCACCCCGAGCTGGACCCGGTCGAGCACCGCCCGGTAGCCCTGGATCAGGCCGCGCCGCTCCATCTCCTGCACACGGCGCAAGCATGCCGATGGCGAAAGACCGACGCGCTCGGCGAGTTCAAGATTCGACTGTCGTCCATCGCGAGAAAGCTCTCGCAATATGTTTTCGCCAATGGCATCAAATCTGGACATGGATTGCGCCTATCACGGTATTATCCGCTATATTTGCAACACATTTGCCGATAAATTGCAATAGGATCCTGACATGGATACGCAGCAGCTCATCGCCCTTGTCAGCTTTGCTTTTGTTTCCTCGGTCACGCCGGGGCCGAATAACATGATGCTGATGGCATCCGGCGCGAACTTTGGGATCCGCCGCACCCTGCCGCACATGGCCGGTGTCGCGATTGGCTTTGCGCTGATGATCTTCCTTGTTGGTATCGGCCTGATCGGCCTGTTCGACGCCTGGCCCCCGCTGTTCACGGTGCTCAAGTTCGTAAGCGCCACCTATCTCCTGTGGCTGGCATGGAAGATCGCCACTGCCCTCCCGCCTGAGCCGGGCGCGGCAACAGCGGGCGGCACGCCGATGACCTTTCTCCAGGCGGCGCTGTTCCAATGGGTAAACCCGAAGGCATGGACAATGGCGCTGACCGCGATCACCGTTTACGCCGGCTCGCGCAACATCGCAGCCGTCTTCGGCGTGGCCGCCGTCTTCGGCGCGATCAACCTGCCCGTCGTCAGCATCTGGGCGGGCATGGGCCAGTATCTGCAGCGCTGGCTGACCGACCCGCGCCGGCACCGCGCGTTCAACTGGGGCATGGCGGTCCTGCTCGTCGCGTCGCTGGGCGTCGCGCTCTAGAGCGGCCTAGATCATCGCCATCCCGCCATTCACGTGCAGTGTCTGGCCCGTGACATAACCCGCCTCGCGGCTGGCCAGGAACGCGACGGCGGCCGCTATGTCGTCGCCAGTCCCCATCGCCCCTGCCGGGATGCGGGCATTGAGCGCCTCCTTCTGCGCGTCGGGCAGCCCTTTTGTCATGGCGGTTGCGATAAAGCCCGGGGCGACGCAATTCGCCGTCACGCCGCGGCTTGCCAGTTCCTGCGCAACCGATTTGGTCATTGCGACCAGCGCACCTTTCGATGCCGCATAATTTGCCTGACCGGGATTGCCCGTCGTGCCGACCACGCTCGTCACCGATATGATACGCCCGAACCGCGCCTTCATCATCGGCTTGGCCGCCGCGCGGATCAGGCGGAACGCAGCCTCCAGGTTCACGCGGATAACCGTGTCCCATTCCTCGTCCTTCATCCGCATGACCAGATTGTCACGCGTCACGCCGGCATTGTTGACGAGGATGTCGATCTGCCCGCCCAGGGCCTCGACAGCGCGCGGGATAAGACCATCGACGGCCGCCGCATCGGACAGGTTGCACGGCAGGATCACCGCACTCGGAATTTGAGCGGCGACCACGGCAAGCGCGTCTTCACGCGTGCCTGACAGCGCGACTTTGGCTCCCTGTGCGGCGAGCGCCCTTGCCACAGCAGAACCGATGCCGCCCGAGGCGCCGGTCACCAATGCTGTCATGCCTGTGAGATCGAACATGCTCAAAGCTCCTTTGCCAGTGTTTCGATGTCCGCCATTGATATGACCGCGCGATTGGTAACATCGGAATTGATGCGACGGATCATCGGGCCCAGCACGCCGCCGCCGATTTCGACGAATTTGGTCACGCCTGCCGCGACCATCGCTTCGACGCTCTCGCGCCAGCGCACGGTGCCTGTGACCTGATCGACCAAAAGGCGCTTGATTTCCGACGGATCGGTGACGGCGGCCGCGATGACATTGGCATAGAGCGGCACGAGCGGCGCCTGAATATGCACCGTCTCCAGCGCCTCTTCCATGGCACGTGCCGCCGGCTCCATCAGCGCGCAGTGGAAAGGCGCGGACACGAGCAGCGGAATGACGTGCTTGGCACCATAGCTTTTCGCGAGCAGCTTGGCCCGTGCAATGGCTTCGAAATGCCCGGAAATCACGACCTGGCCTGCACCGTTGTCGTTGGCTGCCTCGCACACCTGGCCTTGCGCCGCTTCTGCTGCCAGTTTCGTGGCGCCGGCAAAATCCAGCCCGATCAAGACGGCCATGGCCCCCTCTCCCACAGGCACCGCCGCTTGCATCGCGGCACCCCGACGGCGCAGCAGCCGGGCCGTTGTCGCGAGCTCGACGCTTTGCGCCGCGCAAAGGGCTGAATATTCGCCGAGGCTGTGCCCCGCAACGCACCCGGCCTGTTCGGCGAGCCTGACCCCGCCTTCCTTTGTGAGCACGGATAATACCGCCATCGACAGCGCCATAATCGCAGGCTGGGCATTTTCGGTGAGCGTCAGTTCTTCCTCGGGCCCGTCGACCATCAGGCGGAACAAGTTCTGGCCAAGGGCCTCATCGACTTCCTGAAAAACGGCACGCGCCGCCGCACTGGCGGCGGCAAGATCGCGCCCCATGCCGACCGAATGACTACCCTGCCCTGGGAAAACAAAAGCTCGCATGCATAGACTCCGAAATGGTTGCGGTGCGTTAGGGAGCAACGTCGGGGTTGCCAAGTCCGACCTTTGTCGTCATAGGCCCGCCCTCGAAGAAGGCCGGAGGGGCGTCTGCATGGTGCAGCGTCAGCGATCGGCATGGAAAGGTAAAAGACCGCATGGCTCTTTACGAGCATGTGTTTCTCGTGCGTCAGGACGTGGCTCAAAGTCAGGTTGACGCGCTCGCAGAAACTGCAAGCAAGATCATCACCGACAATGGCGGCAAGATCGTCAAGACCGAAAGCTGGGGTCTTCGTACCCTCGCCTACCGGATCGCGAAGAACCGCAAGGCGCATTATGTCATGCTCGAGTTCGAAGCGCCCGGCCATGTGGTCCTGGAGCTGGAACGCCAGATCCAGATCGACGAAGACATCGTCCGCTACATGACGCTGCGCGTCGATGCGCATGAAGCAGGGCCCTCGGCGATGATGCGCAAGCGTGATCGTGACGACCGCCCCCGTCGCGAAGATGGCGATCGTCCCCGCCGGGATGACCGCCCGCGCCGTGACGACCTCGAAGCGGCTTAAGGAGAATTTGAATGGCTCGCCCGTTTTTCCGCCGTCGCAAGACTTGCCCCTTCTCGGTCAAGGACGCACCGCGCATCGATTATAAGGACGTCCGTCTGCTGCAGGGCTTCGTGTCCGAGCGTGGCAAGATCGTGCCGTCGCGCATCACCGCCGTCAGTGCCCCCAAGCAGCGCGAACTCGCCCAGGCGATCAAGCGTGCACGGCACATCGGCCTCCTCCCCTATGTCGTGAAATAAGGAGCGGATACCATGGAAGTCATCCTGCTCGAACGCGTCGAAAAGCTGGGCCAGATCGGTGACGTCGTCACCGTGAAGGACGGTTTCGCGCGCAATTTCCTGCTGCCCAACAAGAAGGCGCTCCGCTCGAACAACGCCAACCGCAAGGTGTTCGAAGCGAACAAGGCGCGCATTGTTGCCGAAAACGATGCGCGCAAGGGCGAAGCCCAGACCGCCTCGAAGGACGTCGACGGCAAGGCAGTGACATTGATCCGTCAGGCATCGAACACCGGCCAGCTTTATGGTTCGGTTGCTGTCCGCGACATCGTCGACGCGCTCGAAGCCGAAGGCGCAAAGGTTCTCAAGAACCAGATCGTCCTCGACAAGCCGATCAAGGCCATCGGGCTCTACGAGGTCAAGGTCCAGCTGCATCCCGAAGTTGCGGTCATGATCAAGGTGAACGTTGCCCGTTCGCCTGAAGAAGCCGACCTGCAGTCGCAGGGTGTCGACGTGATGTCTGCCATGTTCGAAAAGGACGAGGCGGGCTTTACGGAGGATTACGATCCAAATGCTGAGCCGGGTTTGGTTCCGGCTGCGGATAGCGACGAGGTTGCGCCAGCAACATCGAGCTGACCAAAAGCTCGTACCGAACCGGACGACGGGCGCAACAGCAACCCGTCCGACCAAGGCGCGGGCTTTGCCCGCGCCTTTTTCGTGTGTAGCTACCTTTTCACTCTTTGCATTCGGCGTCGCGGCAAAG
>JBMOGG010000080.1:0-12091 GCA_049318505.1 Sphingomonas sp. | reverse complement strand
CCCGAAATCGCCCGCCGCACAGCGCCCGATAATCGACGCCGCGAAATTGTCGGCGGTGGCCCGGCCTTGCGCCTGCCGCCCGGCGGACAATGCCGCATCGATGGTTATCAAAACCTTGGTCATCGTCCGCCCCCGTCAGGCCCGCCCGGAGATCTGACTGTTTGCTTAAGTCTAGCGCAGCTTTGAGTTAAGACGGCGTCAACTGCGCCAGGTCTATGCGGGCGCGGAAGGAACGCGGGCGCTACCACGATGATCGACACATTCTCGCTCGCGCTGACCCATGGGCTGCTGTTCCTCGCCGCGTGGCGACTTATGCAGAGCCCCAGGCTTGATCGCGAAGACGATGTGGCGCCCAAACGTGGCTGGTCGAGCCGGCCGGACGCCGAATAGATGCGCGATCTCGCCTTCGTTGCTTTTCTGTTCGCGTTCATCGGACTGGGATTCCGACGACCGTTCCTGTTCGTGCTCCTCTATGCATATGTCGACATCGTTTCGCCGCAACGGCTGACCTATTGGCTGCTCAACAGCGTGCAGGTGTCGCTGATCGCGTTCCTGCTCGCGTTTTTCGGGTGGGCAGCAGCGGACGACAAACGCGGGCTGACCATCGCGCCGCGGCAGGCATTGCTGTTCTTGCTGTTGATTTATTGCGGAGTTACCACCAGCGCCGCCGACTTTCCTATGGAGGCGCTCGGCAAATGGGACTGGGCATGGAAGGCGCTGGTGTTCGCCATCTTCCTGCCGCTGACACTGCGGACGCGGCTGCGAATCGAGGCGCTGGCGCTTTTCATGGTGCTGTGCGCCTCATCGATCATCATCGTTGGCGGCATCAAGACGCTGGCATCGGGGGGCGGATATGGTGTGCTCAACCTGATGGTATCGCAAAATGCGGGCCTTTACGAGGGAAGTACGCTGGCCTGCGTCGCTGTTGCCATCGTCCCCATTATTCTGTGGCTGGCAAAGTACGGGACCATTTATCCGCCCGACTGGCGGGTGCGGATCTTTGCCGCCGCGCTTATCTTTGCCTGCCTTCTGATCCCGGTGGGGACGCAGGCACGCACCGGCCTGATCTGCATCGGCGTGCTTGGCGTGATGATGCTGCGACACACCAAGCGGCGGCTGCTCTATCTCGGAATTGTGGGTCTCGGCCTGGCGATCGCCATACCCAATTTGCCCGAGAGCTACACAAAACGGATGGACACGATCAAAGCGTATCAGGCCGACAGCTCTGCATCCACGCGTGTCGCGGTTTGGAAGTGGACGATAAACTATGTGCGCGACCATCCCTGGGGCGGCGGGTTTGACGCATATCGCGGCAACAAGCTTCGCATCGACAAGACGAGCACAGAAGGCAACGGGGGTCAGACCAACGTGACCAAAACCGTCGAATATGATCAGGCACGCGCCTATCACAGCGCCTATTTCGAGATGCTCGGCGAACAGGGGTATCCTGGTTTGCTAATCTGGCTCGCGATCCATCTGGGCGGCTTGTTCAGCATGGAAAGACTTCGCGCGCGGACAAAGAAAATTGCCGAGGCGCAATGGGTGTCAGGCTTGGCGGGAGCATTGTTTCAGGCCCATATCGTCTATCTGGTCGGCGCACTGTTCATTGGCATCGCATTCCAGCCGTTCGTCTTCATGCTGATCGGGCTGCAGATCGGCCTTTCGACCTATGCGCGCCGTTACCTCGCTCCGCGCGCTCCTATGAAAGTCGCAAAGAGCTGGGCGACGGCCGCATGAGCGCACCGCGACAGATTGATGCATTGACGGGAGTCCGCGGGATCGCGGCCTGGCTGGTCGTCCTTTATCATATCCGTTTGGCGTTTGCGCCAAGCGTACCTGCCCAGCTCCTGGTCGTATTGGGCAAGGGATATCTCGCCGTTGACCTCTTTTTCGTGCTCTCGGGGTTCGTGCTGTGGCTCACCTGGGGTCGGCGGCTGTCGACCGAAGGAACCGGTGCCTTTGCCCCGTTCCTGCAAAAGCGCGTCGCGCGGGTCTGGCCGCTCCATGCCGTCATGCTTGCCGCAACGGTGGTATTTGCACTGGCAATCAGCGGAAGCGGCCGCGCGCTGCCGGACAGCTATCGCTGGTCCGAGCTGCCGCTCCATATGCTGCTGCTACAGAATTGGGGTATCACCCGCGACATCGGCTGGAACGATCCGAGCTGGTCGATCTCGACCGAACTTGCCGCGTATCTTTGCTTTGCCGTCATTACGCCCCTGTTTGGCCACAGGCTCAAGATGGGAAAGAGCATAAGCTGGATCATCGGGTTGCTCGCGATCCCGCTTCTCATCTTCGCGCTCGACAGACTCTTCGCGACGTACGGGGAAGCGCTGTTGGGCGCTGATATCGCGTTCTTCGGCCTGGCGCGCTGCCTTGTTCAATTTGCTTGTGGCGTCGCCATCTGCATCGTGTGGCAGGCGCGCGATGGCATGGCGCTTCGTGCACTGTGGGGAGCAACAATCCTGTCATGCCTGATCGCACTCGCAAATGGGGCGCGCGAGACGTTTTTCGTGCCCCTTGCTTTTACCGCATTGGTCGGCCTGGTCGCCTCGACGTCGTCAAGGCACGCAAACCCCTTGTCATCGCGCGTATTGGTCTGGCTGGGTGAGATCAGCTATTCAACTTACCTCGTGCATTTTCTACTTTGGACATTGTTCAAACTCGCTTTGGTGCGCGACGCGATGAATGTGCCGCTGGTGTTCGGCGCCTTGTTCTTGCTCCTGACACTTGTTGCGTCGGTCGTGCTGCATCGCTTGGTCGAAGTCCCCGCACGCGACTGGCTGGGCCGCCCATCCCGTCGTTCAGGGACCCCACACCCCGCCTGAACGGTTGGACGCTTCATGCTTGTTTACGCAACGCAAACGTGATTGCGCCGGAACGCATGATGCAAGGGAGCAAAGCCTGGCCCCATGCTCAAGCTGCCGCGCACGATACCCTGTTTGTCTTCTGCGCAATGCGCAATGATCGCAGCGCTTGACGAAACTACAGGGGCGCTGTCCAAGGCGGTTTGATGACTAACGCGACCGAAGCAATCGACCCGCCTTTGGGCGATCGTGTTGCCCAGCTTTGGGCCGAAAACATTGCATGGGTCAGCAATCATTCGACCCAGATCATTCTGGCGGCGTTGATCGGTGCGTTCATCGTTGCCGGATTGATGACTGCGAAATGGGTCGGCCAACGCATTTATGCGTCGGCCCCCAAACATGATCACTGGCGGACAACGTTCGGCAAAGCGCTTTCGAAGACGCGGCTCTGGTTCATGGTCGCGGTCGCCGCCCAAGTCATTGCCGCCTATGCCGACGCACCACCCACCCTCGCGCGGACAATCAATTTTGTCTTCGTGGTCGCCGCTACATTGCAAGCGGCTGTGTTTGCACGGGCCGTTTTGCTTGGCGTCATCGAACACCGGGCCCGTTCGGCAGACGAACATGCCGCGCTGGCCAGCGCGATGGGCATCATCCGGTTGCTGCTCACGTTTGGCTTGTTCGCAATCGCGGCGATCTTCATTCTGTCGAATCTCGGCGTCAATGTGACGGGTCTGATTGCCGGCCTGGGCGTTGGCGGCATCGCCATCGGTTTAGCGGCGCAAGGCATCTTCGCCGACCTGTTTGCGGCCCTTGCCATCCTGTTCGACCGACCGTTCCGAAAAGGTGACGCGATCCGGTACGATAGCACCTCGGGCAGCGTGGAGGACATCGGCCTGAAATCGACGCGCATCCGTGCGCTGACCGGCGAACAGATCATCATCGCCAATAAGCAATTGCTCGAAAAGGAAATCCACAATCTCGCGCGGCTCGACCGTCGGCGGATCGTGACGACCTATGGCCTCATCTACCAGACCCCTGTCGAAACGCTCGACCGGATACCGGCGATGATGAGCGAGATCATCTCGGGCTGTTCTCCCGCGACGCTCGTGCGTTGCGGCATGACAGCCTTCGGCGCGTCGAGCGTCGATTTCGAACTGCAATACGACGTCCACTCGGAAGATTATGACGTCGTCTTCGCGACGCGGCATGCGGTCAGCATTGCGATCCTGCGCCGTTTTGCGAACGAGAGTATCGAGTTCGCCTATCCGACACAAACCGCGTTCACGGCGGCACCAGACGGCAAATACATCATGCCTTACGCCGCGCCGTCAGAGCCCAACGTCATCAAGGCTCAGTAAGGTCGCATTTCCGCCTGCGCTGGTCGTGTCGGTCGACGTCACCCGCTCCGCCGTGAAGCGATGCAGGTAGTGCGGCCCGCCTGCCTTGGGGCCCGTCCCCGATAGCCCTTCCCCACCGAAGGGCTGGCTGCCGACGATAGCGCCGATCATGCTGCGGTTGACGTAGAGATTGCCGACGCGCGCCAACGCTTCGACCGTCTCTGCATTGCGCGCGATGCGGCTGTGCAGCCCCATCGTCAGGCCGAACCCCTTGGCGTTAATCGCGGCGATTGTCGCTTCCAGTTCGCCCGCCTTCCAAGTGGCGACATGGAGAATCGGCCCGAACCATTCCTGGGTCAGCGCGCCAAGCGACGACAGGCGGATCGCGGTCGGCGGCACGAAATGGCCATCCGCGGGTGCGGCGACCGTGTGAATCCAGTTGCCCTGCTGGCGCGCCCGATAATCCATCAGCCGTTTGTGCGCCGCCGCGTCAATCACCGGCCCCACGTCGGTCGCCGGATCTGCCGGGTCGCCGACAATGAGCGTGTCCATCGCCCCTGCCAGCATCTCCAGCGTGCGCTCGGCAACATCCTCCTGAATGAGCAGAACGCGTAACGCCGAGCAGCGCTGCCCCGCCGAGCGAAAGGCGCTCGTCACCACGTCCTGCACGACCTGTTCGGTGAGCGCCGTAGAATCGACGATCATGGCGTTGATGCCGCCGGTCTCGGCGATCAGCGGGACGATAGGCCGGGCATCGTCGTCGAGCAGCGACCGTGCAATGCGCTTGGCCGTCGCGGTCGAACCGGTGAAGGCGACACCGACAACCCGCACGTCGGCGACAAGATGCGCACCAACCTCGGGACCTCCGGCCAGAAGGACGAGCGCGTCTGCGGGAATACCTGCTTCGTGCGCAAGCTCGACAGCCCGGGCGGCAATCCGCGGCGTCTGTGGCGCCGGCTTGGCAACGACCGTGTTGCCAGTGACCAACGCCGCGGCAACCTGCCCGAGGAAGATCGCCAGCGGGAAGTTCCAGGGCGCTATGCAGGCCCACACACCGCACCCTTCCATGCGCAGCACATTGCGCTCCCCTGTCGGGCCGGGGAGCTCGATTGGCTGGAGCCCAGCGCGCGCTTGCGCCGCATAATATCGACAGAAATCGACCGCCTCGCGCACCTCGCCGAGCGCATCGGCCAAGGTTTTCTTTGCTTCGTCGACGAGGATCGCCATCAGCTCGGCGCGGTTTGTTTCAAGCAAGTCTCCCAAGCGTTCGACAGCCGCGCAACGGTTTTCTAAAGGAGCAGCTGCCCAAGCGTCGAAGCCAGATGCTGCGGCAGCGACTTCACCGTGCGCTTCTCGCCCCTTTTGTGCGACATCGCCTTGTCTTTTGCACGAAGGCGCAAAGTCACTGAGGGAGCGCACCGTGTCCGCCAGGATCGACCTATCCTGCAGATCGATGCCGCTCGAGTTTTGGCGCTTGCCGAACAGCGCGGCTGGCAACGCTATGCTGGGATGGCGTGCGCCGCCCACGGCTGCGATCTTTGCAACAGGATCGGCGAGCAAATCGGCGTCCGAGAGGTTCTCGTCGGCCAACTGGTGGACGAAGCTCGAATTCGCCCCATTCTCCAACAACCGCCGCACGAGATAGGCAAGCAGATCACGATGTCCGCCGACCGGCGCGTAGATGCGGCAATGATAACCATCCTCGCGCACCAGCCGCTCGTAGAGCCCCTCGCCCATGCCGTGCAACCGCTGGAACTCGAAGTCGCGCGCCGTGCCCGCCCATTCAAGGATCGTCGCCACCGTCAGGGCATTGTGCGTCGCGAACGCCGGATAAATGTGTTTGGCGTCCAGCATGTCGCGGGCAACGGCCATATATGAGACATCGGTCGCGGCCTTGCGCGTGAACAAGGGATAGTCGGACAGCCCGGCTTCCTGCGTTCGCTTGATCTCGCTATCCCAATAGGCGCCCTTGACCAGTCGCGCCGCAATGCGGCGCCCGGTGCGCTGGCCCAGGTCATCAGCCCAGCCGATCACCGACCTGGCGCGCTTGCCATAGGCCTGTACCGCCATGCCGAACCCATCCCAGTCCTTCAGCGCGGGCACGGTCGCAACATTCTCAATAATCTCGAGGCTCATTTCGAGCCGCTCGGATTCCTCGGCGTCGACAGTCAGGGCGATGCCGGCCTTTGCCGCTTGAAGGGCCAGGCCTTCGAGCATTTCGGTCAACGCCGGAACGCACGTTGCCCAATGCGCAACTTCGTAGCGCGGATGCAGCGCCGATAGTTTGACCGAAATGGAATGCCCGACCGCGGGGCTTGCGCCAACTGCAGCAATCGCATCGCTGTAGGACTTGAGATAGCGCGCCCCATCGGGATAGGTCCGCGCCGCCTCACCCAGCATATCAAAGCTTGCCGTGAAGCCCTTGTTTTCTGGCTTTGCCATGCGCTTTGTTGCCTCATCAATGGTGCGACCCATGACGAAGATTTCGCCCATCATCTTCATCGCGGCGCCGACCGCCTGCCGCACGAAAGGTTCGCCCGCGCGCGATATCAGACGGCGCAGCACGCCCGCTTCTTCCTTTTCGCTGACCAGCGCGCGCCCGATGACCAGCCCCCAGGTACCGACATTGACGAGCCCCGAGGCCGATTTGCCTGCGTGCGCCCGCCAGTCTGCGTCACCCAGCTTGTCGGCAATCAGCGCATCGGCTGTCCCCGGATCGGGCACGCGCAGGAACGCCTCAGCCAGAGAGAGCAGCGCGACGCCTTCTGACGTGTTCAACCGATACTCCTGCAGGAACTGGTTGACCCACCCCGTCGATTGCGCCGCGCGTAGGTCGGCGAGAAGGCCCGAGGCCCGTGTAACGACGCCCTGCCGCTCCGCGTCGCTCAGTTTTGCCCGCGCGAGCAACGGCGTCAGCACCTCCGGTTCGGGTGCGCGATGAAGCCTGCGCATCTGCGGGGCGAAATCCGACGTAACGGCATCCATAGCTTTTGACTCTTAGGTTTACGCGGACGTAAAGCGCCGCAACGAGGACTCGGATCCTTGTAATAAAATTACGCGAGGAATGCACCATGGGCGTCGTCACACCGGACGAATTAAAGGCACTGGTTGGCAGCAATATCGGCACGTCCGACTGGCTGACCATCGATCAGCCGATGATCGACAAGTTCGCCGAAGCAACCGGCGACCACCAGTTTATCCATGTCGACGTCGAAAAGGCCAAGCTGACACCGTTCGGCAGCACCATCGCGCATGGGTTCCTGTCGCTGTCGATCATGCCTGTGCTCACCCAGATGACCGATATGCCCCGTCTTGAGAACATCAAGATGGGCGTCAACTACGGGGGCAACAAGACGCGGTTCCTGGCGCCGGTCCGGTCGGGCAAGCGGGTGCGCGGTCATTTCAAGCTGCTCGAGATCGAGGAAAAGCGCCCCGGCCAGTGGCAGCAGACGGTCGAATATTCCCTTGAAATCGAAGGCGAGGAGAAACCCGCGCTGATCGCCGAATGGATCAGCCAGTTCTTCGTATGACGCCGCGCATCCCGCCGCTGTCGCCGCCCTATGCGGCGGACATCGCGCCGTCGATGACGCGACGCACCTTGCCCGACGGGACTGCCCCGATGCTGTTCCGCGTGATTGCTTCTTCGCCGCGCGCGTGGGGCAAGTTCATCGCAGGCTCGATGCTCGATCCTGGCCCGCTGTCGATGCGCGACCGCGAGCTCGTGATCTTTCGCACCGCTTCCCGGATCGGCGCCGATTACGAGTGGGGCATGCACGCAACATTGTTCGCGGAACGTTGCGCCGTCGATGCAGCGCAGCTTGAAGCGCTCGCCAAGGGTGCCCCTGACGACAAGGTCTGGACCGACACCGAAAGCGCGCTGGTCGCGACCGTCGACGCGCTGATCGCCGACCGGCACCTGTCCGACGAGCAGCACGCCCGCATGGCCGCGCATTTCACACCCGACCAACAGCTCGAGATCGTTCAGCTTGTCGGGTTTTATCAGGGCGTCGGCCTGATCGTCGGCGCGTTCGGCATTCAACCCGAGGCCGGCACACCCCATATCCCCGTTTAACCGAGTCACCCCAACAGGAGAGTTTCCATGCGCGACGCGCTCATCGTATCCACCGCACGTACCCCCATCGGCCGCGCCTATCGCGGCGCGTTCAACAACCTGCCCTCGCCGACCCTGGCGGGCCATGCGATCAAGGCCGCTGTTGAGCGCGCCGGCATCGACGGTGCCGAAGTGGACGACGTCGTGTTCGGCTCGGCGCTGCAGCAGGGCCACCAGGCCGGTAACATCGCGCGCACTGCGCTGCTCCGTGCGGGGCTCCCCGTCACCGTCGCCGGCATGTCGCTCGACCGCCAGTGCGCTTCGGGCCTGATGGCCATTGCGACCGCCGCAAAGCAGATCATCGTCGACGGCATGGACGTCGCGATCGGCGGTGGCGTCGAGAGCATCTCGCTCGTCCAGACGCCGCAGATGCGGGTCGCGCCCGACCCCGAGCTGCTCGCGATGCACGCGAACATCTACATGCCGATGCTGCAGACCGCCGAAGTGGTCGCCAAGCGTTACGGCATCAGCCGCGACCGCCAGGACGAATATGCGCTGCAGTCGCAGCAGCGCACCGCCACCGCGCAAGCCGCCGGCAAGTTCGACGACGAAATCGTGCCGGTCACGGCAACGATGGCGGTCGTCAACAAGGAAACCAAGGAAGTGACCCACAAGGAGGTCACCCTGGCAAAAGACGAAGGCAACCGGGCCGATACGACGATTGAAGGACTGAAGTCCCTTCAGCCCGTGATGGGCCCGGACATGAACATCACGGCAGGCAATGCCTCGCAGCTCAGCGACGGTGCCTCAGCATCGGTATTGATGGAAGCGTCGCTCGCCGCCAAGAAGGGCTTGACCCCGCTCGGCCGTTACGTCGGCATGGCGGTCGCGGGCACGGAGCCGGACGAAATGGGCATTGGCCCCGTCTTCGCCATCCCCAAGCTGCTCAAGGCAAACGGCCTGACGATGGACGATATCGGCCTGTGGGAACTGAACGAGGCCTTCGCCGTGCAGGTGCTGTATTGCGCCGACAAGCTCGGCATCCCGATGGACAAGCTCAACGTCAATGGTGGCGCAATCTCGATCGGCCATCCCTATGGGATGAGCGGCGCGCGGATGACCGGCCATGCGCTGATCGAAGGAAAGCGTCGCGGGGTGAAATACGTCGTGATCACGATGTGCATCGGCGGCGGCCAGGGCGCGGCAGGGCTGTTCGAAGTCCTCTAAGCGGAACCGCTTGCAGCGGCCATCGTTTGTACTCCGAAATCCAAAGGAGATCAGACGATGGCCGACAGCGCCGAAATCAAAGCTAAATTCTGGAAGGCGCTGAAGTCCGACCGGACGATGTTTCTGGGCCTTGCCGAAGGCGACGACGGCCATGCACGGCCAATGACCGCGCAAGTCGAGGGAGATCCTGAGGACGGAGAGAACGCCGGACCGATCTGGTTCTTCACCTCGACCGACAACGCGCTCTACGGCCAGATCGGCGCGCACAGCCGCGCGATGGCGCATTTCGTGTCGAAGGGGCATGACGTCTGGGCCACGGTGCACGGCGACCTGTCGACGATGCACGACCGTGCGACGATCGACCGGTTGTGGAACCCCTATGTTGCCGCCTGGTACGAGGGGAAGGACGATCCCAAGGTCGCGTTGATCCGCTTTGACGCAGAACAGGCCCAGATCTGGATCGACGCGTCGAGCATCGTCGCCGGCATCAAGATGCTGATCGGGATCAACCCGAAAAAGGACTACAAGGACAAGGTGGCCAAGGTATTGATGTAATCGAGCTGCGCTGCGTCATGGTTACCAAGCGTGCGTGCCCAACCGAACATTGCATCCATGCGCCCTTGTGCCGATCAAGGACTCGCCTTCCCCTCGCAACCCTCAAAATCCTCGGTTAACCCTTAAGGTCTCAAGGGCAAAAACTGTCGGTGTAACTATACTTGCCGCGGCCCTGGCCGTGGTTTGACTGGGCAGTCCGGGACTGGCTGCCGCCTTGATCGACGTGACTGCCCACCCCTACGGGGCGGGGGCTAGGCGGTGGCATCCGTGTCGTATCGCTGGGCGTGGCTGAATATGGCCCGACCGACCGCTTCGATCTTTCAGGCAATTATGTCGCGTCGGATGCATTGTTCGCGACGCAATCATTTTGTTTCGATGTCACCAAGGGTTTGTTCGACACCGCGCCCGACAACCGGTTCGAGATCATGTCGCTTTCGGCATTTTCGTCCAATGTGGCCAGGCAAAATCAGGTTGCGGCGCTCTTGATCAATACGCAGGCCTTGATCGACGGCGCTTCAAGCACGAACGATCGTAACCTTGCCGCCGTCGCGACCGGCATGGCGATCTGGGAAATCCTCTATGAGGCCGGCACAACTGGCTATTTGGTAAGCGATATCTGGGGCGACAACGGCGACGGTAACTTTTTCACCTATGGTGATTTTGTACCCTATCAGGCGACAGCCAACCAGTATCTGGCAAAGGTGGAAAGCGGCGTGTGGACGGGCAACACAGCGCGGATACGCACGCTGGTTTCCGTCACCGGAAACGCTCAGAATCAGCTTTTTATCGCAGCCATCCCTGAACCCGCTACCTGGGCGATAATGGTGCTCGGTTTCGGCTTGATCGGATCGTTCATGCGCCGCGACAAGACCAGGACATCATTGGAGATGTCGAACCGAAAACAGGCTGCGTGAACGACTTCGGACGGGCGCACGCGCACCCCGAAGAGCCGCCGCCTTGCTGAGCTGCTCACTCGTGTGCGGCAATCCATTCCTCGACCACCGGCGCGATCAGTGTGCGCCAGCGTGAGCCATTAAAGATGCCGTAATGCCCCGCGCCTGGGGCCAGATGATATTTCTTGAGCGCCTCGGGCAGGCTTGTCGATATCTTCAAAGCTGCCCTGGTCTGGCCGATTCCCGAGATATCGTCGCGCTCGCCCTCGATGGCGAGAATCGCGATGTCGGTAATTGCCGCCGGATCGACGCGGTTGCCACGATGCAGCATCTCGCCTTTGGGTAGCGCGTGCTTTTGGAACACGGTTTCGATGGTCTGGAGATAGAATTCGGCGGTCATGTCGCAGACACTGCGGTATTCTTCGTAAAATGCCTTGGTGGAATCCGCGGCATCGTCATCGCCCTTCACCAGATCTTTGAACATGGCGAAATGGGATTCCATGTGGCTGCCCAGGTTCATCGACAGAAAGCCGGTCAATTGCAGGAAGCCAGGATAGACGCGCCTTCCGGCACCCGGGTACATCACTGGCACGGTCTGGATCGCGTTCTGCTGGAACCAGGCGTGGGGACGCTCGGTCGCGACGTCATTGACCGCGGTCGGGGCCTCGCGCGTGTCGATCGGGCCGCCCATCATGGTCAGCGTCTTCGGGCGATTGGGGTTTTTGTCCGCCGACATGAGGCATGCCAATGCGTAGCAGGGCACGGACGGCTGGCAGACGGCGAGCATATGCGCACCGGAGCCGATGTGATCGAGGAACGCCTGAAGATAATCGATATAGTCGTCGAGGTCGAACCGCCCGGCGCCGAGCGGCACTTGCCGCGCATCGCGCCAGTCGGTGATGTAGACGTCATGCTTGGGCAGCATCCGCTCGACCGTGCCGCGCAGCAGCGTGGCGAAATGGCCCGACATCGGGGCAACGATCAGGAGGCGCGGGGCGTTTTCGACGCCCACCTTCACGAACCGCTTCAGCTGGCCGAACGGCAGTTGCAACACGATCTGTTCGCGGACCGCAACTTCTTCGCCATCGACGACGGTTGTCGTCAGGCCGAACGCCGGCTTTCCGCGTGGTGCAGAGGCATGGGCGAAGACTTCGAGCGCAGAGGCGATCACCGGCCCACCCATGAACGCAAGAGGATTGCCGGGGCTTTGGAGAAGCTCGG
>JBMOGG010000079.1:0-12284 GCA_049318505.1 Sphingomonas sp. | reverse complement strand
GCCGATGTATCGTTAGCAAGGTTCACATCTGGCCCAACGCGTCGGTCAAAAACGCGATCAGCACTTAGACCCGGCGCGGGCGAAGCAGGCCGGGCGGTGTGACGAGATGCAAGGCAACGGGCGGGGTGACCAGCCGCTAAGGATTGTCACGAGACGACCCGTCGCAAGGCCTGTTCTTACAATGAAGTCGGGCGCCACCGCGACGCCGAGGCCTGCTTCTACCGCCGCCAGCATCGCATCGGCATTGTTGGCGCGCAGCCGACCGTCGGCGCCAAAGGCGGCTTCGCCGCCGTCGTTGCGCATCAGCACGATCTGCCGCTGGCGAGGAAGGTTGGCTGCCGCTGGCGAGGAAGGTTGGTGTAGCCAAAGACGTCCGTGGCCGGCAGGTCATCGGGCGTTTTAACTTCGGGATGGCGGGCGACCCAGTCGGGGCTCGCTACGATCAGGCGCCGGACGTCGCGAAGCTTGCGCGCACGCAGGCTGCTGTAGGGCAGCGTCATGCAGCAAACCTCGGTTCGCATTTCTGTTGGGGTTACCATTGGCACTCCGCAACGGCCTTGCTGTCACTTCCGCGCGTGATAACATGTTTTAGAGCCGTACCAGTCGGCTGAGTCGATGAAGGAGACAAGTGATGCCGATGCACAAACTTTGGACCGGGCTTGCGGGTGCGGCATTTCTTGTCAGCCTCACACCGGCATCGGCCCAGAACTGGGGCCGCCCCGAGGGCTACGGAAACCGGCGGGCCGACGTCAGTACAGTCATCTACAACGGGGGACGGTTCGAAAATGAGGGGCGCGGCCAATGGGTCGAATATGGCTTTGGCCAACAGGTAAAGGCCAGATTTGAGGAAATGTCGCGCTCTGCTGACTGGGTCGATCTGAACGATCCCGCGCGTGACATTCAGGTCCGCCTCAATTTTCGCGCGCGTGTCATTCTGGTCACGGAGCGGGGCGGCCCTTATCGCCTGCTTTATCCCATCCAGTCGATGAACGAAGCACGACCCGGTAGCTGGCGGAATTGAGGCTGCGCGGGGCGTGCCCCCGAGGGGGCGATCGTCTCGTCGCCCTCGCCAAGCGACGTAACATGGGTGTCTAAATGGAAACAATGTGTTTCCATAGTTTCCATTTAAGACTCGATCATTAGCCTTATCTAGGGTCTAATTTATGGAGACCCCCGATGGCTATTGCTGATACCGACACGACAACGATCGACGTCCGCCCGTTTGCCTCGCTCGGCGCCGCAAATCACGGCTGGCTCGACGCGCACCATCATTTCTCGTTCGGCGGCTACCGCAATCCCGCCCGCTCCGGATGGGGCAACATCCTTGTGTGGAATGACGATGTCATCGCGCCGAACACCGGCTTTCCCCCGCATCCGCACAGCGACATGGAAATCATCACCTATGTCCGCACCGGCGCCATTACCCACGAGGATTCGATGGGCAACAAGGGCCGCACCGGGGCCGGCGATGTTCAGGTGATGAGCGCGGCTTCGGGCATTCGCCATGCGGAGTATAATGTCGAGGATGTGCCGACCACGCTGTTCCAGATCTGGATCCAGCCGACGCAGCGCGGGGGCGAGCCCTTGTGGGGCGCCAAGCCGTTCCCCAAGGGTGACCGCTCCGGCAAATGGTCCGTGCTGGCAAGTGGGTTCGGTGATGCCGACGCGTTGCCGATCCGCACCGACGCCCGTGTCATGGGTGCGACGCTGAGCGCCGGCGAGACGCTGACCTATGAGGTCGATGCTGGCCGCCACGCCTACCTCGTGCCCGCGACCGGCAGGATCGAGATCGATGGTGTTCCCGCCGACGCCCGCGACGGTGTCGCCCTCAGCGGCGGCAACTATACGATCCGCGCGCTTGTTGATGCCGAGATCGTTCTCGTCGACGCAGCCTGATTTTCCCTCATCGAACCAATGGAGACATGAAATAGCGAAACGACTGGTCCTTTGTTGTTTCAGCTAAGGACACATCGAAACGATGGCGAGCGCCGTTGCCGAAGGTGCCTTCAGTGCAGGCGCGATTACGGATGTGACGCGGGTGCCCGAGACCGCACCCAAGGAAATCGCGAAGAATGCGCATTTCAAGCTCGACCAGACCGCACCGGTCGCGTCGATCGCCGACCTTGAGCATCCTGATGCGATCATCGTCGGTACGGGCACGCCCTTCGACCAGAAATCGTCGCAGATGGCGGCATTCCTTGACCAGGCCGGCGGGTTGTGGGCGCGGGGAGCGTTGAACAGCAAGATCGGTGGTGCGTTCACCTCGTCTGCCGCGCCGCATGGCGGCCAGGAAGTCACCCGGTTTTCGATTCCTGCCAACCCGCTGTATTTCGGCATGACGATTGTCGGTCTCAATGATGGCCATATAGGCCAGATGGGCCATGCCGAGGTCGTCGGCGGCGCACCCTTTGGCGCGACGATGATGGCGATTGAGCCCAGCCCGGCGTGCGATTTCCTCGCCGGGCTGGGGCGGTGCTAGCGCGTCCCGAGGCCATATTGGTGGTTCCGGCGCATTTCGACGAGCCGGTGCAGAAACTCACCGGGAGCGCGCACCCGCCGACAAGCCATGATTTCTGCGGCTTTCCCGACATTGTCTACCAGCAGCAATATCGGGCGCCCGGTGCGTCCGCCCTTGCCCGGGACATCGCCCAGATGTTGCGCGAAGCCGGACATGACGTGCGGATCGATCCCGCCCGCGGCCTCGATCATGGCGCCTGGGTCTCGCTGATGCTGCTTTACCCCGAGGCCGACATCCCGGAGTTGCAACTGTCGATCGACAGCCGTCGAAGTGCCGAATGGCATGTGGCCCTCGGTGCAGCGCGGGCCCCCTTGCGCGATGGGGACATCCTGATCATCGGGTCGGGCAGCATGACGCATAATCTGCGCGCCTTTCTTACCGAGCGTCCTGCCATCGATGCCCGCCCGCCTGATTCGGTGTCCGCCTTTGCCGACCGGATCAACACACGCCTGATCGCGGGCGACACTGCGGCGGTGACCGAGTTGATGGCCCGCGCGCCAGACGCACTGCGCAATCATCCAACGCTCGACCTTATCCTGCCGCTGCACGTGGCGATGGGCGCCGGCGGGGTGCCGCTGCATGCCTATGCGTTCGACTAATCCGTCCGGCGGTGGCATGGGTCCGCCATGTTGCTAGCTGACCGTGTTCTGTTCATCGATGCCGAAGCCATTGTCGTCAACAAGCCGGCGGGCTTGGCGGTCGATCGACCGCGCGACGGATCGCTCAGTCTCGAAAACCATCTCGACGCCCTGCGCTTCGGGTTCGAGCGGCTGCCGATGGCGGTTCACCGGCTCGACCGAGATACCTCCGGTTGCCTGCTGCTCGCACGCAACCCGCGCATCCACAAGAAATTCCAGATGGCCTTCGAACGCGGGGAAGTGACCAAGACCTATCTTGCAGTTCTCGACGGCATCCCCACGGAAGCCGACGGCCGAATCGACTTGCCACTGAACAAGGTCAGCACGGCCAAGGACGGCTGGCGCATGATCATCGAAAAGCGCGGCAAGCCATCGGTGACCAACTGGGAAGTCGTGGGCTTTGCGGGGGGTCGCGCGCTTGTCCTCTTTAAACCCGAGACGGGGCGGACGCACCAGCTGCGCGTTCATGCGGCGTCGGGCATTGGTGTCCCGATCCTGGGGGATCCGGTCTATGGCACCGGTGGTCCCCAGATGATGCTACACGCCTATAGCCTGTCAGTGCCGCGGGAGAATCATCCGCCTGTCGCCGCGACCGCGCCGCTGCCGCAAAGTTTCACCGATTTTGGCTTTTCCTATGGCTGAGGGGCTGCCGCCCCTGCCCGAGCAGGCGCTGGAGGAGGTGTTTCTCGCAGGTACCGGGCCGGGCGGGCAGAACGTCAACAAAGTGGCGACCGCGGTTCAGATGCGCCTCGACGTTTTTTCCCTTCAGCTCGCGCCGTCAGTCTACGCGCGCCTGAAAGTGCTGGCGGGCAGCCGCTGGACGAATGATGGTGAGATCGTGATCATGGCGCGTGCCCATCGTACCCGCGAGGCGAACCGCGCGGATGCACGTGAGCGGCTGGCAGAGATGGTTGCCAAGGCGCATGTCGCGCCGCAGCGGCGGATCAAGACGCGGCCGTCGAAATCGGCAAAGGAAAAGCGCATGGTCGGCAAGGCCGTGCGCGGCGAAGTGAAACGCGGTCGCGGCAAGGTGGAACTGGATTGATGTACGACTTGAAGACCACTGCGACCGAAAAGGCCGCCTTCTACCGCGACTTGTTGGCCGCCGCCGATGCGCTCACGACCGGCGAGCCCGATGCCGTCGCCAATATGGCCAATATCGCGGCACTGTTGTTCGACTGGCTGCCCGCGCTCAATTGGGCGGGCTTTTACCGGACGATCGACGGTGAGCTCGTGCTCGGACCGTTTCAGGGCAAGGCAGCGTGTGTCCGCATCCCCTATGGCCAAGGAGTGTGCGGCACGGCTGCCGCCACGGCGACGAGCCAACTGGTGGAGGATGTCCACGCGTTCCCCGGCCATATCGCCTGCGACGCGGCCAGCCGTTCCGAACTGGTCGTGCCGGTGACGGTAAACGCGACGGTGGTGGCGGTGATCGACCTCGACAGCCCCGATCTTGCCCGGTTCGATGCCGAGGATCAGGCCGGGATCGAGGCGCTCGCCTTATTGATCGCCCCCCGCATCTGCCCCTGAATGGGACAGGTTGTCACGCAGCCGTTCCCTTTCAGCCCAAGTCCTGGAATGCTAAACAGATCGTTAAGCAAATGGCGGAAATGTCGACATTTTGCGCGAATTGTGACGGAGCATTTACCATGGCAAGGCTTGCAATTGCTGGCGTTCTCGCAACGCTGACCCTGATTCCTGCGGCTGCCATGGCCCAGATGGACGCGCGAGTCGGCGCGCCCCCAATCCCGGCTTTGCCGCCGATGAGCGCGCCGATGCCGCAGCCGGGGCCGATGCCGGACATGCCGCGTCCGCCGATGGGCCAGCCTGGTCCTGCGGGCGATCGCTGGACCACAGTGCCCGGCGGCTGGAACGCGTATCAGGCGCCGAGCTATGGCTATAGCTTGCCGCGGCACTGGATCGCACCGAGCCACTATGTTGCCGATTACCGGCGCTTCGGCCTGCCGGCGCCCGCGCCCGGCTATGGCTGGTCGCGTTACTATGACGACATGGTGCTGACCGACCGCTGGGGCCGCGTCTACGACTGGCGCGACGCGCGCGACATGCGCGACGGCGGGGGCGATGATCGTCCGCGGCGGCGCGATCGCAGCGGCATCGTCGGGGCCATCGTCGGGGGTGCCGTCGGTGCCCTGACCGGCAATCTGATCGCGGGTGCAGGCTATCGCCTTGCAGGCTCGCTGATCGGCGGCGGCGTAGGCGCGTTGGCCGGACAGGCAGTCGATCGAGGCAGCGGGCGCGGCGGCAATCGCGGCGGCGGCGACGAATGGGGGTATGAGCGCGGCTATCGCCCCTCGGGGCCGCACTGGTTCATGGGCGATTACAACGGCGGCTTCAGCTGCGGTTGCGGCCAGACCATTACGACGACCACGACCTATGCCGAGCCGATCGTCACGCAAAAAGTGACCTATGTCACCGAATACATTCGCGTGCCCGCGAAGCGGGCGAAGGCAGTCCGGACGAAGGACCACCACCTCGGGGGCAGCTGAGCCCTAGCGGGGGGCCAGCCCGCCGAAGGTGACGAGGCTTTCTGCTCCGGCTGCTGACAGCGCCGAGACGCCCACGAAGTTATCGTCGACAATGATGCCCTTGAGTACCTCGCTCGTGGCGGTCCCGGTCACGTCCCGCGATTGCTCCCAGGTCGACCGGTCTGCGCGCCGCCAGTGGAGGCGATAGCCCGCGGCGCCAGGGACTGCGGCCCATTTGACCGTCGTGTCGGTTGAGACCGCGCCTTCGAGCACGACCGAAGCCGGCGCCCCCGGTGCCGCCGCGAGCTGGCGTAAAACAGCCACGTTGAGCGCCGTCACCTTGGCCAGATAGGAGAAATCCATCCGGTCGACCGTGTCGCCAAAGACGCGGCCGTTTTCGGTGCGCAAATTCTGGTGCTGCGCGTCGTAATTCTCGACCCCGACGGTGAAGCGGACAGCGGGGTAACCGGCCTCGAGCAACGGCGTATGGTCCCCGCCGCGACCGAAACGGTCGGGACGGCGGACAAGGAAGGCCGACAGCCCGCCCCGGTTGGCGCTCGCCACATCGCCGACGCGTTTGGCGAGCGCGCGTGACGAACTGTCGTCCTCGCCCCCTGACGCACGGCGCAGTTTCGTGGCGGCCAGATCCTCGACAGCACGTGCGCCTTCGCTGAACACGCGCACCCGGTCGGAGACGATACGTCCGTCCTGCCCCTTGGTATTCCCGACGATGTCGTTGTTGAGCATCGCGGCGATCGTCCAGCCGCGCGCCTTGGCGGTGTCGGCGAGCAATTTGCCGCCCCACAATCCCTGTTCCTCGGCCGAAAGCACGGCATAGATGATGGTGGCCGTGTGCCGTTCCGTCGACAGGAGGCGCGCCGCCTCCATCACCAGCGCCACGCCCGACGCATCGTCATTGGCACCCGGCGCGTTGCCCGTTGCGTCCATCACGTCCGAATTGCGGCTGTCGATATGGCCGGAGACGATGACGATATGGTTCGGGTCACCCGTCCCGCGCTGGATGCCGAGGACATCCTCGACAATCAGACCGTTGGGCGCACGTGGCCCTTCGAATCGGGCGCTCGGCCGGTCGACGCTGATGCACCCGCCGCAGGCTACCGAAAGATGCTCGAACTCGCTTGCGATCCAGTTGCGTGCCGCACCGATGCCGCGCTTCGGATCGGTCGTGCTCGATGCGCTGTGGCGTGTCCCGAACGAGACCAGCTTTTCGACCGTCGCGCGCAAGGCTTGGGGTTGAGGGCGCGCACCCTGTGCGTGGACGTTTGCGGCGACCGTTACGAAAGTCACGAAAGTCACGGTACGTCGGGCAAAAGCGCCGAGGAATCGTTGGCGGGTAGCGACGAATGGCGGCACTTGATGGTCTGTCTTCATGACCGCCAAGCAAGCACAGATTGCCGCCTGTAGGACAGCGATTTCTTTCAGCTCAAACGGTCGAGCGCTTCGGTGTCGAGGCCGCCCGGCACGATCATCACCGGGCAGGGCAGCGTTCCCGCCTCACCCGCGAAATGCGAGACTAGGGGACCCGGCGCACCGCTTGCCGCCGCGCCCAGCACAAGGGCGGCGACATTGGCGTTGCCGGCAATCGCCTTACGGATCAGGTGAACCGGCTCGCCGGCCTCCACCATGATCGAGGGGTGGATGCCCTGTTCCTCGCTCAACATGCCCGCGGCGCCGGCGACCAGCGCCTCGGCATGCTGGCGCGCTTCTTCCTCCATTGTGGCCTGGACACCGCTCAACCCGACGAATTCGACCGGCGGGATCAGTGCGAGGATCTGCACGGCGCCGCCTGTCTTGGCGGCGCGCCGCGCGGCGAAGCGCAGCGCAACCTCGGCCTCCGGCGTTTCGTCGATGACGACGAGATAAGTGCGCATCGAAAATCTCCCCTGCAATGCAAGCTGCACATAAGGAAGCCTTGACCGCAAGCCCCGCAATCGGGGAAGGCGGGATTGACGCTACGGCCACAAGGAACCGCAATGCCGATCGAGCTGAAGATGCCCGCCCTGTCCCCGACAATGGAGGAGGGGACGCTTGCGAAATGGCTCGTGAAAGTGGGCGACACGGTGAAATCCGGCGACGTGATGGCCGAGATCGAAACCGACAAGGCAACGATGGAGTTCGAAGCCGTCGACGAGGGCACGATCACGTCGATCGCGGTTGCCGAGGGAACAGAAGGCGTGAAGGTCGGCACCGTCATCGCAACGATCGCGGGAGAGGGCGAGGATGCGCGTGCCACGGTGGCAGCTGCCGCGCCTGCGCCGCAGGCGGAAGCGCCTGCTGTACCCGTTACCCAAGCTGCGCCTGCCGCGCCTCTCGCATCGGCGGTAACCCCTGTGTCTGTCGAAGCGGTTGCGGGCGACCGCATCCTCATTTCGCCGCTCGCCAAGCGGCTTGCCGAAGAAAAGGGCCTCGACCTGTCGACGCTCAAGGGGACCGGCCCGAACGGGCGTATCGTGAAAGCGGACATCGAGGGCGCGACGCCTGCCCCTGCCCCTGCCCCTGCCCGTGCTACGTCGGCGGCGGCTCCCGCCCCGGTGGCTGCCCCGGCAACCCCTGCGCCTGCAGCAACCCCTTTTACCACCGACATCCCGCACGAAGCGGTCAAGCTGTCGAACATCCGCAAGGTCATCGCACGCCGCCTGACCGAATCGAAGCAGACAATCCCGCACATCTATCTGACGGTCGACGTCCGCCTCGACGCGCTGTTGAAACTGCGTGGCGAGCTAAACGGCGCGCTGGAGGCGCGCGGCGTCAAGCTGTCGGTCAACGACATGCTCATCAAGGCGCTCGCGCTTGCGCTGATCGAAACACCGACGTGCAATGTCAGCTTCGCGGGCGACACGCTGATCAAGTACAGCCGCGCCGATATCTCGGTCGCGGTCTCGACCCCGACGGGTCTCATCACACCCATCGTTGCCGACGCAAGCAACAAGGCGATGAGCGCAATTTCGGTCGAAATGAAGGCGCTCGCCGACAAGGCCAAGGCCGGCAAGCTGCAGCCGCACGAATTCCAGGGCGGCACCGCGAGTCTCTCGAACATGGGCATGTTCGGCATCAAGCAGTTCGAAGCCGTCATCAACCCGCCGCAGGCCATGATCATGGCGATCGGCGCGGGCGAGAAGCGGCCGTATATCGTCGACGATGCGTTGGGCGTGGCGACGGTGATGAGCGCGACGGGAAGCTTCGACCATCGCGCGATCGACGGCAGCGACGGCGCGCAGCTTATGAAGGCGTTCAAGGCCCTGGTGGAGAGCCCGCTGGGGTTGGTGGCGTAAATACCTGCCGCCCCCTCTCCCGCAAGGGGAGAGGGGTTAGAAGGAGTTTCTCTTGCCTGAAACCTACGACCTCATCGTCCTCGGCTCCGGCCCCGGCGGCTATGTCGCCGCCATCCGTGCAGCGCAGCTCGGGCTCAAGACGGCCATTATCGAGCGCGAGAACCTCGGCGGCATCTGCCTCAACTGGGGGTGCATCCCGACCAAGGCGCTGCTGCGGTCGGCAGAAGTGCTGCACTATATGCAGCACGCCAAGGATTATGGCCTGAAGATCGAGGGGACCGCGTCCGCCGATCTGGACGCGGTGGTGAAGCGGTCGCGCGGCGTCGCAAAGCAGCTCAACCAGGGCGTCACGCACCTGATGAAGAAGAACAAGATCACCGTGCACATGGGCGATGGCACGCTGACGTCGGCGACCACGCTGACCGTGACCAAGGACGGCAAGTCGACCGAGCTGACGGCAAAGAACATCATCGTCGCGACCGGTGCGCGCGCCCGCGACCTGCCGTTTGCCAAGGCCGACGGCAAGCGCATCTGGACATACCGGCACGCGATGGTACCGCCGGAGATGCCGACCAAGCTGCTCGTCATCGGGTCGGGCGCGATCGGGATCGAGTTTGCGAGCTTCTACAACGACATGGGCGCGAAGGTAACCGTCGTCGAAATGCTCGACCGCATCGTGCCCGTCGAGGACGCCGATGTCTCGATCTTCCTGCACAAGTCGCTGGTCAAGCAGGGCATCGATGTCCGCCCCGCAACCGGCGTTCAGGCGATCACCGATACGGGCAGCGGCATCAAGGCCGAGATCAAGGCCGCCGATGGCAAGGTCACGATCGAAGAGTTCAGCCATGTCATCGTCGCGGTTGGCATCGTACCCAATACCGAAGATATCGGGCTGGAGGCGCTTGGTGTCGAGATGGACCGCGGGTTCCTGAAGACCGACCCGATGTGCCGAACCAACGTGCCTGGGCTATGGGCGATCGGCGACATCACTGCGCCGCCCTGGCTGGCGCACAAGGCGAGCCATGAAGGCGTGATCGCGGCGGAGGCGATCGCAGGGCTGCACCCGCACGCGATGGACGCAAAGAACATCCCGGGCTGCACTTATTGCCACCCGCAGGTCGCCAGCGTCGGCCTGACCGAGGCGAAGGCCAAGGAAGCGGGGCATGAAGTGAAGGTCGGTAATTTCCCCTTTATCGGCAACGGCAAGGCGATTGCGCTTGGCGAGGCCGAAGGGTTCGTGAAGACGGTGTTCGACGCAAAGACCGGCGAGTTGCTCGGCGCGCATATGGTAGGCGCCGAGGTCACCGAGCTGATCCAGGGTTACACCGTCGGCAAAACGGCAGAACTGGTCGAAACGGACTTCATGAACACCGTTTTCCCGCATCCGACGCTGAGCGAAATGATGCACGAAAGCGTGTTGAGCGCGTATGGACGCGCGCTGCATTTCTAGTCCTTCCCGGCGTAGGGAGGAATTAGAGAGTTCCCCTCGCGCCAACCCTCGTTAAAGCTGGGTAAAGACAAAAGGGGATCCCAATGCGCCTGTTGCTCACCGCCACCATTCTGATCTGCGCTGCGCCCGCTCTCGCCGAAACCGTTCATATCACCGCCGCCCGCATGATCGACGTACAGACCGGCGCCGTCGTGCAAAACCCGATGATCAACGTCACCGACGGGCGGATCGTCGCCATTGCCGATGCGCGGACGGTGCGGCTCAAGGGCGACGAGAAGCTGATCGACCTGGGCGACCGGACGATCCTGCCCGGCCTGATCGACATGCACGTTCACCTGACGTCGCTGGCCGAGATCGGCGGCTATCGCGGGCTGCAATATACCGACGCCTTCTGGGGTGCTGTCGGCGTTGCGAATGCGAAGAAGACGCTCGATGCGGGGTTCACAACGGTGCGCAATGTCGGGTCCTGGGGGTTCCAGGACGTAGGGTTGCGCGAGGCGATCGACGGCGGCTGGATCGTAGGGCCGCGCGTCGTGACCGCGGGCTATGCCATTGGCGCGACCGGCGGGCATTGCGACGATAACGCGCTGCCGCCGTCGTACGACAAGAAGCAGGAATCGGTCATCAACTCGCCTGACGAGGCGCGCGCCAAGGTGCGCTGGCTGCACAAATATGGTGCGCAAGTGATCAAGATCTGCGCGACCGGCGGCGTGTTCTCGCTGGGCGACAGTGTCGGCGGGCAGCAGCTGACGTTCGAGGAAATGAAGGCCATCGCCGACGAGGCGCATATGCTCCACATCAAGGTCGCCGCGCACGCACATGGCGACGAGGGCATCCGCACAGCGATCATGGCAGGCATTGACACCATCGAACATTGCAGCCTTGCCAGCGACGAGACGCTGAAGCTGGCGGCGGCGAAGAAGACCTGGTTCTCGATGGATATCTACAACGACGATTATATCCTGGCGACCGGCACCTCGAACGGGACCGAGCAGGAGAGCCTCGACAAGGAAAAGGCGATCGGGCTGAAGCAACGCCAGACGTTCCAGCGCGGCGTACAGCTGGGCGTGCCGATGGTGTTCGGCTCCGATGCGGGCGTCTATCCGCACGGCGACAATGCGCGGCAGTTCGCCAAGATGGTGCAATGGGGCATGACGCCGCTGCAGGCGATCCAGGCCGCGACGGTGAGCGCGGCTAAGGCACTGGGCCGGGAGGCCGATGTCGGCGCAGTCCAGGTCGGCCGTTATGCTGACCTGATCGCAGTGGACGGCGATCCGTTGAAGGATGTGCGCGCGCTCGAAAAGGTCGCGTTCGTCGTGAAGGGCGGGGTGGTGGTCAAGGGCGAGTGAACCAACGGATAGCAGCGGGGCTGGCGCTGTTGGCGGCGGCCCTGCTGCTTGGGTTTCCGGCTGCGGCCGGGTGGCTCGGCGCGTTCGATGTGCCGCTGTTCCGCCTGCTCGCGTTGACCCCCGAGTCGCCGATGTGGCGCGTCACCGCGACGCAGTTCGTCTCGCACTTCGGCGACGTCGACGTACGCAGCCTGTTCGTGATTGTCGTTGCCGTACTGCTCATCGCGCGCCACTGCTGGCGGTCGGCGGGGGTGTACCTGCTTATCGTGTCGGTCTCGATCCTGGGCCATACGCAGGCCAAGGTCCATTTTGCGCGCGCGCGGCCGCACCTGACGCCCTGGCTCGATTATGCGGGGGACATGAGCTACCCGAGCGGCCATGCGGCGGGGTCGATGGTGGTATTGCTCGCCGCCGTCCTGCTGATCCGCGAGTGCCGGCTACAGTGGGCCGCGGTCGCCCTGTCGCTGGCCATAGGTATGACGCGCCCGATGCTGGGAATGCATTGGCCGAGCGACGTTATCGGCGGCTGGATGTGGGGCGCGGGCTTCGC
>JBMOGG010000078.1:0-12506 GCA_049318505.1 Sphingomonas sp. | reverse complement strand
ACCGAGTTCGGCCTGTTCATCGGCCTCGACGGCGACGTCGACGGCATGGTCCACATGTCGGACATCGCATGGGGCATCTCGGGCGAAGACGCGCTCAACCTGCACCGCAAGGGCGAAACGGTTCAGGCCATCGTGCTCGCGATCGAAGCCGACAAAGAGCGCATCTCGCTCGGCATGAAGCAGCTTGAAAAGGGCGCACCTGCCATAGCGGGCACCGCTGCCGCGACGAGCAACAACGCGAGCGTCACGAAGAACGCGATCGTCACAGTGACGGTCCTCGAAGTTCGTGACGGAGGTCTGGAAGTCCAGATCGGCGACGATGGGGCAACGGGCTTCATCAAGCGCAGCGACCTTGGCCGTGACCGCGACGAGCAGCGCGCCGAGCGCTTCCAGACGGGGCAGAAGTTCGACGCGATGGTTACCGGGTTCGACCGCTCGAAGAAGCCGACCTTCTCGATCAAGGCCATGCAGATGGCCGAAGAGAAGCAGGCTGTGGCGCAATATGGGTCGTCTGACTCGGGTGCGTCGCTGGGCGATATCCTGGGCGAAGCGCTGAAGGCACGCGAGCCCAAGGCGTAACACCCCGGTGGAATTGAGGTTGGGGAAAGACTTCCCGGAGACCCCTCAAAAAACAGCGCGAATCGGATGAAGAACCGCATGATTCGCGCTGTTTTTGGGCAAGGCCGCTGGTAGGAAGGCTTTATCCAAAATTTAGCAGCCGTGTGGCTATCTGACTCAATTCGCGTACAAAATAATGTTTTCAGAAGGTGGCACTGTGCTTGCGCTCGTTGCCACCTTCGCTAAGTTCATGTCCGCTTTGGCAACCATGTGGTGAGTTTCAGCCAGGCGCGCCACTGCACCACTTCCGGGACAGTGAAGCGGAGAAAAAAGTCGTGATCCGTTCTGAACTCGTCACCCACCTTGCCGCCGAAAACGCCGGTCTGACTGTTCGCGATATTGAAGCAATCGTCGAATGTTTCTTCGACGATATCATCGAACAACTTGCTGCCAACGGACGCGTTGAGCTTCGCGGTTTCGGCACTTTTTCGACACGCGCACGAGACGGTCGAACCGGTCGCAATCCAAGAACGGGCGACGCTGTCGCCGTGGCATCGAAGCGCGTCCCCTATTTCAAGCCCGGCAAGGAAATGCGCGACCGACTTAACGTCTGACCCCATCGCGCAAGGACGAGCACGACGACAAAGGGTATGATCCAGATGATACGGCTTTGATAGCGGTCGTGTACATCGGAGAATGCCCCGGCCAGCATCGCATTTGCGATCAAGGCCGATACAACAGCTGCCAGTAACGACTTAACCAGCTTGTCATTGCGTTGGAAAGCGCCCCACAAAAGCACCGGTAACAGCAAGATCGACAGCGCTGCCACTGGCGTCGTCACCGCCCGAACGAGGGACACAGGCATCGTGCCGGTGACTTGTCGCGAGGCACGCAGTGCTGGCTCAGCCTCGGGCCGATAAACCTTTAGCCAAGCAGCAGGGCCCGATCGATAAACGCCGCACGACTGCGGACACTGATCGTCCATCGCCTGAAAGCTGGCAAACTGGCCGATCCCGCCGCGCAGCGAATTCGACGCGAAAGCCAATGGGCGCGCGGCAATCGCGCCGCTGTTGGCAACCGACAGGGTGTCAACCCACGCCCAGCGCGCGCTGTCCGATGGCGGATACCAGAGCCAAGCGTAGTAAACGCTGTCAGCGCTCCACAAGAGGAACTGGCTGTCGTCCGGGATTTTCTCGCGGAACTCGCAAAGCTTGCGCGGTGCCGATTTGCCGCAGTTGTTGCGCAGCCACGGCTTGGTCAGCCCGTCTTCCGTCAGTCGCGCAAACAGAAAGGCTGGCCCCATGGGCGCGATGTTCCACCGGCCAAGAACTGCGCCATTGGCAAGGATCAGGATTGCCGCCGCAGCCCCAACCAAGACCGCCGCCGCGCTCAAACGACGGAACGCACTGCGCAAAAGCTGCGAATTTGCCGGGCTGCATGCGATCGTTGCAACAGTGACGGCCAAGAGCAATGGTATGTGCGTATAGTGGGTCAGCGCCATGACGATTGCCGCCAGCCATAATGACGCCGCACCGTCTTCGGCTGGATCACGCAAGGCTGCGAGCCAACCGACCAGAATAAGTGGCCCCGTCAAGGCATCCGGCATGTATTGGCCTGCGTGCCAAGCAACCGAAGTCGCAAGAGCCAGTGCGGCAAAGCATGGCAGAGCGGTTGGCAGCGACACGTTGGGGATCAGCCGGCGGATCACCGCCCAGACCGCGGCAGCGACCACCAAACATTGCAAAAAAATACCAAGCCAAAGCCCCACAAACGTTGGCAGGGTCGAGACAACCGGCTTTAGCAACAACCCGTAAAAGCTAGACCGGTCGATGGCATAGTCATGCCCATAGATGATCCCGAAGTAAGTGCCTGAATCGGGAAAAACCAAGGGAAATCCGTTGAATATGGCAGCCCACATCAACATTGAGGCGAACGCCAGCGTCGCAACCAGGTCGACAGACCTGCCGCGCCACATTGAACCAGTCGGGACTTGCCTGATCATGGAGGGCATAGTGGCGCAAGCCTGCTTAAAGCCAGTTTAAGAAAATTCGGTAGTCCAGGAAAACGAACTGCGGCTATGGTCTCGCGCGGCGTCCAAGCGCCCATGCGGACGTGGCGAAACCGGTAGACGCAGCGGACTTAAAATCCGCTTCTCAGTGAGAGTGCGGGTTCGAGTCCCGCCGTCCGCACCATTGATGAGGCGTGTCGCGACGGGCGTTGCCCCGTTGCCGGCACGCCTCCATATGCGGGGTATGCCCGTTGCGTTTCGCCCTGCCCTGTTTGCGCTGCTTGCCTTGCTTGCGTCATGCAGCAACCCGCGTGACGATGGCGAGATCGACGTCAGCATTATCGGCGACCGCCCTCGGCTTGCCGACCCGGACCATGTTTCCTTGTCCCGGAGCAACGCCGTGCTGGCGAGCGCGACCGCGATGGGGTTAGTCGCGCTCGACGGTAACGGACAGGTCGAACCGGCCCTTGCCGAAAGCTGGATCGTCACGAGCGACGGGCTGAGCACGATATTCCGCATCCGCCAGGCCCAATGGCCCGATGGCAGCGATGTGACGGGGGAAGATGTCGCGCAAAGTCTGAACCGCGCCATTGCGCCGGGCAGTCAAAACCCGATCAAGCCGCTGCTGACCGCTGTAGATGCCTTTGTCGGCATGACCGGACGCGTCGTCGAGGTGCGGCTGAAAGTCCCTCGCCCCAATCTGTTGCAACTGCTTGCCCAGCCCGAAATGGGAATCCGGCGGGGCGGGCGCGGGACCGGACCGTTCCGCATTGCCCGTGTTCGGGGCGCCACTGTCCGGCTGGTGCCCATTACCCGCGAAGACGACCCGGTTGCCGAGGCACCCAATGCGGTGCTGCTGCGCCATGAGCGTACGGCGCTGGCCGTGGCCCGGTTTCAGGCTGACCGCAACGACCTCGTCATGGGAGGGACGCTGGCCGACTGGCCGATCGTGCGTACCGCGCGAACACGGCCCGGCGTCCTGCGCTTTGATGCCGGACAAGGGTTGTTCGGCCTGGCAGTCGTTGGAAAATCGGCGTTTCTCTCGACCAGCAGCGTGCGCCGCGCGCTGTCGATGGCAATCGACCGGACCACCCTGCCCCGCGCCCTCGGCCTCGATGGCTGGTCAGTGTCCGACGCCGTGCTTCCCGCCCAGCTCGACAGTGCGCGTCCGCCGGCACGTCCAGAGTGGGCAAATGCCCCAATCGCCCAGCGCCGCGCGGCTGCCGCCGGACAGATCGCGGACTGGCGCAGCGGCGGGCGCGTGCCGCCGACGCTGCGCATTGCATTGCCACCGGGGCCGGGCATGCGTCTGTTGTTCGCGCGGATCGCGGCCGACTGGCGACGGATCGGCGTGGAGGCAGTTGCCGTGCCCCTGCGTGATGCCAAAGCCGACCTGCAGCTTATCGACGCCGTAGCGCCAAACGCCAGCAGCAACTGGTTCCTAACGCAACTATCGTGCGCTGCAGGGCTGGTTTGCGATGCCCGGGGCGATGCGGCGCTAGCAGCGTCGCGCGCCGCAGAGACGCTGGACATGCGATCGGCGCATCTCGCCGATGCGGACGGCGATTTAATGGCACGGGCGAGCTTCATTCCCCTTGGCGTGCCCGTGCGCTGGTCACTGGTCGATGCGTCGCTATCGGGGTGGAAGGAAAATGCCCTGGGCAGCCACCCGCTGAATGAACTGCGCCCTGCGCGGCGCCAGCAGAACTAGCGCGAGCACTGGCAATCGCGGCCAATCTTCCCATATCGTGGGAGAAGGGATTTCACGCCGATGCCCAAGACGATCGATTTCGATATGCTGACTGCCAAGGCAGGCCTTGGTGGCACTGGACCCGCCGATGTCCGTCGCCGGATCGAAGGCATGGAGAAACTGCTGGAAGGGCTGTTCGTCATTCCAGGCACAAATCGCCGGGTCGGGCTGGACGTCATTCTCGACTTCATCCCCGTGGGCGGTAGCGTGATCGCAGCCGCAATGGGCAGCTATCTGGCGTGGGAAGCGCGCAATCTCGGCATGCCCCGGCATGCGTACCTGCGCATTGCCGGGAACATTGGCGTCGACGCGTTACTGGGGGCCATTCCCATCATCGGCATCGTCCCCGACTTCTTCTTCCGGTCGAACACGCGCAACCTGAAGATCATCAGGAAGCATCTCGACCGGCATCATCCGAGCACGGCCATCATCGACCTCTAGCGTTTGTCGCGCCAGATCTTCAGGCGCGCAGAAAGCGCGACGCCGCCGCCCTGTGCACGGCCGCAACGTGCATCACGCAGCTGGAGGTCGAGGCAGGGCCAGATCTCGTCGAGCCAGCCGCCCGTGGTGGCGGTGACCCCCATCATGTTGCTGAAGCTGGGCGGAAGGCGTCGCGCACAGGTTAGTGGGTACTTCTGCCTCGGGCAGAAGTTCGACCGGGCGGCAATGTTGCGGCCAGTCCTTGCCCGCGCCATCGGGCCATAGGGCGTGGCGCATAAAGCCGAAGCGGGTGTCAGCGCCGCACTGGAGTGAGGAGGTGCCGAGTTCCTTGCAGAATTGCGGGCTCCGGCTGATCGCCAGCACATAACTTGCCGTTGGCAGCAGGCGTCTGCCCACGCTTGTGTCGGGCAAATCCGGGCGAGGCCGCTCAACCTCTGTGGGCAGGACGCAGGCAATCGGCTGCGCCACAGCAGCAAATGGGAGTGCCTAAAACCGAGCAGCCGCGGCCAACCTCAAGAAAATGTGTCCGTCAGGGTGGTCGGCTGACCGGCAAACCAGAGCTTGGCGTCGGGCCGGAAAAGCATCCAGACCGCGAAGCCATTCAATCCAAGAGTGACCAGCGCGACTATCGCCATCAGCGGCGCGATGAGACCCGTCGTCACGCTTGTTATGATTCCGGGGAGCCCAAGCAGCGCGAAGGCAAAGAAGACGACAAGAATCCATTTTGCGACGACCGAGGCGCGGCGCGCGACGAAATACCAGAGCAGCAGCGTGATCGCGATCCCAACGCCGATGGTCGCGGGCAGGAACCAGTCCGGCAGCAGCTGGCTGTTCGGCGTTGCCGCCATTTGTTCCTGCATGTTCGTCCAGTTGAGCGCATTATTGGCGAGGCCAAGCGCGACAGCACCCAGATAACAGCGTTCGAACGTGATGATCGATTGTGGACGTTCCATGTCGCACTCCCCAAATTGTGGGCACAGCTTAATCAGGTGAGCTTGAAATCCAAGCCGATATCGGCGGCAGGCGCACTCTGGGTCAGTCGGCCCACCGAAATATATGTGACACCGGTCTCGGCCTTGGCACGGATGGTTTCCAGCGTGACGCCGCCCGATGCTTCAGTGGGCACCCGCCCCGCGACGAGGGCAACGGCCTGCCGCAGCAGGTCCACATCCATGTTATCGAGCAAAAGGTGCGTGGCCCCCGCCGTCAGTGCGGGTTCGACCTGATCGAGATTGTCGACCTCCACAATGATATGTGCGACCCCGGCAGCCTTCGCACGGCGCGTCGCTTCGCCAACTGAACCCGCCACAGCGACATGATTGTCCTTGATCATCGCCGCGTCCCACAGGCCCATGCGGTGATTGGTCCCCCCGCCCATGCGCGTTGCGTATTTTTCCAGCACGCGCAGGCCGGGGATGGTCTTGCGCGTGTCGAGCAACGTGCAGCCGGAGCCTGCGATCGCTTCCACATAGGCGTGCGTCATCGTTGCGATACCCGACAGATGTTGCACGGTATTAAGCGCTGATCGCTCCGCCGTCAGCAGCGCGCGGGCGTTACCTGACAAGCGCATCAGATCGGTGCCGGGTGCGGCATAATCGCCATCCGCGACCAACAGCTCGATCTCGACCGAAGGATCGAGCGTGCGAAAGAACGCCTCGGCAAGCGGAAGTCCCGCAACGACGATAGCGTCGCGACTGTCCATGACGCCGGTAAAGCGCGCGTCGGCGGGGATCACGCTTTCCGAGGTCACATCGCGTGGCGGGCTGCCGAGGTCTTCGGCGAGCGTTGCCGCGACAAAGATGTGCAGGTCGAATCGATCGAGAGCAAATGTCATGCGCGCGCCACGAACGGCCGGTTGAGCTTGACGGTCATGAAATTTAGGCACGCTGCAAAGCTGACCCATGCCAGATAGGGCGCGATCAGCCAGCTCGCCGAGACGGAGTATTGGCGCAACTCCACGCACAGCGCGAGCACCGATCCCCACAGGAACACAACCTCGATAAGCGCGAAGTCGGGCCGCTTGAGCTTGAAGAACAGCGGCGACCAGATGAAGTGGAAGACGAGGTTGACCGAATAGAGGATAATGACGCTCGTCCGCCCCGCATCGTCGGCCGCGCCCGCATAGGCCAGAACGGCTGCCCAAGCGGCGAGCCCCAGGATCAGCGTCCACGCTGGGCCGAAAAGCCAGTCGGGCGGCTGCCACGAAGGCTTATTGAGATTTTTGTACCAGGGCCCGATCTCGGTCGCGAGCCCGCCGACCCCGCCGAGGATAACAGCCCAGAGGATGGCGACGAGGACGGGGGTTGAGAGCATCAGACTACCTAGCCGGAAGTCGCTACCGGAAGACAGCGGATTTTTTGCGGCTACGCCGAGATTATTGTCATTTCAGGCAAGCCACTTAACTCTCACTGCAGATAAAGGCTTCTTTGTATTTGCTGTTCTTTTTGGCCATTTCGAATCGCCTGTGTGTCGGCGCGCGCCCGGGTCTGGAGGCGGGGCGAACATCAACGGACACGGGGTTTCACGATGTCCGCCCGCGTTGTTTGGCACTGCCATGCGATTTAGGGATGCCGTATCGTCGGATCAGGTAAGCAGGCGTAGCTCAGCTCGAGAGCGCAAGGTTCAGGTCCTTGGTGTCGCGGGTTCGACTCCTGCATCAAAACCGGTCCTCACACGACCACCAGCCTGCGAAGCTGGACAGCCTTGAAAAGCTGTTTGCCAACAAATGGTTTCGGGGACCGGCTTGCGCGCGAGCGCCTCTTTCGAAGTAGGAAACAATCCCGGCTACGGCGACGCCTCGGATGTCATGCCAAGGCAACCTGCGGACGGTGAAGGCTGCGCGGGGGAAGTGCCGACTCGTCCATGGCTTTGGTGCCCGGCCGGTCCACGCCCTCTGCGCAACGCTCGCTTCTGGCCCGCCCGTACTTAGAGAGGCCGCCGGTCGCTGTACCTTTGAATTGGGCAATGAGCGAGGTAACTGATGAAGAAAGGAAAATCGGCATGACGTGACGCTGGCTCTGAACGACGATGAGATGATGAGGCGAACAATTGACTGGGTGAAATGCGCGAAATCTTGAACCGGGTGGTCGCGGTGCAGAAGGAGGCGGGGGCGAACGTCATCCGTCGGCGTGAAGAAACGAACGCTACTCGCTCGCTGCTCAACACGGCGAGAGTGATGGCCGACAACCCGGTCATGCTGCGTTTGAAGGAGCTCGAGGCACTCCAGACGATCGCGGGCAAGGTCGACAAGCTGACAGCGATGAACGGCACCATCGGCCTGATGAACGATCTTGTGAAGCTTTCCGATTGAGAACTGGGGCGCTGCCGCATGGCAGCGCCCCTTTTTCAATCTCCAGAAACCTTCGGCACCGCCCCCAAATCCCCCTGCCCGACCGTGTTTCCTGCCATCTCCAGCATCCGGTCGAGGCTCCGCTTTGCGCGTAGGCGAAGCCCTTCCTCGATCTCGATGCGCGGCTGCAGGTCGCGGAGCGCCACGTAGAGCTTTTCCATCGTGTTGAGCGCCATGTAAGGGCAGATGTTGCAGTTGCAGTTGCCGTCAGCGCCCGGTGCACCAATGAAGTGCTTGTCCGGCAGCGCCTTTTCCATCTGGTGCATGATGTGCGGTTCGGTCGCGACGATCAGCGTGTCGCCGGGGAAGTCCTTGGCGAACGCGAGGATACCGCTGGTCGAGCCGACGTAATCGGCATGGTCAAGGATGTGCGCAGGACACTCGGGGTGCGCGGCGACAGGGGCACCCGGATGCTGCGCCTTGAGCTTCACCAGCTCGGTCTCGCTGAACGCCTCGTGCACGATGCACACGCCCGGCCATAGCAGCATGTCGCGCCCGGTCTTGCGCGCAAGATAGCCGCCGAGGTGCTTGTCGGGGCCAAAGATGATTTTCTGATCCTGGGGGAGTTGCGACAGGATCTTGTCCGCTGACGACGAGGTGACGATGATGTCGCTGAGCGCTTTCACCTCGGTCGAACAATTGATGTAGGTCAGCGCGATATGGTCGGGGTGTTCCGCACGGAACGCCGCGAATTTCTCGGGCGGGCATGAATCCTCGAGGGAGCAGCCTGCGTCCATGTCGGGCAGCACGACGATCTTGTCGGGCGACAGGATTTTCGCGGTATCCGCCATGAACTTGACGCCGCAAAAGGCGATGACATCGGCATCGGTGGCGGCTGCCTTGCGGCTCAGGTCGAGGCTGTCACCGACAAAATCAGCCAGGTCCTGAATTTCTGGCTTTTGGTAATAATGTGCGAGGATGACGGCGTTGCGATCTTTCCGCAGCCGGTCGATCTCTTCGCGCAGGTCGACACCCTTCAGCCTGCCGCCGATTCCACCCCGAGCATCCATCTGTCCATTGTCCTTGCTGCCAAGGCTGTCAGATGGACGCCTCGGGCTTTGCGTTCAAGTGAGCAAGAGGCGATGGCGGCAGGCCGTTGGGCGCAACGGCTGCCCCGGGCGTACCTGCCGTGATCGCCCGGTAGAGCGGCACGCCGACGTCGGTATGCGTGAAGGCTTCAGTGACGGCAGCATGGCCGAGGATGACGGCCATGCCCCATTGCCAGGCCGGATGGATTCTGCCTGAGCGGCGGACGTCGGCGATCACCCCCACGAGGGGAAAGAGGATGACTGCAACAACAGTCGCCTCGAACGCGTAGGGAATGAGCAACGGCAGCGGCAGCAGCCGCCCTACGCCGGGGCCGAGCAGCAAGGCCATCGCGCAGAAGTTCAGTCGACGGTGCCAGTCCGTGCGTCGCCGGTTGATGATGCCCGCGATCATGAGGCCGACGAAGGCGAACAGGCTGAAGATGTCGAGCGCAATGAATTGCAGCGGCGTGAAGAAGAACGGCACCCGTCCGGCCCGCACCAGTGCCAGCGTGACCGCGCACCCGAGGATGAGCATCGGCACCATCCAAAGCGACGCGAGCCAGCCGAGCCTGCGATGCAGCCGTAGGCCACCCGACGTCGCCAGCACGCTCTGCGACAAATAGATCGCAACCCAGCCCATAAAGACCAAGGCATGTGCGTGGACGAGCGGCGGCGCGGAAAAGCTCGACCGGCCTGCAGCGAACTGCAGCGAGAATCCCGCAACGATCGTCAGGGTCATTACAAAGGCGGAGATCAGGAAAAACCTGTCGTCGCCGCGCGCGAAACGTGATGCGTGCGGTGCAAACGTCGCCATGCTGGTGTCCCCCGACAAATTCACGCCGACGATAAACCTGCTACGCCCGTGCGTGCAATGACCTAGCGATGAATGACCTGTCCGACCGTCCGGCTCTCGTCCCACTGAACTGTTTCGCCGGACCCCTGGGCTTCCCAGGGATAGCGCACAACGACCTTCACTTCGCCAAGCCCGGCAGCGCGCAATGGCATGGCGACGAGGTCCTGCATTGCTGCGCGGGCGCTGGCGCGGGCGCGGTCAAGATTTTCTCGCTTTTTGGCCGACTCCGCGGCGCGAAGGGCGGCGCGGGCGGCAACCTGTCCGTTCAGGCGTTGTGCGGCATCGCGCGACATGAACACGCCGGTGGTGCCGATACGCGTCGCCCCACTTGCATCGACATTCGGACGTGCAGGGGCAACATCGGGCAACCGCACGGTCATGGTCCGGTTTGCGGCATCCCAACGATAGGCGCTGCCGTCGATCCGGCGGAGGTCAAGGAAATAGTCGATGCTATAGGAATAGCGCATGGTCAGGCTGGTCGGCAGCACGCGCGCAAAGCCCGGGTCGGTGCCGCGGGCAATGACTTCGCCGCTCAGCGTGGCGACGCGCAAGTCCCGCGCCTTGGCAAAGGTTTCCGACAGGGTACGTGCGGACGCCAGCCCCAGCTCACGCTCGGCCTGTTCGGCGCGGGTTTGGGCCCGCCAAATCAGTAATGCCCCGCCCGCGAGCAGCAGAACGACCGCGATCACGACCAGTCTCAGGCGAGCTGCCATGCCCCCTCCACATGGCTGACCAGCCTGCGGTCGCGCAGATCGATGAGATGCGCCAGCACCGACTGGCCCGCGGCCGGATAGAGCCGCTCGTCGACGCCTTTGTACATCAGCGGCACCATCGCCGTGATGTCGCCGACACCCTCGCTAACCAGCTTCAGTATCTGCCGCTCGCGCTGCTTGCGGTGACCACCGAGGCCACGCACGAACTGCTGCGGGTTGGTCACTGGCTCGCCGTGCGCGGGGTAGTAGACCGCATCGGTGCGTGCTGCCAGCTTGTCGAGGCTGCGCATATAATCTGCCATATCGCCATCGGGCGGGGACACGACGGTCGTGGACCAGCCCATGACATGGTCGCCCGTAAACAGGGCGTTGTCCTCGATCAGGTGATAGCACAGGTGGTTCGACGTGTGCCCGGGTGTCGCCACCGCCTCCAGCGTCCAGTCAGGACCGATCAGACGTTCCCCGTCCGCCAGCACGCGGGCGGGCGTATAGGTCCGGTCGAAAGCGGCATCGGCGCGCGGGCCGCTGTCGTCGAGCACCAAAGGCGCGCACCCCACGATTTCCGCACCCGTGCCCACTGCAATTGGCGCGGCGGCCGGTGAATGGTCACGGTGAGTATGGGTACAGACGATCGCAACGATCTGCTCGCCGGTGGTCGCTTGCAGGATACCGGCGATATGCGCCGGGTCTGCCGGGCCCGGATCGATCACAGCGACCTGGCCTGTCCCCACGATGTAGGTCTGCGTGCCGGTGTAGGTGAAGGGCGAAGGATTTGCGGCCAGCACCCGCCGCACCCGCGAACTCAGGGGCTGGGCGACTTCGGGCCGCTGGTCAGTGAGGGGCATCTCCATGAAGCGCATGTGGCGACAACAGCCTCTATGCGCAATGCGATGTCGGAAATCCTTACACGGCGGGAGGTCGGTAAGGTTTTGTTAACCACCACGTGCCATGGTTTTCGGGCAAAGCGGCAAGTTGGCACGCGCCCTGCATTGTCTCTTGTGTCCCCCAACGGCGGTGTCCCCCCGCCTGAGCGGCGGGTCGGTAGCAGCTTTCTGGTCTCGCGCACCGACCCGCCCTCGCCCGCTCTTCAAGCTCACAGCCAAAGCAAGTTGCCACGAGCTATGCGCAGCCCAAGCATGCATCAGGGCGACAATAGCCGACCGCTTTCCAGCTGAAGACGCCGCAGGCGCGATAACCCCGTTAGTACCGGGCCAGCACCCGTCGAACCGCGAGCGCGGACGGGTCAATCTCTTCGGTACTTGCACAACGGGCGTTGCACAGCTGTTGCCGATGCTCGAGCCGCTTCAGCCGATTCTCGACGTTGCGGCGATTGCCGAGATGCGTCTCGGTGACCGCAAGGGTCTGCGCGGCCGGCCACGACAGCGAGGCCGCTTGCGCAAAACAGCGCCTGGCGATCAGCAAGTCGCCCCTAGCTGCATTCGTCAGCCCGGCGAGCTACTTCGTCTCAGCTGAAGGTGAAGAGGGTTGAACGTCGCGCAGACACCACCAGGCGTCCGTATAATGTTTTTCCACGATCGGCTAGAAGGCGGAGGCGGCCGCCTGATAACCGCCATTGTAGGCATAGACCGGCTCGGGTGGGAGGCCTGGTGGCCCATCGGCGATTTATGCCGATGCCAACCCCGCCAACGCAGTGCACAGCATCGCCGAGAAGAATAAAGGGCGCAAAGAATGAAAAAGACGTATAAGCCAGCGCCACTTCATATTTCCGAAGCAAAGCATCTCATCAGAGGTCTAGATCGTCAACGACTGACTGGCAGTAAACTACACTGACTTCACGACTCCCTT
>JBMOGG010000077.1:0-12690 GCA_049318505.1 Sphingomonas sp. | reverse complement strand
CCCCCCCCCCCCCCCCCCACCGCCGGGATCGATGGCTCTAGCGACTTCCCGCTCAGTGCCACCCCCACGCCCTCTACCACCCCGCTTTGCAGCTACCGCCCCACCGCTTTTCCGGCTGTTGCCGATTGCCGATCGGAATGGAATTTCGGGCGAGGTGCTGCGCTCCGAACTAATCGAGCGTCTCGTGCGCTTTCGCGAGCTGAACCTGCTTGATGACAACGACACGGACACTGCATCACAGGCACCCGCGTTGTTGCTGGCTGGCGCGCTTGGCGAGAAAGCTGGTGGCAAGCCCTGTCTAAACTTGCGGCTCATCAAGGCGCCCCATCAAGAGGTGCTATTTGCCGAAACAGTGATGCTGGACGGTAGCGTGTCTGAGGAGCTTGATCGTATTGCTGGCCGCGTGGCGTCATTGAGTGTTCTCGAAGACTGGCCCAACACAGAAATCATTGTCGAGGCCTCTGGCACCTTCTACGCCCGCTTCGTACGCGCCCGGATGAAGGCGCTGGCACCGGAAAGCCACGCCGATGCGTTGGCCGCCCAAGCCGAGCTACGCGAGTTGATCGCCATTCAGCCGCGTTTTGCCTTCGCACCGATCGCCCTGTCGCGCCTCCTCAATACCGATTACGGCTACACACGCGCCTGGTCTTCTGGTCCTGACGAGCGCCACTCGGCGCTTGCACTCGCGCGTACGGCGCTGGAGATCGACCGTTCTTCGTCGTCAGCATGGCTGCATGTGGGTTTCTGCCTGCTGCGCCAGCAGGAATGGGGAGCGGCGGCGCTGCATATCGAGCAGGGCGCAAAACTCAATCCCTTTGATCACACCAAGCTCAATATTGTTGCGACGGCGTTGCTCTACCTCGGGCATACCGACCGCGCCGAGCAGATTCTGGAAAAAAGCCTGACGATGATGCGCGGACCCAGTGACAATTACATGCATGATCTGGGGTTTTTGCGGCTTATCCAAGGGCGGGCTGGTGAGGCGCATGATGCATTGGTTTCCTGCTCTCGGCCTTTGCCTTTCACCCATATTCTGGCTGCCGTGGCGGCATCGCAGTCAGGACGCGATCCGCGAAACGCCGTGGCTGCCGCAAAGCGCGCGCTGGCACCGATTTTCCCCGGTCAAACCGCACCCGGCCCGGCCGCACTGCGCGACTGGTTCATGAGCCACCATCCGTTTCGTGAGCCAAAGACGCGGCTCATGGTCAAGCAGGCGATTGAGCAGACGTTTGCTTGAAGTCTGGTTGAATCGCGCTGATGAACAAAGACCCTGGCGGCATCGGCGGCCTTCTCGTCATAGGGCTGGCCTTCGGCGATCGCGCCGTTTCCAGCGCCATTTCGATGGCCACAAGCGCATCCGCCTGCTTCTGCCCGGCGACCGTTGGTGTCGGGGCCCTCCCGGGCAGCGCGTGCCGCGCCCATAGCTGGGCTGCCCATGCGCCATCACGACGTGCATAATGGGTGGCAATGATATCAACCAGGGCAGCGCGCGCCTGCGCCGGCAGGATTGCCCGTTTGCGCACCCATCGAACCAACAGCGCGCGCAAATCGACTTCGGCGATTGTCAGCGGGCAGTGGCCGAGTGCTGCCGGGGCGTGAAGCAGCGCGACTGCGTCATCGGCAACCAATGTTCCTCTTGCATATGATCGATAAACTGCACCGACACCGACAACGCCAAAACGATCCAGTTCTGCTGCACGCAACGCTCCCATGCTGGCGGCACCGATGACCGGAATGCCATGCGCCAGGAGAATCAGGATTTCCTTGTGCCATGGTGATCGCGACGCGCCGAACAGGCCGTCGATCAAAACCACTATCTTACGTTTGTCGTCTGCAAGCGCCAGCATGTCCCCAGCCGCTGCCGGCGGATGCCAGACAACTTCCCCAGTCCTTGACGCGCCATAGAGGCTGGGCCCGGCGAACACGTGCACTTCTGTCACGGCTGCCGCCTTGCCCGTTCACCGGATGCCAGCCCCGGCACTATCATGCGAACAACGACGACGGGAAAATCGGGAGGTGAGAGCATGATCCGTAAAATCCTGCCGAACCCCGCCTTGGTCAATCGCGCAATCAGTTCAGCAAGCGCCGCTTCGGCGGTTTCGGGCAACGCAACCCTAGGATTCAGTGTCGCCGGCTGGAAGAAGCCAAAGGCGGGTGGAACAAAAGTCGCACCGGTCGAAACGCCGGCCAGGATGATATCCTCGCGGGCATTGGCAATGAGCGTCAGCCGTACCTGTGCAGCCTCGGTGACAGCCCCGCGCAACGCCGCTTCAACACTTACGCCGGCAGCCGAACCAAGTGCAGTCCCGACGGGGCAGCCTGCGAACAATGACCGCAATTCGCACTGCACCACCGGAACTCCAGCTAGGCCCGTGCGACTAAAAACAGTCGTGCCGATTCCGGCAGCGGCAGTACGATCTCGGAAAGAGTCAAACCATGGCCAGATGCCGTGCGCGACATGGTGCTCGGCCAACCGCCACGCTGACGGATCGATGCCAGGCGGCTCTGCCAGCGCGTCGCGCTCGATAAGTTCGAGAAGCCCCTTCAGGCTGGCCGCCGCCAATGTCAGATGCGCGCCATGACCGTTGCTTTCGCAGCGGACAAATGGCTGCGACGGAAGGTCGAAATCGAGCGAGACGGCCGCGAACGGCACCAGACAATCACAGCCGTCGACAATATCAGTGGCAGCAATCCAGTCGAGCGATATGTCGTCCATCGCGGCACCGCGCCGCCTAGCGAAATCGTCAAGCTGCGCCGGGCGGCAGGCGACCGGCAGGTCGGTCCAGCGGAGAGCGCGATGATCGGGCTGCACGGCTTCGGCGAGCCCGGTTTCGACGGCTTCCATGGCTGCGCCGATGCGTGCATCGGCGCCGTTTAAGGCCTTGCCCTGGTGCACGCTGATCGAACGCGACCATGGACGGACCGCCTGCCATACGGGAACGCCCAGGACATCAAGTCCGGTGACATCGCCTAGCCGCGACACCCCTACCGCCAGCGCCGCCTTTGCTACCGGCGCTGGTAGCCCGGCGGCGCCGGGAAAGAGACGGGCGATCATGGCACTTTTAATTGGGCGGGCGATCAACGTTGACAACGTTGACATTGCCCTGCGTCCGTTCACCAGCGGTATTGATCGCGTAAACTTCGCCGCTGGCGGTTGCCAGCTTCATTGCCGCGAACTGATTCTCATAAAATTGCCTGGGTACTGCGGTCGCACTACCAGTCAGTTCCGTGACCAATACGGTCACATAGGTCTTGCCCCCGATCTTGATCACGAACGCAGGGTTCATGCTCGCATCGACTGTTGTCGACACAGTGCCGTTCGAAATCGTCCAATTCGCCATTATTCTCTCCTCTGGTTGGATCGCTACGCCACACTAAAGCTCGCCGAGCAGGTCCCGGAACGCCGGCACTTGCGTCCGAACTAGCCGCCGCGGGCTCTCCGCGCCATTCCGTCGCCAGTGCCAGCAAGTATAAAGCTCGGCGAAGAACTCCTTTTGCGACATCAGCGCATAGCGGTTGGGAATCGCGCCACAACTGACAAGGTCGACCGCGCTCGAATCGACGACGATGAGTTGCCGGTACTGGTAGCACATGAAAGTGACACGCTCGGGATTGCCCGGCAACGGGAGCCAGTTGACGGCATGGCGCCACCAGTCATCCGGTGATCTTACATACGCTTGCTGCGGCAAGGACGCCCCGAACCATTGTGGATCACCGGCGAGATCATCATTCCACCGCGACATGGTCTTGCCTGGCCGGGGTGCGTCGAGAGGCTGGCATGCCTGCCAGATCTTGAACCGCACCATACGTTTTTCCGCTTCCGTTGTAGCCCCAGGAGCGGCGACATCCCAGCCACCCAGTTGCTCAATCCAGCCTTCGACGGCGGCGGTTAGCATCGCTTCGTCGCCAATAGCGTCCATAGGAAGCTGATAGACCCGCCAGCCGAAATTGTCGGTCAGCCACCGATCGATCAGTTCAAGATTACTGTCATGGAGCGCGTGCGCGAGTTCATGGCGCAATACGGGAGCAAAGAGTGATGATTCAATCGCACCAAAACTTAACAAGACCTTGTCGGGGTCTGCGGCGCTTGAACCGGTGTCAAAAGCGCCCCCGATGGCTTCGCTCTGGAAACCGTTGACCTCTTCGAGACCAAGACCACGCCAGCGTCGCGCTTTATCAGGCAACTGGGCATAGGCGTACCAAAGTGCTGCCAGTACCGGAAGACCGGCTCGGGCTTTGGCATTTTCAAGTTCGTCCGACAGTTCAATCCCAGTGATGTCCTCGAAGAGTGCGAACGACTGGGCGCGATCGAATTGATGCGCCTGCGGCTTTCGAGCCAGTCGCGCCATGGCATAGGCTTGATCGCGTGTGAAATAACCCTGTGCGATCGCCGCCTTTACCGCAGCTATTTCGTCGTCGAAGTCGTTGACTAGCCCTTTCTGCGAAAACGCAGCCAAGAAATCCGCTGCTGCTTTATTTCGATCGCCTATATGCCGGCGGCGGCGCGCTCGGCGGTTAGCCAGCGTCTGTCGCGCAATGTCCTGCTGCGCCATTACTTTGTGGCCCGTTTTCGGCAATAATTCGATCATGGAGCCGTTTTCGTTTTGAAAACTCAAGACGTTATCGATACCAACAAGCCTTAAACTAGCGGGATCGATTTTCGTATCGGTATAGGCGGCAAGCAGTGCTTTAGTTTCCAACAGCGCGGAGCTTGTTAGCCTGGCCTCTACCGCCAGCAACACCTCGGGAAAGTCATCCGGTGCCACCTGCCCATCCAGCGGCGTCGGGCTGACGACAATAGCGAAATTTCGCTCAGTATCCGTGTAAAGGAATTGCTCTGGTGGGACGAAGCGCCGGCCACATTTGCCACAATCGATGCGGTTGATTGCACCTGCAACGGCGCTTTGCCAAAGGTCTTCACGCCGCCGGTCGAAATGCCGCCAGAATTGGCCACTGACTTCGCAACTGCCGTGGCGGGCGCAGTCGGTGACAGCAATCGTAACGTTCTCGCAACCGGCCATGATTCGCTCCCCCCGCTCGTTGGACAAAATGATGATGGGGGTTGCGGAAAGTCAAACACCGGCATCTTGCGTGCCGTATCGTGAATTTATCGTCAACGCATCGTCACCCACTTGGCGGGCATCCGGGGCTCACTGCTTCTGGCGCCACAACTCAAGTGGAGACGCGCCATGTCGTTCGATCAATTTCTCGACAAACCTGTTGACCGGCTAAACCCCGAAATTGCGCCGGTGCTGGCGGACCTCCAGGCCAACATTCTCGTTGGCCATGGGCGAGACCACACCCGCAATCTGTTCCTGCGCTTTGACCCGGCACGGCAGGCAGCTAACCGTATCCGGCTAACGCAGCTTGCCGGGGTTGTAACATCGGCCGAACAGGCCCTGTCTGACCGCGCCCGTCTCAAGACCGGTGGTGAGGGCGGCGGCCCGATCATCCTGTTCGCTATGTCAGCCGGCGGCTATGCAGCGCTCAACCTTCCCGCACCCGTCGACCCGGCATTCCGGCAAGGCATGGGAGCCCGTTCCGGGCTTCTGTCCGATCCAGATTCGCAGGACTTTCAAGATCATTTACGCGATCCTGATGCGTTGCTCTTGGTTGCGGCGGACGATGCCGCAACGGCCAAGACTGTGGCCGACGACCTTCTCACGCAACTCCTTGGCGATGGCATCAGCTTGCTGGGAATCGATGAGGGACTGGCGTTGCGCCGTCAGCCCCCCGCTGGGAGCGCCAAGGGCACTGCGATCGAACATTTCGGATATGCCGATGGCATCAGTCAGCCGCTTTTGCTGGCCGACCAGGTGGCCGCCGAGCCACAGGCGGAGTGGGATCCGGCGTTCTCACCCCTGAAGCTGGCGCTGGTTCGCGATTTCAACGCGGCAACCGACGCCGGCTTCGGCAGCTATCTGGTTTATCGAAAGCTGGAACAGGATGTTGCCAAATTCAAGCAGAGCGAAGACCAACTCGCCGATGTCCTTGGCTTGACTGGGCCGGCGCGTGATCGAGCTGGCGCATTGGCGGTTGGGCGGTTTGAAGATGGCACGCCGGTTGCCACGCCAGCCGGGCAGCCGGGGGGGCTGGTCAACGATTTTGATTATGCCGCTGATGCCGATGGGCTTGGCTGCCCCTTCCACGCGCATGTTCGCAAGACCAATCCGCGCGGCGACACTGCCCGACGGCTGGGTGCCAATGAGGCTGACGAGCGCGTGCACCTGATGCCGCGCCGGGGCATAACCTATGGCACCCGCGCCGACCTTCCCGAACTAAACGGACCGTTTCCCAGCAACGGTGTTGGCCTGCTGTTCATGGCGTACAACAGCGATATCCGGCGCCAGTTCGAATTCACCCAGGCGAGCTGGTCAAACAACCCGGCGTTCGTCGATGATGCGGCAGCTGGGATTCCAAATACAGGGGTCGACCCGGTGACATCTCCAGTCGCCTTGCTCGATCCGGCCGGCGTGCAGACCTGGCGGGAGAATCCAGCGGCCGAACCCATTACGTTCGCCTTTGGCGGCGCTGTAACGCTGATGGGCGGGGATTATTTCTTCGCCCCGGCTATCAGTTCCATTGCGCGGCTCTGATGAGGCCAAGCCTCGCCTGGTCGAATGAGCCCAGTAGTAGCGTCGTCGGTCTGCTGCTCAGGGCCATCATGCTGCGCGATATGCGTTCGCTTGTCGGTGGCATCGGCTCGGCCGGCACCGCCGCAACTGTTGCCTGCTTCCAGTTCGCCGTCTTCACCTCGTTCCTGTCGGCAGCTTCCGCCGCACCGCGGTGGCTGGCGGCGGATGTCTGGGTTTCCGACAGGGGTGTCGAGAGCTTCGATTTTCCCATGCCAATCTCCGAAGGCTATGCTGGCGCTGTTCTTGCCGAACTTCCCGGCGCGACGGTGCGGCGCGTCGTGTTCGGTTTTACGGGTTGGGTGTCGCCAATGGGTCGTCGCGGCAATGTCGCCTTGATCGGTGTAGAAGATGCCAGCTTGGCGCCGCGCCGCTTCGTCGCCGACCGATCCGATATGGCCAGGCTCGATATTGTGCGGTCGGAAAGCGAATCCAGTATCGGTGCACTCACCATGGCTTCGGCCCGGCCAACAGACGGCCTCGCCACCTTTCTGGGAGCGCCCTATGTGATCGCCGGACTCGACGATGCGCGCGCGGCGCTAGCCGCACCGATCGATCAGGTCGCATTCCTCGCGATCGACTTTCCGCGCGGACGGCCGTCGGACCTCGATGCACGGCTGCATCGGTTGAAAGCTCGGTATCCGGAACTGGACGTTCGCACCGACGCAGCGTTCCAGGCCGACAGCTCGCGATACTGGCAAGCCAAAACCGGCGCCGGGGCCGCCATTCTGCTCGCCGCCATCCTCGCCAGTTTGCTGATGATTCTGCTCATGCTGACCAGCATTGGACGCTTCATTCAGCGGCGATCGCAGGATTTCGTTTCGCTGATCGGACACGGCGCCAGCGACCGGCAACTTGCCATGCTGGTCGGAGCGGTCGCAGCGGTATTGACTGGCGGAGCTGGCCTTGTCGCGCTGGTCGCCGTCCCGCTGGCACGCGCCGCGGCGGCACCGATGCTGCCCTGGGTGACACTGAAACCTGTCGATGTGGTCTTCGCCCTCGCCCTGGTCGCTATCAGCTTCGGCATGGCGGTTTTCGCCGCCATCCGTGCTTTGAGAAGGTTCCCCCCGCATGTCATTTTTCGCAGCTGACCCGCGCTGCATAGCGCTGTTGGCGGCGCTTGCGCTGCCGGGATGCAGCGCTGCCGTCGCCGATCCACCGCCGGCCGAACCGCGCTACAAGCTTACGGCGACGGCACGACTCGACGCGGCAAGTGAAGCCCGGTTCCTTGCCGCAGAGCGCGACGCCGTTATCGTGCGTGTTCTTGTTGGCCAGGGCGACAAGGTTGCCGCTGGCCAACCGCTGCTGGAGCTGGCTTGCGCGGACGTCCGAGCCCGCGCCGCCGCAGCTGCTGCGCGGGCCGGCGAAGCTGCCGCTGATGCCCGTCTGGTTGCTGCCGGACCACGCCGAGAGATCATCGCAGCGGCGGCAGCCCGCGTCGATGAGTCCAGAAGCCAGTTACACGATGCCGCTGATCTTCTGGCACGTGCCGAGTTGCTGAAGACGAGCGGCTTTGTATCGACGCGCAGGCTGAACCAGCTCACGAATGACCGTGATAGCCAATCAGCCGCCCTCGCGAAGGCCTCGGCTGAACTCGCAGCGCTGGCCAATGGTGCGCGACCGGATGAACGCGTCGCAGCGGCGGAAGTGGCCGTAGCGACTGACGCCGACGCACGCGCCATCAGCGCCGAAGCAGGAAAGTGCGTTCTGCGCGCACCGATCGACGGGACCGTTCTTCGCGTTCTGAAGCATGCGGGCGAGTTCAGCGGCGCGAGCATCGGCATGCCGGTAATGGTGGTTGCCAACCTCGAGAACATGATCGCCAAGGCCGAGATTACCGACCGGGATGCCTGGGCTGTACGCGAAGGCATGGCCGCCGACATATGGGTCGATGGCAGTGCCCAGCGCTGGCGCGGGCGCGTTGTCGCGCTATCCGGCCAGATGGGACGCAAAACGGCGCGATCACTCGATCCCAGCGACCGCTTCGATCGCGATACGCGCGAAGCCTGGATCGCGTTCGACGGTCTGCCGCCGCCAGCGGTTGTTGGGCTGCGCGTTTACGTAGGGCTGCGCGGATGAGCGAGCCACTCGTTCTGACCGATGTCGCGCACGTCATCGTGGAAGGCGCCCAGCGCCAGCCGGTACTCGCGTCGCTGACACGGAGGTTTGCGCCAGGAACCTTCACCTGCGTTGCAGGCCCCAGTGGCGCCGGCAAGACGACACTGCTGTCGATCATCGCCGGCGTCTTGGCGCCTACGTCAGGAACCGTGTCTCACGGCAAGACACCTGTCACCAGCCTCAGCCGCCCTCAGCGTCAGCAATGGCGCAACAAGGAAGTCGCATTGGTGTTTCAGACATGTCGATTGATCGACGTGCTGACGGTCGCCGAACATATGGCACTCGTTGGACGGCTTCGTAGCCGGCCCGATGCAACCGCGTCGGGGCTGGCCTGGGTCGAAAAACTCGGCCTCGGTCATCGTTTGTCGCAGCGCCCGGCGGACCTTTCAGGCGGTGAAAAGCAACGTGTCGCGCTGGCACAGGCGCTCGCCGCAGCACCCAGCCTGCTGCTTGCCGATGAGCCGACGGCTGCACTTGATCCCGTCAACGCCCGAACCGTTGCCGAAGCGATCGGGCACTACGCCCGCGAATCCGGCGCTGTCGTCATCGCGGTCAGCCATGACGCAACGATGTTCGATGCCGCCAGCGACCGCCTGCAACTCGAACGACCTGCAGCCTGATTTTTGAAAGGGAGAGCCACGATGAAGTATGAGAACGATAACGCCGGTGTCGTCACAATGGCGCCGCCATCGAAATGGCCCGGCGTGGTCAACGAGCGGCTTTCCGCTTCTCTGGACCGGCTGGAGAGCGAAGGCGCACCGGCCTTCATTGCCGAGTTTCGCGCAACATTGCACCAACTCCGCATCGAGGCAGGCAGTGAGTGGCACGATATCGTCCTGCCGCTGGTCAGCGATCATGAAGCGGCGGCGATGGCGCGTTCCTGCCCAATCGCCGGCCATGCCTTTGCCCGGCCCCGCGGCTACCCCGGCGATGCCAGCTTGCTCGACGTGATCTACCGCCAGCCAGGCGCGCCCTGGACCACATCGGATCCGGTCGCCAGCGTCGTTACGGCGATGACGCACGCAGCACCGCCAGCACGCTCGGTGCGCGAGCGCCGCATGATCCTCTCCGATGCCATCGATGAAACAGCGGTGCGTATTCAACGCCCCTCAATCCTGTCGCTCGCGTGCGGCCATCTGCGCGAGGTCGAATGGTCGCTGGCCTTTGCCCAAGGGTCGATTGGCCGCTTCGTCGCGGCCGACCAGGACACCGACAGTCTCGCGAGCATTGCGCGTGACTACGCCGAACGCTTCCCTGCGATTGAAGCGCTCGAAATGTCCGTCAGAGACGTGCTGCGCGGCGGCGCCCGCAATCTAGGCGGCTTTGATCTCATCTATGCTGCGGGGCTGTACGATTACCTCCCCGAACCCGTCGCCCGCAGCCTGACCGAACGGCTCTTCACCATGCTCAATGATGGAGGCCGGCTATTGATCGGCAATTACGGCGAAGGCCTGTTCGACACAGCCTACATGGAAGCCATCATGAACTGGCCACTTAACTGGCGCGGCCCGGTTGTCCTTGAAGCGCTGGCGGACGGAATTTCGGAAGCCGAGGCGAGCCGCAGCGTTTGGCCCGACACGACCGGGACATGTTGGTATCTTGATCTACGCCGGGTTGGAAACGATCGGAAGAAAGCATAGAATTTTCGTGACCTGAATTCGATAGTCAGAAAAATATCGATAATCCGGGTATGTCTGATCTGGGAGCGAGGCCAGCACGCCAATATGAGAATGTTAAGTAGTTTAAAAAGGGGCTGTCAAAATGACAAATTCTAATCGCAAAATTAAACTAATGGCAGGATTCTCGCTTTGCAATTTTGCAATAGGCGCGCAGGCCGGAGTAACCGATATTGCCAAGATCGCTTGCAATGACGTACGTCAACCTAATATGCCTGTTTCAATTAGCGTCAATGATCTTGCAGAGTCAGTTATCGTAGCGGCAGGACGTCGTCCAAGTAAAGTTGGTCAAGGCTCGGCCAATCTAGTGGAAGCTGTGTTCAAGAATGGTGACGCTACCATAGCATCTTCCGTGCGCTCACTGGTTGTAGCACTCGCTATTGATCCGAAAAATTCCTCACAAACACTCAAACTAAATATTGAGCCGGCTCCTCCTACAACAGCAGGATATAGATGGATATTCGACAATCAGGACGCGATAAAGATATACTGCCTCCCTGGAAAAGCGGCTAACTCTGATCCGTATCCGATCGTAACTGATATTGAGGGTCGTATGACTCCAATCGGACGGTTTGCTATTGGTGAAAAAATCGCCGATCTTGCGAAATTCGATGATGCCATTGGCCGTCGATCCGGGGAACCTGCGAGCATAGCCTTTGTGCGCCAACGTGAGCGCAAAACTGACGACGCAGGCTTAACGACAAGCAAAACAACGAGCACATCGTCGATCACTGGTACAGCAGGCATTCGCATCACCGGTGACAGCAATCTGAACCCGGCTTTTTTCTATGCCAGTTATCGCCTGGGACGAAGCAGAGTAAAGCCTCAGCCCATACTTGAGGACGGAAAGAGCGAGGCGGACTCTGACGTTAACGCTCTTGAGATCGGCCTTTCACAATCTGAGTTTGGCATCGGTGACGCCATAACGGTATCAGCCGAAGCTGGGTATGTATTAAATTTTACTGATAAGTCAGAGCGACTTACCGCAAGACTGACCGCCGAGCCCGCATTAGACTTCAGCGCCGGCATTTGTGGCTTTGGGACTGTAGTAATAATTGGATCACTGAAGTCCAGTTGCTATGCTGCAGTCAGTGCGGACTACGGAAATGTAACCCGGCAAGGTAAAGAAAAATTCGAGGGGTATGGCAATTTCTTGGCCATTGGGGGCGTAATCGGGATAGACATGGCACCCGCAACCGCTGACGAAGGATTTGTCCTCAGCGTTCGCTATCGTTACCTTCCCGTCGTAAGCGGCAACTCAGCCGATATAGACCGCCTTGATGCGTCAATCGCATACCGCTGGTGGATAAACCCACGCGTCGCGCTGCAACTCGGTCCAAGCTACAAACATGGTATTGAAATAAAATCACTTGCCGTTGAGGATGAGATCAGTTTGAAATTTGGCGTTCTATTTTAAAACATGAAAGGCTACGCAATGACTAACTATCGAGAAAACGCTGAAAATGCCGTAAGAAACTATGTTTTTCTGATTGTTCCAGATATTTTTCACGCAAATTGGCCAGACCAAAAGCCTAAAAATTTTCATACTTCTAAGGCAGTTTGGCGCAGTATAGCGAAACAACACATTCTTGAACCATTCTGTATTGATATTGGCTTTGAAGTAAAAATTTCCGATCAATCGTGGAATGTACTATACGCAGAAACTCTCAATACATTGATCGAATATATTGCACAAAAGGCGTCAAAAACAGCGAGTGAGGCTGCAATTAAGACTATTTCCTTTAAATTGAACTGACACGGAATCTTTTTCGATGCGATGTTTCTGAAGCAACTTCCGGCCGGATCAGCTAAAGAGTCAAGTTCCCTTTTGCCGAAACCATTTTGATGAGCGGTTTTGGACTCCGATTCGAAGCTGGTGGACATGGCTCTTGCTTGTCCCCATTGTCTGGTGGCGATGACCATCGTCGGCGCGTTCGCGCTCACTCTCGACTGCGGGCGTCGAAACCGAGTGCAACCGCCGCCGCCCGGACACTTCCAAGCGTGGCGTGCGTGCCCGCGTTCCAAAAGTCCATAACCCTGCGCACATAGCCAGGGGTTTCGCGATTGGCAGGAATCCCGCCGGCAGCGCTGACCCGGCCGGGTCCGGCATTATAGGCCGCCAGCCCCAGTGGCACCGAGCCGAACCGCGCCAGCATCGCGGCGAGGTAGCGCGCGCCGCCATCGATATTGCGATCGGGGTCAAAGACATCGTCGACGCCCAGCGCAGCGGCGGTTCCGGGCATGAGCTGGGCCAGGCCCTGCGC
>JBMOGG010000076.1:0-12754 GCA_049318505.1 Sphingomonas sp. | reverse complement strand
CCGAATAGAAATCCCTGGAGCTTGTGGCAGCCCGCTGCGCGGAGCAGGGCCGCCTGTTCCTCGGTCTCGACCCCTTCGGCGATAATCCGCATGTCGAGCCCGTTGGCGAGAAAAACCGTGCCTGCAATCAGCATCGACGCCTTGCTGCCGGAATGCAGCCCAACGAGCAGCGACTTGTCGATCTTGATATGGGTGAAGCCATAGGATTGCAGATAGTGGATGCTGGTAAACCCCGTGCCGAAATCGTCGAGGGCGATCGCCATGCCAAGGGCCCTGAACCCGTTGATCGCCTTGTTTGCGCGTTCGGGATTGGCGAGCAGATAGCCTTCGGTGATTTCGAACTGGAGGCGCTCAGGCGGAAAGCCCGTTCTGCCGAGGATCGCTGCGACCTGTGTCTCAAAGCCGGGATCGTTGAACTGGGCAGGCGACAGGTTGACGCTCAGCTTCAGATCGTCGTACGCTTTAAAGTCACTGCACGCGCGTTCGAGAACGAACAATCCCAGCGGACGAATCTGGCCGCTTGCTTCGGCAATGCTGATGAACTGGTCGGGCGAAAGGCTTCCCTCCATCCGTCGCGGCCATCGGATCAGCGCCTCGGCACCCACGATCAGGCCGCTCTGGGCCTCGACGATGGGCTGGTAGAAGACGTCGAATTCCTTCTTTTCCAGGCCCTGGCCGATCTCGTTCTCGATCTCGAGCCGGCGTAGGCGACCCTGGTCGAACGTAAAGTCGTAGACCGCGATCTCGCCTTTCCTGCCGACCTTGACGTGATACATTGCCGTATCCGCCCGGCGCAAAAGCTCGTGCGCGCTCAGCAGCCCTTCGGCATTGCCGGCAACGCCGATACTCGCGCCGACATGGACGACATGATTGTCGGCTAGTACTGGCCGCAGGATTTCGCGGTTGATGCGCTCGGCAAGCGTCAGGGCCTCGGCCGTCGCACCTTGCGCTTCGATCAGCAAGACGAACTCATCGCCGCCGACCCGCGCCAGCATAGTGGTTATGGGACAGGCGGCGCGCAGGCGCTGGCTCAGGCTGCTGAGCAACGAATCACCGACGTGGTGACCATGGTTGTCGTTGATCGCCTTGAAGCCATCGAGATCGATGAAGATAACGGCAAGACTGTCCGGCTCGAGGTCCGCCTGCTTTTCCAGCTCATCGAGCCGCACCAGCAGCTGGCGACGGTTCGGCAGCCCGCTGAGCGCGTCGGTCAATGAAACCCGACGGTTTTCCTCACTCAGCCGCTCGGTTTGTATCTGGCGAAGGCGGAGGTCGCGCTGCGAAGAAATCAAATCCGCAAAATCGAGATTATAGCGATGGGTTACGACGATCATGCCCCAGCAGACAAAACACAGGACGCTGGATTCGATAATCATGCGCCCACCGTCCATCCACGAAAAATAGAGGACGAAGACAAGCGTGCTGGCAAAGGCGACACGAAGGGCTGCGCCCCGCATGCTCATCAGACAGAACACTGAACTGACCTGTGTCAGGGCCAGGAAGAAGGTGAGATGCCCCCGCGATAGGTCATCGCCCAGCGGATATACCCATATGCACCAGCCACTGAACAGGAGCGTCATGATCGAGGCAAGATTGCAGGTGCGCTTGATCAGCCGCGCTGTTTCCGCATGTGGCCGTTCCGGCTTGTTGCCCTGGTTCCACCACCACCACGCGCGGGACAGCGCGAACGCACAGATGAACATGGGGACGACGAGCGTCCGAAACAGGTAATCCGCACGAAAAAAGTCGACCATGATCGCCGCAGCGTTCGACACCAGGATGATGTAAAGCAGCGGAATTTGCTTGGAACAAGACCTGAACTGCGCCTGCGCAAGGTCCGGATCTTGCGTGTCGACGGCGAACATTTTTTTAAGGACGCGCAACATTTTTCGCAATCTCTTTTGTCAGGGAAAGAGCGGACCCGAGGGACTACGCCTCGGGTGTGTTTATGCGCTTGGGACGCAGGGAGCCGGTGTCAGAATGCGCTCTAGGCTGCTTTGAGTTCCCGCGTTTGATGACCGGCAGATTCTTTGCGCGCTACTCGGTGGCGGGACGGCGGGATTACCATTGCATGGCCTGCATCTCCAGACGCCCCTTGTGAGGCATTTCAACACCATCATAGGTTAAGTGGAGATATGCCGACGCCTTTGGCAGCGTCTTTTTCGGTTTTCCAGGCAATTGCAATGCGCAGCAATCGGCTTGCCGCGGACCGACGAGGTCAGCGCGACGCCCCGTCGCAAATATGAAAAAGGTCGCCGGTGCGTCTCTCGACGTTCCGGCGACCCTTAGCATGGTCAGCGGCTTTGAGAGGTTATCTCAAGCCCGGGAGACCATGACCGCATTTCAACCCATCAGGGTATTCAGGCGATATGCTCCCGAACGAAATTCTCCGTGCCACAAGCTGAACCATGAGACATCGGATCACCTCCCTTCGCTAAAAAGCCCGTGACCATCAGCGGCCACAGCACGGATCTGAATCATCGCGAGTCAGCATTCAAGGACTTGTGGAAAAAAATTTATTCCGTCATGTCTAAGCACTTCGCGCAGCGCCGAAATCTGGCATCGGTTCAGTCGCGACAATCCTCCACCACGCGCGTAAATTCGGGCCAGGCAGGCACCGTGGTCGCGCGGTCATCGAGGGCGACCGTAAACCGTCCGCGACTGAACGCCAGCGCATCAAGAATGGGATCGGCTGGCGACAAGTCCGCCGCCACATAGGGTGGGGTCGACCCGGTCGGCCGCGCCGCCACCAGCTTCACCGTGCTGGTCGCGCGCAAGGTGAGCGTGCCTCCCGCGCTGCCTGGCACCGACAGGTAGACAAGGTGCGCCGCACGGTCACAGCGTATGAGCAGCAAGGCATCGCTGCCAGCCTGACCGAACAGCGCGCGCGACCCGCGGGCATCGATGGCATAAGTCCAGTCACCCGGGGCAACGGCCCCTTCGGAAACCGGTATCGGACGAGCAAGCGGGGGCGTCATGGTCGGGCGCGGTGCGACCTGCTGATCGCCGAGGCGCGCCGGCGGAGCGACACAGGCCGCCAGCGGTACCAGCAGCACAGCCAGGCCAAAGAGCGCAATTTGCTTCATGGCGACCCGCCTATTGCGCCCATGCCATGTGCACAAGCGGCTGCGCTTGCTCGGCAGCGTAGCTTCGTCGCATAAGTGCCACAGTCCACAGGGGGAAGCGACGCATGGCCATGGAACTTAAGCGCCTGCGTTCGATCGTCGGCGGGTCGGCTGGCAATCTGGTCGAATGGTACGACTGGTACAGCTTCACCATCTTTGCGATCTATTTCGCACCGTCGTTTTTTCCCAAAGCCGATCCACTCGCCCAATTGCTCAATACCGCAGGTATCTTCTGGCTCGGCTTTGCGATGCGCCCCATCGGCGCGTGGCTGATGGGCATGTATGGCGACCGGCGCGGGCGTAAGGCTGGTTTGACACTGTCGGTCGCACTTATGGCCGGTGGCTCGCTCGTCATCGCGGCGGCCCCGACCTATGCTCAGGTCGGCATTTTTGCGCCCATCATTCTCGTAATGGCACGGGTCGTCCAAGGTTTGTCGATCGGCGGTGAATATGGGTCGAGTGCGACTTACCTCAGCGAAATGGCGCCGGACACGGGCCGCGGCTTCTGGTCGAGCTTTCAATATGCCACGTTGCTCGGCGGGCAGCTTCTGGCGCTGCTTGTTTCACTCTTGCTGCAGCTGATTATTGGCCAGGACGCGATCAGGAGCGGCGGCTGGCGCATCGCCTTTGTGATCGGTGCGTTTCTGGCCGTAGGCGTATTCATGCTCCGTCGCAGCCTTGCCGAAACCCGGGCCTTCGAGGCGATGGCGGGCGGTGACGGCGTAGTCGAGGAGTCGCGCTCCTCGCTCACGCATCTCTGGCGTCATCACAAGCGCTCGGTCATCCTCGTCGCGATCATGTCGGGCGGGGGCGGCATGGCGTCCTATTCGTTCACGACCTACATGCTCAAATTCCTGCAGGGCACAGCCAAGTTCGACGAATGGACGGCAACGCTCATCATGATGGGCGTCTTGTTCTGGTCGGTCCTGATGCAGCCGGTGTGGGGCGCGATTTCGGACCGGATCGGGCGCAAGCCATCGCTGTTGTTTGCCGGCACCTGTATCACATTGCTCGTTGTACCGGTGTTTTCGACGATCGCAGTCACCACCAGCCCGGCCGTTGCGCTGCTCATCCTGCTTATCCCGGCAACGGTCCAGGCCGGCTATGGCGCGGTCAATGGCGTGGTGAAGGCAGAGCTCTTCCCGCCCTACATCCGCGCGTTGGGCGTCGCCTTTCCTTATGCGATCGGCAACACAATCCTTGCGGGGTCGGTCGAATTCGTCGCGCTGTCGTTCAAGAAAGGGGGCCACGAGAGCGGTTTCTACTGGTATTCCGCTGCCGTCTTTGCCGTGATGACACTGGCGTTCTGGCTGCTGCCTGAAACGCGCGGCCGTGATCTGGAGCGCGCGGACTGACGCCGCGCGCCGCGTCACTTTTTCCCCAAGAGTTCCATGACTGCCACCGTCATTGCCGTAGCCCCGGTGACGATGCTGGCCTTCGGGTCGACCTTGAACAGGCCGGAGTGGTGGCCGGCAACCGGGGGGCCACCCGCCTTGGCCGCGTCGAATGCTGCCTGCGGCGTGCCGCCGACCGCGAAGTAGAAACCGGGAACTTTCAGGTCGGGTTGGACGAAATAGGCAAAGTCCTCGGCGCCCATGTCTTTCTGTTCGAACTTCGGCACCGCATCGGCACCCAGTTCGCGAACAAAAGCCGTGTTGATACGGCGGGCCAGCGCGCCGTCATTGATCGTGACCGGCGTGCTTTCGACAACCTTCACTACCGGTTCCGGCGCACCATTGGCCATGGCGACGCCCTTTGCGACACGCTCGATCCCGGTGATCAGCATATTGCGTGTCGGCGTGTCGTTTGACCGCACGGTGATCTGCAGATCAGCGTGGTCCGAGATGATGTTGTGCTTGGTCCCCGAGTGAAACGCACCGACCGTGATCACGCCGGCGCTCAATGGCCCTTTTTCGCGGCTGATCAGCGCTTGAAGCGCCACGACGATCTGCGATGCGATATAAACCGGGTCCCGCCCGAGTTGTGGCGCAGCGCCATGCGTCGACACGCCGCGGACGGTAAGGTCAACCGAATCCGACGACGAATACTGGATTCCTTCCGAGCCCGAAACCTTGCCCGTCGGCATCTGCGAGGCGACGTGGAAGGCGAGTGCATAATCAGGCTTCGTGAAGCGCGAGTAGAGCCCGTCCTTCAGCATCGCCTCCGCCCCGCCGACACGTTCCTCGGCGGGCTGGACGATGAACATCACCGTTCCCGACCAACGGTCCTTCATGGCGGCAAGGCGTTTTGCGGTCGCAACCATGGCCGTGATATGCGTGTCATGGCCGCAGGCGTGCATGACCGGCGAATCCACGCCGTCGACGCCGACCTGACGCGCCTTTGATGCATAGGTCAGACCCGTCTTCTCCTCGACCGGCAGCCCGTCCATATCTGCGCGCACGAGCACCGTCGGCCCGGCGCCGTTCGACAAGATGCCGACCACGCCGGTACCCCCGACCTTTTCGGTCACGACGACACCTGGTATCGCGCGCAGTTCCTTCGCCATGCGCGCGGCCGTGTTGAGTTCCTTGAACGACAGTTCAGGATTGCGGTGGAAGTAATCGAACAGTGCCGCACCCGATGCGTCGTAATCGGCCCGGATCGCGGCAGCGAAATCGGGTTCGGCAAGCGCCGGTGTGGCAAGCAGCGCAGCTGGCGCCAGGAACAGCGCGCGTTTCACTGGTTTGATCCCACGTTGAAGGCGCACAGCTTGTTCTCCTCGATGTCGCGGAAATAGGCGCCGTAAAAGCCCATTTTCCCGGGCGGGCCGTCGCCGGTTCCGCCCAACTCCGATGCCTTGGCGTGAAGGGCATCGACCTTGGCCCGGCTGTCCAGCAGCAGCGCATCATCATAGGCGCGCGCTTTGCCAATATCGTTGGTGCCTAGCGTTACATAGCCGATCATGATCCCGTCTCCCTAGCGCTTTTCGTTACCCGTGCAGTCCCCGGTGCGCTTGCCGGTAACGCTCATCTTCATCGACATGGTCGACATCGGGCCGGCCTTTGCGCCCCCGCTCCCCGACGAAGCTATCGTCATCATATAGGTATCCGGCCCATAGGTGCCGGACATTGTCATTGTCCGCTTCGCACCGTCCTGATTGCAAGTCATCTCGGCGTCGATCTTGCCATTACCCATTGTGTACCGGGCGAATTTGCAGCTTTTCTGCTCGCTGCCAAAGAAACCCTCCTTGGGCGCCTTGGCCTCTTCGGGGGTCAGGCAACTGACGAAGGTGCGGGCCTTGCCCATCGCGCCCTTCATCTGCTCGGCCATTTGCGGCGGCATGTCGGGGGTGCTGATATCGCTGATCGTCATCGAACCTTCCCAACGGCCCGGAGAGACGAACGGCGTATCGAGATTGGCCGCCTTTAGCTTCGCCGCGACTTCAGTGCCGGTTGCATCGGTCGCGGTAACGGTCGGGCCGGAATTGCACGCCGCCAGTACCAGCGGGGCAAACAGGATCGGGCGCAGCATGGCATTTCCTTCCACTCGTCGTTCGGTAGCGATGCGCCCGTGGTTTTGGCAGAGCATATCGCGTTGCGGGGGCAATTCAATCGGCAAGCACCATAATCCGACTGGTTGTAACCGCCCGGAGCAACCCCTATCGTTCTCTTTATGTCCATCGCCATTCGCACGAGTCTCGACGAACCCGAAACTTCGGCTGATTTCGTGCCGCACCGGCCAGCGCGCCCACCAAAGGTCGAGGGGGGCAAGAGATTCACGGTCGTGTCGGACTATCAGGCCGCAGGCGATCAGCCGACGGCAATTGCCGAGCTGGTCGAGACCGCGCTGACCGGGGAACGCAACCAGGTGCTGCTTGGCGTCACCGGCAGCGGCAAGACGTTCACCATGGCCCGCGTGATCGAGGAGCTGCAGCGGCCCGCATTGATCCTCGCTCCCAACAAGATCCTGGCCGCGCAGCTCTACGGCGAGATGAAATCGTTCTTCCCTGACAATGCGGTCGAATATTTCGTCAGCTATTACGATTATTACCAGCCCGAAGCCTATGTCGCGCGGTCGGACACCTATATCGAGAAGGAAAGCTCGGTAAACGAGAGTATCGACCGGATGCGCCACTCGGCGACCCGCTCGCTACTCGAACGCGACGATGTGATCATCGTGGCGTCGGTCAGCTGCCTTTACGGCATCGGTTCGGTCGAGACCTATTCGGCGATGATCTTCGATCTGAAAAAGGGCCAGACGGTTGAACAGTCCGAGATCATCCGCAAGCTCGTCGCGCTCCAGTACAAGCGCAACGACGCCGCATTTCAGCGCGGCAATTTCCGCGTGCGCGGCGACAATCTGGAAATCTTCCCGTCGCACTATGAGGACAGCGCCTGGCGCATCTCGTTCTTCGGCGACGAGATCGAAAGCATCGTCGAGTTCGACCCGCTGACCGGCAAGAAGTCAGTGTCGCTCGACTATGTCCGCGTCTATGCCAACTCGCACTACGTCACGCCCGGCCCGACGATGAAACAGGCGATGGACGCGATCAAGCATGAGCTATCCGAGCGGCTTAAGGAGCTGGTGATCGAAGGCAAATTGCTTGAGGCACAACGCCTGGAACAGCGGACCAATTTCGACCTCGAGATGATCGCCGCGACTGGCAGCTGCGCAGGGATCGAGAATTACAGCCGCTTCCTGACCGGCCGCCTGCCCGGCGAACCGCCGCCGACCCTGTTCGAATATCTGCCGGAAAACGCGCTTTTGTTCGTCGATGAGAGCCATGTCACCATCGGCCAGGTCAACGGCATGTCGCGCGGCGACCACCGGCGGAAACTGACGCTTGCCGAATATGGGTTCCGCCTGCCGTCGGCGATCGACAACCGTCCCTTACGCTTCAACGAATGGGACGCGATGCGGCCGCAGACCGTATGCGTCTCGGCGACACCAGGCCCTTGGGAAATGGAACAGACTGGTGGCGTCTTTGCCGAACAGGTCATTCGCCCGACGGGCCTCATCGACCCGCCGGTCGAAATCAAGCCGGTCGAGGACCAGGTCGACGATTGCATCAACGAGATCAAAAAGACGACCGCCGCCGGATACCGGACGCTCGTGACCACGCTGACCAAGCGGATGGCAGAGGATTTGACAGAATATCTGCACGAGGCAGGAATCAAGGTCCGCTATATGCATTCGGACGTCGAGACGCTCGAGCGCATCGAGCTGATCCGCGACCTGCGTCTCGGCGTTTATGACGTGCTGATCGGCATCAACCTGTTGCGCGAGGGGCTGGATATCCCTGAGTGCGGCCTCGTCTGCATCCTCGACGCCGACAAGGAAGGCTTCCTGCGTTCGGAGACGTCGCTGATCCAGACCATCGGCCGCGCTGCGCGTAACGTCGACGGGCGCGTCATCCTCTACGCCGACCGCATGACCGGCAGCATGGAACGCGCGATCCGCGAAACCGACCGGCGGCGCGAAAAGCAGCTCGAGTATAATGCCAAGCACAGCATCACCCCCGCGACGATCAAGCGCAACATCGGTGACGTGATCTCGCACCTGTCGTCGCGCGATCAGGTAACGATCGAGATCGACGAAGACCGGCCGCACATGGTCGGCCACAACCTGCGTGCGTATATCGAAGACCTCGAAAAGAAGATGCGCAAGGCCGCTGGCGACCTGGAATTTGAAACCGCCGGCCGCCTGCGCGACGAAATTCGCGCGCTCGAAGCGGAGGAACTGGGTCTGCCCAGCGCGGCGGTCTCTGCCGCGCCGATCATGGGTAGGAGCAACGAGGGCAAGCCAGGGACGCGCAAAGACCGGTTCGGGAAGACGCAGCGGAAATGGGGCAAGAAGCGATAGCGCTCCGCTTTGATCGCAATTTGCGTGACGGCGGTCGGCACATGGCGCGCTAGGCTGTCGCTATGATCGCCGACCGCACGGCTCTTGCCACATCCCTTTCCACCGAAGGCTGTGCTTTCCCGCCCGGGCTGATTTCAACCGGCGACCGCCTGCAAGGGGGGGCGAGCTGGTCTGCCTCACCCAGTTCCGCAGCGAAGAGGACATGGCCCGCCACGCGTTCGGGCGGGGCGTATATGGTTGTTTCGCTGATCCGCACCCATCGAAAGTTGCGGCGTTGCGATCGGGACGCTACCCGGCGCTCGGCGGGGTCGCCGACCGATTGGCCGATGTGCTCGGCGCACGTCAGACCCAGCCCGCCACCCATAGCGAATACCGCGCGCGGTGCCATGCTGCAGGACAGATACGCCCTACCCCGTTGCTCTTGCGCTATGGCCCGGGCGACTGGAGCGCCCTGCATCAGGACCTCTACGGGGCAGGGCGCGCGGAGTCCTTATTGCGTCCAGATGCGGCATGGGCTCAGCAAGGTCACCGGCGGCGAACGCTTCACACGCGGCCTGATCTTTCACGATGCACTTTAGTTATCGGGGTCGCCTGAGCGCCAGCGCGTAGATCAGGAGCGCGACCCCTGCGAAAATGAACCACTGCACCGCATAGGCGAGGTGGTTGTTCGCAATGGCGGAAGGGTCGGGCGGGGTGCTCGCAGCGAGGCCCGGCGCTGGTACATCGGCAACGAGCATCGGGCGCAAGGGTGAGGCGTGGCCGAACAAGCGACCGACAAGGCTTTCGTGGCTCGGCTCGGTCGTGATCAGGCCATCGACGATACCGCCGTTCCACCCAAGTTTTTGGGCGGGGTCGGCCGAGACACCCATGTCGATCAGCGCGCCGGGCCCCTCCGCGCCGGTCACGCATTGCGCAATATGGCGGTATCCAGCCTGGCCACCGGGTGTCCGGCCGCCCTCGGTCCGCCAACTGGCCACACGCAGGCAATGGACACGCGCTTTGCGGAACATCGCCTCGGGCGGAACCGGCGCCAGTTGGGGATAGGTCATGGGCGGCAGGTTGAGGTTTGCGGTATAACGCGCGATCAGCGCTCCCTTTTCACTGCGCCGCTGCAGTTGCCAGAAGCCCAGCGCCAGCATAGCCAGCACCGCGAGGCCGACGACGATCGTGGGCAGGATGGGCAGACGCTTCATTGCTTCAGCTTACCTTCACGCGCCGCATTGCGGTATTCCGAAACGAGCAAGGCGGCCTTGCCAACGCGCAGGCCGCCGATAACCAGACCCAGTGTCACTGCCGGCCAGATCAAGATGTGTACCCAGAACGGCGGACTGACCGCCAGTTCCAGGCTGACGGCACCGAGCACGACGATCGCGCCGACAATGAGGGTCAGGAACGCGGCCGGCCCGTCCCCGACATTGAAGGCGCTGAAATCTAGCCCGCAGGCGCTGCACTTCGGCGCGAAGGCGAGCATGCCGCCAAACAGCGTGCGCGCGCCGCATTGTGGGCACGCGCCCCGTAACGCGGTCCCCGCGAGCGCGGGGAACGAACTCATCCGCTATGGACCGGTGCGCCCCAGCCGCCCCAGACATAAACGGCAATGAACAGGAACAGCCACACGACGTCGACGAAGTGCCAGTACCAGGCCGCCGCTTCGAACCCGAAATGCTGGCGCGGGGTGAAATGCCCCTTGTAGGTACGGATCAGGCAGACGATCAGGAATATCGTACCGACAATGACGTGGAATCCGTGGAAGCCCGTCGCCATGTAGAAGGCTGCGCTATAATTCAGGCCCTTAAAGGCGAAGGGCGCGTGGACATACTCATAGGCCTGGATGCTCGAGAAGAGCAGCCCGAGCAGGATCGTGGCCCAGAGACCAGTCTTCAATCCCTGGCGATCGCCATGGATGAGCGCGTGATGCGCATAGGTGACGGTCGTACCCGAGCAGAGCAGGATGAGCGTGTTGAGCAGCGGGAAGTGGAACGGGTCGATGATCTCGATGCCCTTGGGCGGCCATTGCTCGACCGCCGCCGCGCCCGACTGGCCGATCAGGTTGGTGACGGTCATGGCGCCGGTGGTGTGGTCCTTCACCACGTCGAGGGCGGCGGGGAACAGCGAATAGTCGAACCACGCCCAGAACCAGCCGACAAAGAACATGACCTCGGACGCAATAAACAGGATCATGCCATAGCGCAGGTGGAGCGACACGACCGGCGTGTGATCACCGGCGTGCGCTTCGCGAACCACCTGCTGCCACCAGCCATAGAAGGTCGCGAGCACCGCCGCGACGCCGAGGCCGAATACATAACCACCGACGGGCGACTTGTGCATCCACATGATACCGCCGGCCGCCATGATCAACGCTGAAAACGCGCCGATGATCGGCCACGGGCTGGGCGGCAGTATGTGGTAATCGTGGTTCTTGGCACCAGCCATGGTTCGTCCCTAGTCTTCGAGATTCTGGATTGATGGTCTTTTAGCCGCGCACGCGCGCGTCGTCTATCGGATAGAAGGTGTAACTGAGCGTGATCGCCTCGATGTTTTTCGTATCGGCGTCCTTGGCAATGCCCGGATCGACGTAGAAGATCACCGGCATTCGCACGCTCTGCCCGGGCTGCAGCGTCTGTTCAGTAAAGCAGAAGCACTGGACCTTGGCGAAATAGCCGCCCGCCTGGGTCGGCGTGACGTTGTAGGTCGCGCGCCCCGTCACCGGATAGCGGGCATGGTTCGTGGCCTTGAAGAACGCCATGTTCTTTTCGCCGATCGTCACGACCTGGTCGGGCTTTTCGGGCTCGAATGTCCAGGGGATGGTCGGAACATGGTTGGCGTCGAAGCGGATCTCGAGTGTCTTGCCTGGCACGGCTTTCACAAGAAGGCCGTTCGCGCGCTGGGTCGTGCCGTCGAAGCCGGTCGCCTCGCAAAACAGGCGATAAAGCGGCACACTGGCAAAGCCGAGACCCGTCATCGCCGCGACACCCGTGACCGCAAGCAGGGCTGTGCGCCGGACCGGGTCCATTACGAAACCGTCGACCCGATGCGGGCGAGTGTGATGAAGTAGAACAGCGCGACAAGGCCGCCGAGGATAAGCGCCGTCACGAGCGCGCGGCTCTTGCGGCGGCGGTCGAACTCGGCGCGGTTGGGATCGTCGGGTGTCATGAGAACATTGTGCGGTCGAGCGCGAGCGCGGCGAAAGTCACCAGCATATAGCCGATCGAATAGAGGAACAGCAGCTTTTCGGCACGCATTTCCCCGGGCGTGGGCGCGGCATCGACCACGACCCAGATGTTGATCGCAAGGAAGATCGCAGATCCCACCAGCGCCGTGATACCATAAAAGGTACCGGTCATGCCCAGCGGCCACGGCGCAATGGCTACCGCGGCCATCAGCACGGCATAGCCAAGCATCTGGAGACGGGTGCTGCGCGCACTCGCCACGACCGGCATCATCGGCACAGTGCCGGCGGCGTAATCGTCACGGATGCGCAACGCCAGCGCCCAACTGTGCGGCGGGGTCCACAGGAAGATGAAGGCGAACATCAGCACGGGCAGCGAATCGATATGCCCCGTTGCCGCGACCCAGCCGATCAGCGGCGGGAACGCACCCGCGGCACCGCCGATAACGATGTTCTGCGGCGTGATGCGCTTCAGCCAGACCGTGTAGATGACGACGTAGAAGAGGATCGACGCCGCCAGCAGCGCCGCCGCAAGCAGGTTGGTCGCAAGACCCATGATCAGGACCGACGCCACACCGAGCCCTACGCCAAAATGCAGTGCTGCTTCGGGGTCCATGCGGCCTGCTGCGAGCGGGCGGTTGGCGGTGCGACGCATCAG
>JBMOGG010000075.1:0-13164 GCA_049318505.1 Sphingomonas sp. | reverse complement strand
CGACGCCCAGCGCAGCTGCGGTTCCGGGCATGAGCTGGGCCAGGCCCTGCGCACCGGCGCGGCTGACGGCATCCGGCGTGTAGCGCGATTCTTGCAAGATGACGGCATCGAGCAGGCCGGGCGGGAGGTGATTGCGGCACTCATGGTGGGCGACGATGTGCCAGAACAGCAAGCGACGACGGGCGACTGTGGCCGAGAGGCCCGGAATGGGCGGTGGGAGGGCATCGACGGCGCAATCCGCTGCGTCAGGGAGAGCATTGCCGCGATCGGAAGATTCTGCGCCGGTGGGTGCCGGTCGCGCCAACGTTCGAGCCCATTGGCCCGAGGTCACCAGCGTAAAATCGTCGGAGCGATTAACGGCAACCCCGCTACCCGTCGCCACATCCGAGCGGAATTCGAGCAAGGCGGCGGTTTGGGCATCTACCTCCACGGCGTGTATCGAGGCAGCAAAGGCGAGAGCGGCGACCAGTTTGCCCGGCTTCGATACGGCCGGCTTGCGGTGCTGGGCGCTCTTCCTTTGGATCGAAGGCGGCAACCACGCGCGGCACCACGCTATGACGGCGCCCATCGCTTAAAAACCGTGCCGACGCGGATCATCGTCCTTGCCATCCAGCGCGGTGTCGCGGACCGAAAGGATCACGCCATCGGCTTTTGGACGGATCTGGGCGTCACGGTGGTCGATACTCTGATCGCGAACCCAGTCCTCGGCTTCGGCAGCGCTGGCGAAGCGCCCGATCTCGCGCCATGCATAGCTCATAGGGTGATCCTTTCTGTTTGTCTGCGGGTTGGTGGTGACGTTCTTCCTTCAAAGGCCAAGCTCGATCTGGCGCTCGGGCGGCGGCCGGCCTGCATCGGGCGTCTTGCTAGGCGCTTCACTTGCCGGCACCGACGGTACGGGTGCCACTTCGGGCGTGACGGTGGACACACCCTGAGGCATCGGCGCCGTCGACGGTGCCGCGTCGCGCTGGCCTGCGATAGGCACTTGCCGTTTACTGTCCTGTGTCTCACGGGGTCGTTGACCGGTCTCGACCGCGCCGATCGTCTCGAGCGCCGACGATTTTGCGCCAGTGTTGCGAATAATACCTCGCTCGACCTGCGCGCCACTGTCGACGATTAATTCAAGGCTGTCGCGAACCCGGGTGATATTGACGAGAAACAGCCGGGCGTTGGTCAAATTGCGCTCGCGGCTGTCGAAAACGGCGATACCATGGTCGGCGGTCAGGCCCTGCGCCATATGGGCGTTGAGCGCATAGCCGAGATCGAGCCGCTGCAGCATCGGATCGCCGTGGGGCAGAGAGACCTGCATTTTGAGCGCGGTCTCGATGGTGATGCCGGCAGCGTCGATCGCAATGACCCGCGCCCTGTCAGCGTTGATCAGTCCGCGCACCTTGTCGGTATCGGTCCAGCGGATGCGGTCGCCCTCATGAAGCCTGATCGTCTTTTCGGTCGCGATTCGGACGCTGTTCTCGGTGCGATTGGTGGCAAGTTTCTGAGGGTGGAGCGAAAAACGGTGCCCACTTCCATCGACCAGCGTCACGGCGCCGAGACGTTGATCGACAGCGAGAACGCGCGCCGTGCCAGCGCCAATCCCCTGCCGCGGGATCCCCCGCTCAAAGACGACAACCTGCCCCGCCGCATAGGTCTGCAGATACCGCTCTTCCTCGCGGGTCGTCGTCACCTTGTCGAGGATCGTCAGGTCGATGCCGGCGCCGAGCGCGCCCTCCCGTACCAGGCCTTGCTGGACAGCGGCGTTGATGTCGGCGCGCACCGCGCGTCCCGATGCCAGCAGCAGGGTCTGGTCGCGCCTCTCCGGCGACAGGCCGAGCCAGCGTGCCGCCGCGACCTCGGCGCCCTGCCCTGCCGCTTCGGTCGTCATGCTGGCGAGCGCCTTGAGCGCATCACGCGGCTGGTAATTGTTGGCAGCGGCTGCCGCTGCAATGAGATGCGGCGAGCGGGCGCGCAAATTGATGTTCATCTCGGCCGTGGCGGTCCCCGCCGCCTGCATGACTTCAAAAGGCTTGCCGGCATCGACGGCGCCCAGCTGTCTTTTATCACCGACAAAGGCGAGACGGCCGACCTCGAGGCGTTCGGCGAGCGCTGCCAGTTTGAGCGCCTGGTCGTTCGACGCCATCGAGGCTTCGTCGACGAGGAGGATCGCGCCTCTGAACATCTGCCGCGCCAGCGCCAAGCGCGCCGGTGCGACACGCTCGCCGAGCAAATGGCCATGCGTCCCAAGAAACCGGGCGATAGTCAGCGACGCGATGCCGGTGTCGCGCTCAAGCATGTTGACGAGCGTATTCTGCAAGCCAAGGCCGATGACGGGCCGATTTTCCGCGCGGGCAACATCAGCGACCGCGGCCAGCGCGGAACTCTTGCCGGCCCCGGCAACGCCCTGGACGGCGACGATGCGATCACGGCTGGCGAGCAGCAGACGCCCGGCGCCCTCCTGCCCCGGGTTAAGGGCAAAACCCTGTCGTGACAAAGCGGCCGCCCGTAGACGCTCGCCGGCCAATTCGGGACTGCCGATGATCGGCTCAGCCTTGCCGCGTCCCTGCGCGACGAATGCGAGGAGCTGCTGTTCGGTCGTGATGGCACCCGGCGTCGTCAGCATGTCCTTCTGCCCGTCACGGCCGCGAACCAGTGCGCCCTGCCGCACCAACGCCGTCACCCGCCGCTCGACGTCATCAACGGTGATCGGGAGCCCCAGATCGAGCGCGGTCTTGGTCAGTTGCAAGGCACTTAACGCCGCCTCGCGCTCGCCAAGCGACCGGATCGCCGAGCCAAGCGCAATGCCGGCGGCAATCTCGGTCGGCCGCGACCCCAAGCCGCGCGCCTCCACCAGAGGGTCGCGCGGCCTTATCCCGAGCCGCTCGCGCACGAAGTCGACCACCCGTTCGGCGCGCACCCGCGCCGATTCAACCGCGCCGCGGCTTCGATCCCAGACGCTTGGCACCCTGTCAGCAAGTGCACGTGCGGCCGCGACCTGCGCCGGCAGATCAAGGCCCATCGCCTGCGCCCGCGCTGTCCATTCGGCGTAAAGTTCACTGCGATTTTCGACCTGCGCCTTGCGGGCGCGGGTTTTCAGGGTCACGGCATCGCGACTCCTGTCGTTCTGGTAGGTCAGCTTGGCAAAGGCTTCGAGCACTTCGTTCCGCCGCGTCGAAAACGCCATGACCGCATCGCGCGCAATTCCGGCGATCTCGAACTGGCCATGCTTGCCGGTCAACTCGACGCGATAGCCCAGCGCTTCAACGGCGGTGCGGAGCTGGGCGTTGTAGACAGACGCCAGAACGGTTTTTCCGGTCCACAGGCTGGTGTTATGCAGCGCCCGCCATTTGCCGTCGGGGCCGCGCGTCGCATTGGCGATCACCGCATGGACATGCGCCTGGGGATCAAGGTTGCGATTGGTGTCGTGCTGAAAGAGTGCCACGACGAGATTGCCGGTCTTGACCGTCTGCACGACCCCGGCCGGGCCCTGAATCCGCGTTTGTGCAAAATGCCGTTCGGCAAAGCCGATCGCCGCTTTGGCCGCCGCCATATTGGCGGCGAGCAGGCGCTCATCGCCGCCAACATAGGCAAGCAGCGAGAGCGATTTTGGTGCGGAGAACGTCATGTCGATTCCCGGCTGGTGCTTGCCACCTGGCCCCGTCTTGATGTCGCTGCCATCTGGGAGCCGACCCTCGAGAAGGGCGGTAAAGCTGTCGAGCGCAACTTCACCCGACAGGCCAGCCGCAGCGGCGCCTTCGCCGCTCCAGCCGCTGGCTTCCTGTGCCGCTTCAGCGGTGTAGTAATTGTCCTTGGTGTAATAGCTGCCCGCCGCACCGGCGGAGGCAACCGGGGCCATCGAAATCATCGCCAGGCGCCTTTCGCGGCATGGCGGTCCTGCTTGCTGCGGGCGCCCATCATGCGCCGAGCTCGAGATCGGGATCGTCGCGCGGCGGCTGCTCATCGCTGACGAAATTCTGCTGGGCTTCGCGCAGCGATAGGTCCTCGGCATTGGCTTCGAACAGGGGCAGCCCCGCCCCCGGCAATCTGGGCCCCGTCGGCAGGCCCGGAGGCTGTGCTTCGCCGTTGCGCGCCGCGGCGTCCCGGTTGGCCGCACCGCCCTCGGCTCGAACGACCGGCGTCGTCAGCGCCGCCGCGACGACCCCCGTCGCCACCGCCGGACTGATCGCAGGCGGCGGGGTCGTTGCCCTGAAATCCATGCCGAGCTGCTGCCCCGGCCGCGCGCCACCACTCGTCGGGCTGCCATATTGCAAGGTAAAGCGCAGCGTCGCGGTCCGGTGCTGGCTCTGGGCATTGATGCTCTCGACATTCCGCAGCGCGCGGCCATAAGCGGTGCGCTTTTCAAGGTCGGTGATGCCATCGGCATCCATCATCCTGCCAATCCGGGTGAGCGTGCGCTCGACGTTGATTCCGACCCCGTCCGCCGCCGCGATCTCGTCGGCATCGCTGCCGCCGATCTTTTGCGTCGGTCCCTTGATGCCGGTGCGCGCGACAAAGCCAGGCGCTGCGCGCGGCCAGTCCCGATAGGTCAGGCGGACCTTGGCGGCGGGCATATCCTGCGGAAACACCAGCCAGCCGGTCAGATCGGGCAGCTTGGTGATATCATCGGGCAGGACGAGGGGTTCGAGCTGGCGCTTGTTGGTCAGGGTGACGGCGTCACGGACATTCGAATAGCCGTAGGAATAGCCCTCCTCCATCTGGCGCCATTCGCCATTGCCGATCTGCTGGGAACACCATTGCGCCGAGGCATAGTCAGCGGTCGCCAGAATCAGCTTGGTCCGCGCCAGGCTGCCGAGTGTTTCGGCGATCTTGTCGCCATAGGTGTCGCGCAACTTGGCGATGGTGTGGACGCCGAGCACAAAGGCGCCGCCATAATTGCGCGCCGTCTGCATGCCCTTCTCGATCGCGGGCAGCCGGTGCAGCGCACCGACCTCGTCGAAGAGGAACCATATCCGGATATCGCGCGGGCTCGTCGGCAACGACATCATGCTGTTGATCGCCATGTCCATCCAGAGTGTCAGCAGCACCTTGATCGTCGGCAGATCGACGTGGCGGCTGGCAATGAACAGGATCGACCCGCCCGACTGCTCCGCCTTCACCCATTCCTTGATCGAGAAGAATTCACCGTCATTGGGGAGGCACTCGATGGCGTTGATATTGGTGTTGAGGGTGGCCCGGATCGACTCGGCCATGCGTGCCGCGGCCGGGTCGGTCAGCGGCGCCGCGACCGAGCCTTGCATCAGTTCGTTGACCTGCTTGAGCGCTGCAACCATCAAATGATCATGCAGCGCCTCGTTGGTGCGATGGCCGTGCTGGGCGAGCCGCACACAGGCCTCGATGAACAGCAGGCGCGCGGCCTGTACCCAGAAGGGTTCGGCACCGCCGCCATCGCTCGGGATCAGTGCTTCGGCAGCAGCGGTGAACTCGGCGCGTGTCTCGCAGTCATTGAAGATCGACCATTGCGGGCAACGCTCGTCAAAGGGATTGAGGATGATGTCGCGCTTGGGGTCATAGAAGCTCTCGACATAGGTGCCGGTGAGGTCAAAGACGACGGCCTTTTTGCCGCGCGCGCGCACCTGTCCGAGCAGCTCGCGCATCATTGTCGACTTGCCGGTGCCGGTGGTGCCGACGGCGAACATATGGCTTTGCTCGACGCGCCACGGATAGGGCACACCGGCAATGCTATAGGGCAGATACATGCCTTCAGCGACGAGGTCGTCGCGGCTGATGCACGGCACCGAAAGCCACCACCAACGGCCGAACCGGCGCTCGTAAAAGGCTCGCCGTTCAGCGCGACCGGCCTCGGCATTATAGGCGTTGATGCGCGCGATGAGTTCACTAACCCGCGCCAGGGTTGCGCCCCGCTCATGGTTGCGGCGCAGCGCCCTGTTGCCGATGCGCCGCGATATCCAGGTATAGCCAAAACACAGCGGTAGGCCGAGAAGGACCGTCAACTTCGCTGCCCCTGCGATCGTGGTCAGCAGGAGTTGCCACGAGGTCTTGACGGGCGGATAAGTGGCAATGCTGCCGATGGTGCGTTTGACCGGTTCGCCATCGGTGCCGACGACGGCGACCAGCTTCGCCGGATCGAGCTTCAGATATTCCCAGAACCACGCGTAACCGCGCATGATGCAACGGTAGAGATCGTCCGGCGTCATGTCGTGCCAGATCATCCAGCCGAGCATGACCGAGAACATCGTGCCGGTGACCCAGAGCATGGGTTTGAGCCCGGCTGCGAACATCAGGCTGAAGGTCTCGATCAGCTGACTGCCGCGCGTGAAATCGCCGAACCTAGCCTTCATCGGAGATACCCCCGAGCTTGGCCTGGCGGGTCGCCTTGACGACGCCGAAGAGCTTGGTGTTGGGGTGGTATTTCAGCAGCGCATCGAGGCCGATTTCGAGGCTGGCGAGCGACCGGCCGATCGCATCGACACCCTCGGCTTCGCGCAGCACCTCGCGCTCGAGAATGAGTTTTGCAAAAGCGCTGACACTTTGTCGGCGGCGGTACGCCGCTTGCCGGACGGCCTCGGCGAGCCCGTCGTCGACATAGACAATCAGCTGTTCAAGTCTTGCCATTTCGCAACCCCGTGCTGGGGCCGTCGAATGGTCTACTCCGAGAAAAGCCTGCGTATTATATGCTTTTCCCCCGCGCCTCTCCACTGCTTTTATCGGCTTATCTTTCAATGTGTTGACACGAGGCAACTTGCGGCAAGGCAGCAAGGCGCCGGCAAGGCATAGCTTTGCGGCGAGGTGCCTCGCCGCAAAGGCATTGAAACAACGAGAAAAAGCGCGAGTCACACGCCCGCAGTGCACTGCATCGTGTGTGGCAAACTCTCCCGCTTGAAATCCTCCTGCAGCCAGGGCGGCAATCTTCTCTGGCCGGTGCGAAACCCCCGGGCTTTGGGCACTGTCGGGGAACCCGACATGGCCCCTCACGCGTGGTCTGCGGCATATTCAGGTGAGCACAGAGACGGCCCTGCTAAGGTGTCCGGATTGCCGAAGGCGGGCGGCGACGGGGGCTCGATGCCCCCCGAGCCGCCCCAGCGCAAAGCACAAAAAAAGGCCGAAGCTCCGCCGCCTTGGCTGCGATCGGGACGGCTCAGCTGCTTTCCGATTTGGCGAGTTCGACGCGGAGATCACGATGGCAACGCACAGCTCTGATCTTGCCGATCAGGCACTTGCCGGCGCATTTGTGCGGCTGGGCTGACAGGACCCGACGGCTGCGAAGATCGGCCTCGAATCTGGCGGTCGCGTCGTCACGCGAAGCCTCTCTGCCGAAGGCGAACGGCTTGCCCCAGATAGGTGGTCGGCCGATGAAAACGGCGCGCGTCGGCACGCCGTGTTCCGACGCGTGACCACGCATCGTATTGCCGGTGGCCGTCAATATTCGCCGCTCATCCGGCCCGGCACCGTATGGACGATCCGGTCGATGACCCAGGCCGGAAGTTGGGTGTAATCGCCTTCGTCGGCGCACCAGTAAGAGCCATCGATGTTCTGGATAACATGGATGTCGAAGCTCGAAATCTTCGACCGCTGCACCGCGTTGTCATAGGCCGCCATGAACATCGCCAGGTCTTCGGCGGACGTCGGGGTGTCGAGGGTTGCAGTCTGCATGTCGGTCTCCCTTGCGCTATGCCGGCGGGGGTTTCCGTCGGCGTGGCCCCCTCTTTGAGTGGGGCGACGACCGGGTGCAGGGACGCCGCAAAGCGGCGCCGCTTGCGGGTGGTGGGGGAGCCGATTTAGCTGGGGTGCCCGGTGCAGCGAGCGCAGCGCAGACGCGCACCGGGCGGCCCGGCTAAATTGGGGGAGACCGCCGATCCTTGCGCCCTGTCGCCGTTCCGCTCAGGGGCCTCTCACGCCGATGGGAACCCCCGCTGGTGTTGCGGGGAGCCTCGGCAGCGCCAAAATCCGCTCCGCCTCCCCGACGGCTGGGATACCGCGCCAGAATATCGGCTTGTCCGAACGCGCTGTGTCGGGCATTCTATTGGCTGTCCACAAGTCTGCCTCGAGCGGAGTGTGGAGATATGGCTATTCCAAAATCGACGAGTGTGAAGACCCTGGCGCGGCTGCGCGCTGAGCGTGCGGCATTTGATGCGCGCGAACGCGAAGCGCGTCGGGAGGCCGCGATCGAACTCGGTGAGGCGGTGCTCAAAGCCGCTGATCTGGCATTCGAACCGGCACAGGTCGCGCTGCTGGTTGAAGCGGCGATGCAGCACGGCTTCGACGCGACAATGGCGATGCTCGCGCCAACCCCACCGGCGTTGTCGGGACGCAAGGCCACAACCAATGGAAGTCCAGGCGGGTCAGCGAACCATGTCGCCTGACGCGTTGGTCGCAGACGCCGAGCGACGCATTTGCGCGGTGATCGCCGATCCCGCGACCAGCCATTGGCTTCGCGGCGCTCTCCGCGCGGCCATCGCACGCGATCCGGTCGATGCGGTCAACGATGCCGCGCTTCTGATTGCGATGCTTCAGCCTTGGGCGACGGCGATCCTCGATGCTCAGACGGCACGCACGGCGGAGCCGGATCTGCCGTTCGCGACCGGCGATGACACGGATTGAAGCTGAGTATTCCGGGACCTGTCTTATCCATGGCGACGGCATCGGGGAGGCGATCGCAGCAAGCCCCGTCGGCGGTCTGTTGGCCGACAGGCTGCGCCGCATTGCATTGGCATCGAGGCTCTTGGGCTGCAACGCGCCGAGCAAACGCGGCCTTAGGCGATTTGGCACTGTGCAAGGCGGAGATTCGCGCGCATCGCACGCGTCCTAGCCGGGCTTTCCCGGTCGCAGCCCGGTCGTGTGCAGCCGACCGGGCCATGCCTGATAAGCAGCCCCGTCATGCGGCTTTGGCGATCGGCAAAATACGCTCGGCGTGCCAGCGCTTTCCGCTGGGCAGTTCGGCGCGTTCGACCGATGCGAAGCGGAACCAGTCCAGAGCGAAATCGCAGGTGTCGTTGAAGCTGTAGCCGGGGGCATTCCCGGCCTGCCCTTGGGTCAGGTCGACGGTCAGCGTGCCGTCCCAGGTGACGCTGTGGCCCGAACCCCAGACATAGTCGATGATTCCGATCTGGAAACGACCGTGCAGCCGCAGCGCCGGACACGGCAAACTGGGCAGAAGGAAATCGGCATCGACCATGCCGGCGATGGCGAGCTGACCACCGTAGCTCGCATTGTCGAAGATCTCGACGAATTCGTCGTCATCGAGGAGTTGGCGCTGGCTGCGGTCATGCGCGACCTTCAGCGCGCGCCACAGGGCTGCGTTCTCGGGCCGGTGCCGCCACGACCCGGTGTTGCCACCATGTGGCTTTGTTGACGTCAACCTGATGCCCCTGCGTTCCTCGACGAGGGCCAGGAACTGCGGCTTCGAGATGTTCAGAAACCCGAGCACGCGCGCCAGCGCGGGGCTCGGATAGGCATGCTCCAGTCCAAAGCTCGGCGCTTGCGAGGCGAGCATTTCGTCTTCGACGCTGAGGCCTTGGGGCAGGCAGGGCAGGATGCTGATTTCGCGCAAATGGCTGTAGCGGCTCATGACATGGCTCCTTGTTGAGGCATGTCGGCGCTGCAGCCTTTCCTCTACTGGTCGGACGGAATCGTGCTCAGTCGTTGGCAAGTCCAGGCTCAGCACCGCTCGATGCTGCGGCCTCGTCGACGAGCTTTTGCTCGAGGCGATGCCCGCGCAGCATCCACGCTTCGACAGGGATGCGGCGCAGCCAGTCGGCCAGCGTCGGGATGCGGCCGAGGTCCTCCATGACATGTTGTTCGCCGATCAGCCGAACCGGCACGGTCCGGCCATCGCTGTTGATAATTACGGTTCCAAAGGCAGCCTCGAGGTCGAAAATTCCTTCGGCGTGATGACGCAGCGCACGATGCCTGGGGTCGGCAAGACTCGCCTTCGAGCGGTCGAACCAGTCATGGAGAGCCTGGTAATCGTCGACGCGGCCGCCCCATTTGCGAACCGACGACAGGCTGTGAAAATGACAATGCGCCATGGCTCTGCCCCTTGCTAAAATTCGTAACGATAGTCGTCGGTCTGGGTGTAGTTGAGACCGATATTGAGGGTGATTGTGCCGGCATCGGTGTCGAAGATCGCCTCGCCCTGCCCGCCTTCGTTGTTCTCCCAACCGGCATGGTGCTGATCGATCAATTCGTCGGTGACATATTCGATCGCCGTCGGCAGATCGACGAGGTCGCCTGGGCCGTTGCGCCACGATCTGGCCGACTGGACGGCAATCGTCGCCGGCGTGACAGGCTCACTTTCGAGCTGCTCATCGCCGCGAAAATACTGGATTTCCCGCACCGCTCCGTCGTCGCCGCTGCCATCGAAGCAGGCGATGATCCTGTTGATCGCGGCTTGCGCCATGCCGGCAAAGATCGCTGCTTTGTTGGCGCTGTTGACGGCCGGCGCAGCGGCCTTCGTCCGGGCGTCCTCCTCGATCATCTGCTGAAAGAAGTTGAGCCCATCACTTTGGGTTGTTTCGGTCATGGCAAGTCTCCGGACGGGAGGAATATCCCGCCTTCGACCAGCCAGCTCCCCTTTTATTCGGCGAAATCTTGGCTCCTGACCACGAAAGCTCGCGCGCCATGGGATCGTCACCCGCAGGGCCGCGACAGCATCAGTTGGCGCGGTGAGCGCAGCGAATAGAGCCCGGTCGGCCCCCCGGCCGAGGCGCCCGAGACATCTGTTTCGTGCGGGATCGACCAAACCTGGCCGCCCAAAAGTTCGCCATTTTCTGATTGAACCTGGCCTCGAGTTTTCCCGATCGAACGATTCGCCTTGGGCCGCTGCAGGCGGCCTTTGGCGTTTCGGGAGCAGACGAAAGCCCCGGCGGGCGAAGCCCGCCGGGGCGTCGGTCCCGAGTCAGAACGGGATGTCATCTGCGAGTTCGAGGTCGGCGTCGGCCTTCTTCTTGCCGCGGCCCTTAGCCGGCGCCGGTTCGGCGGGGGCAACGGCCTCAGGCGCCTTGGTGAGGAAGTCGACCTTGTCGGCGTAGATTTCGACACCGTAGCGTTCGACCCCGGCGTTGTCGGTCCACTTGGTGTAGTGGAGCCGGCCTTCGACGGCGACCTTCATGCCACGGCGGACATAGTTGGCGACGTTCTTGCCGAGGCCGTTGAAGCAGGTGACGCGGTGCCATTCGGTTTCTTCGACCAGCTCTTCGGCGCTGTTGCGGAACTTGCGCGAGGTGGCGACCGAGAGGGAGGTGATCGTGGAGCCGCTCTGGGTGCTGCGAGCGACGGGGTCCTGGCCGACGTTACCGACGATGAGAACGATGTTGGTCATGGTGTTTCTCCTGAGCTTATCGCCGGGCCTTTCCCGGCGACAGGCTCCGTAAAAAGGTGTGCCATGGGGGTCTGGCACCGCGCGCGGCTCCGCAATTTCGCGGAGACGATGCCGCGCGCGGGAAACCGTCCAGATCGCGGGGTGGTGCGGGCAGCCTGTTCCCTGCCCTCGCGCCAGCGAAGAGGCAGAGAGAACGGGCAACACGGCCCCGAGGTGGAGGGTTGCCTGACGTCCATGGTGCGCCTTAGGAATGCCGGTCGTTGGGAAAGGCCGGGCGCATGGGGCCAAGAAAGAGACGCCCTGGCCATCTCGCCTTCAATCATCTTCTGGCACGTCATGGACGGTCCCGCTTCGCGATGTCCCACGTGGCAAGTGTTACGTCCATCGGCATGACAAAGTATGTTCGCCAGCGACCCGCTGCTCGCGACCGAATCGCACCTCTGCTAGGGGTGTAAGGCTCTGGCGCCGATTGTCCTTTCCACTGTGCAGCGGCCGGTTAAAGTCTCCCACCAGTTCACCCACAGCCAATGTCGATCGCGGCGCCGATCCGCTAAAAAAACCGCGATCCCATCTCGGTCTGCTGTCTATCCCCTCAACTGGCGCTGGCGCCGCGTAGGGAACTCACGCCGGCCTCAGAGATCGTTCGACTTTCCCTATTAAAAAGGAACGGTGCCGCGGCAAGAGGCCACCCGAGACCACTCAGCAACAAAAATTGGTAGGAGCGGGTCGAACCCGACCAGCAAGATGCGCCCGAGTGTGACCCGCCGAAATAGCCTTGGCTCTGGATGCCCCTTGCTAAAAGGACGTTCAGTCAGTTACAATAAAGATGAATCTGGGGGCGGTGACGCAAATGCGGCGATTTCCTAGTCTTCGAGCGACCGGTAAGGCCGCTGCCTTGGCGGTTTTTGTTTTCGTTTCATCCACTTCCGTCAACGCCGAGTGCCCTCAGAGCAGTTGGTCAGGCATAGTTGATGTTTTAATGCCTGACGCTCGGAATTTTATGTCAGCGGGCCTTCGTCTTTATCCTGGAGAGAAGGTCCGGTTCAGTCTCGCCGATCCAGGTGCTAAGGCAAACATCAATCAATACACTGCAAGACGACGCTCCAAGTCTGACGTAGTTTCTTGCTTCTCCGGCTGTCCGCACGAGGATTATGTCGTTCCGAATATTACTACAGTTTCTGACTCTTACCCGGTCGAGGTGAGCTTGTGGTCAGGATCGATTAAGTCTGCGAGCGGTCAATTGGTCGGCGCAACACCGGTCGAGATTTCGGTGCCTTTCCAAGCTGGTTTTACACCTTCTCAAGCCACCCAGCCGTTTGAACCAAAAGCCTACCTCCCTACTGCAAACCACACTCCGTGTCCGTCAAGAACGTGCAGTTCTGGAAGCTTTGCAATATGCGCAGTGATCGATGAGTCAGGACGGGTTGACGGATTGTCTAAGCTTCTAAGAAGTTTTCGTATTGAGGCATCGACCTTCTTTGACGCCAATCTGTTAAACGAGAGTCTTCGAGAACAATTAGGCGAGACAGTCGCTGGTAAGACACTTGCTGATGCGATCGCGACTCAAGTTGCCCAGCGCCATTCCAATGCTTCAAGCAAACCCGAGGGTCCTGGAGCGCTTCAATATCTCCAGTTTGGATTAAGCATCGACAGCGGAAATCGTCGCCTTCTCGACCTGATCACTCAATACTATTTAAATCGCGGCGATCTTAATCAGGCTGCTGGCTCACGGTTGAACCAGTTCAATCTTCGCATAGCCCAAATGTTTACGTCCCCACCGGCGCAGTGGAGCGATTACCAAACCTTTATTGAAGACAGTATTCTAGGCGGCGTGGACAAATTTGAGCCAGTATCTGGCCGCTGCGATGTGAACCATG
>JBMOGG010000074.1:0-13228 GCA_049318505.1 Sphingomonas sp. | reverse complement strand
GCCACGGTTGCCGAGGAGCGGGCAAACTGGGCGTGGCAAATGCGCGCCGGGCTGAATGTTGCCAAGCTGCAGTGCCATTTTGACCCGACATTGCTGACGGAAGACAGCTATGACGGTGTCTATCTCAATCACGCAGTCGAGCTTGCGCAGGCCTATGAGACGCTTCGCAAATACTTCGTGCGCATGAACAAGGCGCCCAAGGCCGCCCAGGGTGCGCTCGATAGGTACGGCACCAGGACCTACAGTGCCTTTTCGACCGTCGCGAGCCAATATGGTTTTTGTCAGGCGGCCTCACGTATCGGCAAAAAAGCGCTGTTCACGCCGCGCGGCGCGTTCACGATCTTCACGGTCGAACGCCTGCGCGAATTGCGCAACAGCCTGATGCCGGCGGGCGAGCAATTTTTCCGCCGTACCCGCCTCAACATTCCTGCACTCAACTTCGCGTCCGAATGCTGGGACAGCAAGGGGCGCTACAACGCCGCGTGCGGCTATGTTTTCTAGCGCAGGCCCAGCATCTTGTGCGCCTGGGTGGTCAGCCGCCATTTGGGGCGTGACATGACGAACTCGACGGCGGCGTCACGGGCGGACACCGCTTCCGTGCAATCCATGGGCTGGATCAGGAAATGGTCGAAACCCCATGATTCCATGGCGTCGACGTCGCTACCCGGCTGAGGCCAGACGAGTTTGAGTTCATTGCCGCGGCACTGAACGACTGCGCTTTGGGCCTTGGGGCTGATACACAGCCAGTCAATTCCCGGATGCGCCGGCAAGGTGCCGTTGCTCTCGACGCCGATTTCAAACCCCCGCGCATGCAAGGCATCGACGAGTGCATCGTCGATTTGTAGCATCGGTTCGCCCCCCGTGAGCACAACGTAGCGCAGCGACGCTCCCGTGCCCCAAAAGCCCTGAACCGCGTCCGCAAGTGCTGCGGCATCGACAAAGCGCGCGCCGCCTGCCCCATCCACACCAACGAAATCGGTATCGCAGAACCGGCATATGGCGGTTGCCCGGTCTTCTTCTCGCCCGCTCCACAGATTGCAGCCGGCAAAACGGACGAAAACCGCCCGTCGACCGGCCTGCACGCCTTCGCCCTGCAGGGTTAGGAACATCTCCTTGACAGCGTAGCTCATAGCGCGGGGTCGGTCAGGCCTGCTTCAGCAAAGCCCTTTGCCCGCAGGCGGCAACTGTCGCAGACACCGCACGGCCTGCCCTGCGGCGTCGGGTCGTAACACGACCATGTCGCCCCTGGGTCGAGGCCCAGCTTAGCGGCGGCGCGGGCAATATCTGCCTTGCTCATGGACGCCAGTGGCGCATGGACCTTGAGGCTCGCCCCTTCGACACCGGCACGCGTGGCCGTGCGCGCCATGGCTTCGAACGCGGCAATGAATTCGGGGCGACAGTCGGGATATCCCGAATAGTCGAGCGCGTTGATGCCGATGACGAGATCGTTCGATCCCGCCGCCTCTGCCCAGCCGAGCGCGACAGACAGGAAGATCGTGTTGCGCGCGGGGACATAGGTGACGGGGATGCCCGGCTCAATGCCGCCCGCCGGCATGGGAATCGCAGCATCGGTAAGCGCCGAGCCGCCGAACCGCGTGAGATCGAGCGGCAGAATGATGTGGCGCTCTGCCCCCAGCATCTTCGCGACGCGGGCGGCGGCCTCCAGTTCGATCCGGTGGCGCTGGTTATAGTCGATGGTCAGGGCGAACAGGCGATAGCCGGCCGCCCGTGCCATACCGGCAGCGACCATCGAATCGAGGCCGCCAGACACGAGCGCAACGGCAATCGCATTGGAGGACGCAGGAAGTAAAGTCATGAGGCGCCCGCTAGGACGCGGGCACCCGCTTCGCAAGCAGGACAAAAAAAGGGCGGTTCCGGAGAACCGCCCAGATACGGCCTCTCGGCCCACTAGGGAGGAAAAATGCGTATCGAAACCCGATCCGCAGTTCCTTTATATCCCCGAAAAGGTTAACACCCAGATAACGATACTGCCGTCGTTCAACGCATCGACAGCGAGGGACAGTCGCCGGTCCGACGCGCCTCGATCGCTAGGTCGAACGGAGCGCCCCCCGCAACGCCCTGTGTCTCGATCTGCGCGAGGCGCGGCGTTTCAACGCGGATCGTGGTCAGCCCATTTCCAGCCCCTGAACAACTGTAGCTGACAACCGCACGGCGCGGATCATTGGTCACGACGAAGCGGTTGCATGATGATGCCGGGTGGCGAATCTGCAGCAGAACCTTTGGATCGCCGATACAAATAGCCCGCGTTTCAAAATCCGTATCGTGCGAGCTCAGCGTCCAGCGGCCGGGCTGAAGTTGCTGGAGCGCGGCAAGCGGCGGCGCATCAGCGGCGGTCGCGACGAGACCGACGTACGCAAGCAGCAACAAACGGATCGCCATGGTCAACAATTACCTCTGCCAGGCAGCGCACACGTCCTAGCGCAGACACCACCGATTTTGCGACCGCTCAAACACATAATCTATTCGTAGACGCAATGTTAGGGGGAAGTGACGATCTCGCGTGCCGCGATGGGAAACACGCGCGAGCAAAAGGCGCAATCGACGCCGATCGTGCCGCGCGCGTCCGCCATGGCGAGCCGCTCATCTTCAGGGAATTGCGCCAGCACGCTGCGGATATGTTCCACATCGCAGCGGCACCCCTTGCCGAGCGACGTGCCGCCAAGCAGCAGGACTTCGTCCTCTTCATTGAACAAGCGCCAGACGATGGTTTCCAGCGGCAGGGCGCGGTCGAGCAGTTCGTCGGGGCCCAGCGTGCCGCCCATGATCGCCACATGTTCCCATTCGGGATGGTCGAGCCGGGTGTGAATACGGTCGCGTCCCTCTTCGCCTTCGGGCAAATGCTGGAGCAGCAGGCCGCCGGCCTTGCAGCCGCTTGCGTCCCGGCCAACAGCAATGCGCACGAGGCTGGGGATTTGCTCCGACTGCGCGAAATAGCTTTGCGCCGCATCGGCGAGTGAGCCGCCTTCCAGCGGCACGACACCCTGATAGCGCTCGCCTGACACCGCCTGGTCGAAGGTGATCGCCAGATAGCCCTTGCCAAACAGCGCATAGAGCGATGGGTCGGCGGGTGCTTCGGCTAATCGCTCCCCGTCGTGGCGGACATAGCCGCGCAGTTCGCCGTCCTTGTAATCGCAGACCAGCAGATCGACGATCCCGGCTTCGGTCTGCGCCTGAAGCGTCATCTGGCCATCGGTGTTCTTGAGCAGCGCACCCAGCAGCGCCGTAAGTACCAGCGCTTCCGCCAGAAGCCGCTCGATCGCTGGCGGATAGGTGTGTGCCGCCAGGATGGTATCGAGCACCGGACCAAGCCGTGCGATGCGTCCCCGGGCATGGCGGCTGGTGATGGTAAAGCCGAGGGTGCGGTCGATATCGTGGGATGTGGTCATGGTCGATCAATACTCTGCCGTTCGGGCAGAACTCCTCGAAGCTCCGTCCTTTGTCGCCACCAATGTAAGAAAGGACAGCCCTGCGACAAGCTCAGGGTATCGCGAACGCGTTAATCGAGCAGGCCGAACACCCAGAGCAGCACCGACTTTTGCGCATGCAGGCGGTTCTCGGCTTCGTCCCAAATCGCCGATTGCGGGCCATCGATGACGTCTGCCGTGACTTCCTCGCCACGGTGCGCGGGCAGGCAGTGGAGGAAGGTCGACCCCGGCTTTGCGCCCTGCATCAGCCCGCCACCGACCTGATAGGGCATCATCGCCGCGAGCTTTACCTCGGCCTGGGTCTGTCCCATCGAAATCCAGGTGTCGGTGACGACAATGTCGGCATCAGCTACGGCACGTGCAGGATCGCGCTCGATCTTAACGCGAGAATTGGTGTCCGCCAGGCGGGCGTTGGCCTCGTCTATCCAGCGCAGGTCGGGATCATAGCCTTCGGGGCAGCCGATCGCGACCGAGAACTTCATGAGCCCCGCCGCCTCGATAATCGAATGAAGCACGTTGTTGCCGTCGCCGAGCCACGCCCATTTCGTGCCGGGCAGCGCCACACCGCGCTCAATCACCGTCAGCAGGTCGGCTATGATCTGGCAAGGATGCGACGCGTCGGTCAGGCCGTTGATCACAGGGACCGTAGCATGTTCGGCCATCTCGGCCAGCTTGGCCGGCTCATCGGTGCGGATCATGATCGCATCGACATAGCGCGAGAGGACGCGCGCGGTATCAGCCACAGTCTCGCCACGCCCCAGTTGCATCGAGCCCGCGTCCATCACGATGGTCGTGCCGCCAAGCTGGCGCATCGCCATGTCGAACGACACCCGCGTGCGGGTCGACGACTTTTCGAAGATCATCGCGAGCGTGTGCCCGGCAAGGGGAGCGTCGACGTCTGCCTTCCCCTTGGGCCAACCCGCCCGCGCGGCCTTCCGATCGAGCGCGTCGGCCAGCATCGCCGCGATCCCGTCTGCCCCCGCTGACGAGAGATCGAGGAAATGGCGAATCATGCCGCTGCCGGACCCTCGAAGCTTGCCGCAGCCGCCGAAAGCTTCTCGACGAACTCGGCGATGTGCGACTCTTCGATGTTCAGCGGCGGCAGGACGCGGACGACGTTGTCGCCGGCCGCGACGGTGAGCAGCCCGTGATGATCGCGAGCGTGGGCGACGAAGGCACGGCTGTCGACCTTCAGCTTAACGCCCAGCATCAGCCCCTTGCCCCGCACGCTGTCGAAGATCTGGTCATGATTGGGGAGCATCTGGCCAAGCGCAGCCTGAAGCCGCTCCGATGTTACTGTCACTTGCGCCAGAAATTCGTCGTTGGCGACGACATCAAGCACGGCATTGCCCGCGGCCATCGCCAGCGGATTGCCACCATAGGTCGAGCCGTGCGTGCCGACGACCATGCCCTGCGCGGCACGTTCGGTCGCCAGACAGGCGCCCAGCGGGAAGCCACCGCCGATGCCCTTGGCCGTTGCCATGATGTCGGGGCAGATACCGTAATGCTCGTGCGCATAGAGCTTTCCCGTGCGCGCCATGCCGCACTGGACCTCGTCAAGGACGAGCATCAGGCCCTTTTCATTGCAGATATTGCGCAGGCCGGACATGAATTCCTGGCTTGCAGGGCGGATGCCGCCTTCGCCCTGGATCGGCTCGACGAGGAAGCCAGCAGTATGGTCATCGACGCGTTCAAGCGCGGCTTCCAGATCGTCAAAGGGCGCATAGGCAAAGCCGGGCAGCAGCGGCTCGAAACCGACGCGCATCTTGTCCTGATCGGTGGCGCTGATCGTGCCGAGCGTCCGTCCGTGGAAAGCGTTGGAAAAGGTGATGAGCGTGTGCCGCTGCGGATTGCCTGTGGCATAGTGGAAACGCCGCGCGGTCTTGATCGCGCATTCGACCGCCTCGGCCCCCGAATTGGTGAAGAATACAGTGTCGGCAAAGGTCAGGTCGACCAGCCGCTGCGCCAGCGCCTCGCCCTGCGGCGACCCATAGAGGTTCGACACGTGCATGAGTGTCGCGACCTGGTCTTGCAGTGCCTTGGTCAGGTGCGGATGGCCGTGACCGAGCAGATTGACCGCGATGCCGCTTGCGAAATCGAGATATTGTTCGCCGCGTTCGCCATAAAGATACGCCCCCTCTCCGCGCACCGGCCGCACCCCGCTCCGGGGGTACACAGGCATCAGGGCGGTAATCGACATGGGAACGGCCTTTCAAAACGAAAAAGGCGACCCGATTGGCCGCCTTGGTGCGAGGGCAATCTATATCGAAGCGGAGCTTGCGCCGTCAATCGCCAGTGACTTGGCCTCTTCGCCGCGCGCCGCCAGCAGGTACATGACGGGTGTGATGATCCGGCTGAGCAGGGTTGAGCTGACCAGCCCGCCGATGATGACCCATGCGAGCGGCGAATAAAGCACGCTGCCGCTGAGCGCGAGCGGCAGCAGCCCGCCGATGGCGGTCACCGATGTCAGCAGCACCGGCAGGAAGCGGATTTCTCCCGCCCTTTCGATCGCTTCACGCAGCGGCAGGCCGCGCTCGCGGAGCTGCGTGGTAAAGTCGACGAGAAGGATCGAATTCTTGATCTCGATGCCGATCAGCGCAACGAACCCGATGATGGCGAGAAACGACATTGAATAGCCCGTGAGCAACAGCGCGACGAGGCCGCCGAAGATGCCGAGCGGGATCACGCCGGCGACGACGATCGTCTCGCGAAAACGACCGAATTCGAGCACGAGCACGCCAAAGATGCCAAACACGGCCAACAAGATAATCGGTCCAAGGCCGGAAAAACTTCGCGTCGCCTGTTCCGCTTCGCCGCCAAGGCTGAAGCGATAGCCGTTGGGCACTTGAATTCGCTTGAGGTGCTCTTCGACCCGCTTCGTAAGTGCCGACGCCAGATAGCCGTCGCGGTTGTACGCGCGCACCGTCACGGTCCGCTGCAATTTCAGACGGGTAATAACAGGTATCGAGCTTTGCAGTGACGGCCGCGCGATTTGCGACAGCGGTATACTACCCCCCGCCGTGGTCGAGACATAGACCAGGTTGAGCGCGGAAACCGGCTGGCCATTCCCCATGGGCAGGCGCACCACCACAGGCCAGCTATCGCCTTCGTCATCGCGCAACGTGCTGGCCTGTTCCCCTGAAATGGCGAGGCGAAGCGCCCGCCGCGGCTCGCCAGGGGCAACCCCGAGAAGGGCCGCCTTGCCCTCATCCAAGCCGAGGTTGATATCGACCCGGTCGTAGGCGACCAGATTTTCGATGTCGCGAACGCCTTCGATCTGGCCGAGTTCGGTCGCCACCTGAGCTGCCAACGACTTGAGCACCCGCGTGTCAGGCCCACTGATACGCACGGCAAGCGGTGCTTCGACAGGCGGGCCATTCTCGAACCTGATCACGCTGACCCGCGCGTCCGGATAGGCGTCGAGCGTGTCGCGCAGACGCCGGATCATGTCTGGCCCCTTGCGCGTGTCCCAACCCTTCATGTTGACGAACACGTCGCCGTAACGGGGTTCTTCTTCGTGCGGCAGGATGTTGTAATAAATCTGCGGATTGCCGCGCCCAGCGTTCTCCATCCTTGCCGCGATCGAGGGCTCGCGCGCGAGGATCGCCGACACATCGCGCACCGCCTTGTCGGTCGCGGCAATCGTGCTGCCCTCGGGCGTTTCGACGCGAACGAGGAAATAGGGAACATCGGCCGAAGGGAACAGGCTGAAGCCCAATACCGGCACCAGCCCGAATGCGGCAACGCACAGGATCATCGCGCCCCAGAACCAGCGGCGCGGCTGGTCGAGCGCGCGGTGCAGCAAGGGCGCGTAGAAACGCTGGATCAGCCCGGTCAGACTGCGCAGCAGCCGGTTTCCCTCGGGCGCGTGAGGACGCAGCACCTTGCTGGCCACGAACGGGATAAGGGTAAGCGACACGACCATCGAGCTCGCGACCGTGAAGATCACCGCAAGCGGCAAGCCACGGACAAAGTCCCCCGATCCTTCGGGGAGAAAAGCAATGGGCAGGAAGGCGAAGATCAATACGCCTGTCGCGCCGATTACCGCCGCTGTAATTTCGCGCGTGCCATTGATCGCCGCCATTTCGGGCGGATCGCCGTCGCGGATGTGGCGTTCGATATTCTCAGCGACGACAATCGAATCGTCGACGAGTAGCCCGAGCGAGATGATGAACCCGGAAATGCTGATCTGGTTGAGCGTGAAGCCGCAGAGCGCCAAAGCCAGCACGCCCATGGCAAGCGAGAGTGGAATCGAGATCATCACGATCAGCGAGGGGCGCAGGCCGAGCGGCAGGATGGTGATCATGACCAGCGCAAGCGCGATCCCGAAATCGCGCGCCAGCTCGCCCAGCCGCCGCGCAATATCGCGACTCTGGTCGAAGGCGACCTGCAGCGTCATGTCAGGAGGCAGGTCGGGCCTGTAGAGATCGACGGCGCCGACCAGCGCGGTGCGCAGCGTTCCCGCATCGACGCCGTCTTTCTGCCGGATCGAGATCCACAACGCCCGCTTGCCATTATAGCGCGCAATATGCCTTTGTTCGGCTTCGGCCCACTCCACCTTGGCAACGTCACTCACCGTCACGAGCTGCCCTTCGGTGGCGCGGACCGGGATGCGCCGGATGGCCTCGACACTGCGATAAGCGCCGCCCGCCTGGATGTTAAAGCGCCTGCCATCGGTACTGACCGACCCGGCCGGCAGGTCGACGCCGCCCTGCCGGATCGCGTTCGCGACCACAGAGGCCGGAATGCGTGCTTCGGCAAGCCGCCCGGCATCGATCGCGACACGCACTTCTGGCTGCGCCGCCCCGTCGATCGTGACGCTGCGTACGCCCGCGACGACGTTCAGGCGTTCGCGCAGATCCTGTGCATATTTGGCCATGCGGCGCCACGAACCGCTGTCGCTGACCAGTGCCAGTTGCAGCACCGCCGCTTCGGTCGGGCGTGGGCGACGGAACGCAATGCGCGCAATGCCCTGCGGCAGCTGGTCGCGTGCCGACTGGACGACGCGCACGGTGCGGTCCAGCGCCTGGTCTGCATCGGTCCCGTGTTCGAACTCAACGACGATAACGGCGACGCCTTCGCTCGAGGTCGACCGAATCTCACGGACATGATCGAGGCTTTGAAGTGCCTCTTCGAGCGGCTTGGCAATCGTTTCCTCGACATCGGCGGCATCGGCGCCGGGCAGGACCACCGTCGTCACCGTCAGCGCAAACGGGAAATGTGGATCGACCGAGCGGGGGATGCTGATAAATGCCGTCAGCCCGAGCACCGCCAGCAGCAGGAAAACGACCAGTGTCGCTTGCCAGCGCCGAACGGCAACTGCGGTAAGATTCACTTGGTCGCCCGCAAAGGCGTGATCACCATGCCATCGCTGAGGCGGTCGAGCCGTGACGTTGCGACCCATTCACCGCTCTGGAGTCCGCCGGTCACTTGAATGGCAGTGTCACTCGCCTCACTGATCGTCACGCGGCGCAGCTTGACCCGCTTGCCGTCAGCATCGGCAACATAGACGAAGGCCTGTCCCGCACGCGGCGCGAAGACGGCGGCTGGCGGAACGAGCAATGACAGTGTACCCGGACTGCTAGCGACGATCGAGACGGTCCCGATCTGCCCGGCACGAAGCCGCGGATCGTCGGGCAATCCGATCTCGACGACGAACGTCCCCGTTGCACGCTCTGCCCGCCCGCCGATCTCGATGACGGATCCAGTCAACTCACCCTCAATGGCGGCAAGGCGGACCGTTGCCGGCGCGCCAACACGCAGCCTGGCAGCATCGCGGTCTGCCAAGGGCAATCGCATTACCCTGCCCCCGCTGGCCTCACCAACGACGAGCACGGGTGTTCCGGCGGCAACGACCTGTCCGGCATCGGCCAGGCGCGCGAGGACGGTGCCGGAGCCTGGCGACACGATGGCGGCGTTGCGCGATTGGAAACCCGCGCTGCGGACATTGGCTTCGGCGGCAGCAAGCGTCGCGCGCGCATTGTCGACACGCGGTCGGGTTACCCAGCCCTGCTCGAGCAATTTTGTGCTGCGTGCATATTCGGCAGCGGCGCGGTCACGTTCTGCACGGGCCGAAGAAACACTGGCGGCAACGGTTGTCGAATCAAGGGCAGCAAGCAGCTGGCCAGGCCGGACAGTGTCGCCCTCGTTGACGGCGACCGTCGCGATGCGGCCTGCGCTGGTGAAGCCCAGCGAGGTTTCCCGCCGCCAGGCGACGGTGCCTGTCGCGGAAATGGTCGCTGGCAAATTGGTGCCGCCGACCTGGGCAATCCGGACCTGCGGTGCTGCCGGCGGAGGCGCGGGTGCCGGCTGGCTGCACGCGGCGAGCATTGCAATGGCCAACATTGATGCTGCGCTACGCATGCCACTCCCCGTCATTGCGCAGGTGGTATCATGCCGGTAGCAGTTTGCAACCTTTGCCTAGCTGCGAAGTTTCCATCCGCTTTTAAGCACGGCATAGCAAATGGCCGCGAGGATCAGGTTGAGGCCGAGCAGGCCGAGCGCCCCGACAAGAACCGGTGAATCGGCGGCGCCAATAAACCCGTACCGAAAGCCCGATATCACATAGTGGAACGGGTTGAACCGACTGAACGTCTGGAAAGCGGGCGACAATTTATCGATTGCGTAAAAGGTACCGGACAACAACGACAGCGGCGCGACGACGAAATTGCCGACGACGGCGGCATGGTCGAATTTCTCGGCCCAGATCGAGGTGAGCACGCCGATCAGCGACAACATGGCCGAACCCATCAAGCCGAACCAGACGATGGCCCAGAAATGCTGCACGTCGACATCGACGCCGGGCCAGAATAGCATGACGACCCATATCGCGACCCCAACAAGGATGGCGCGTGTGATCGACCCGCCGACGAGCGCCGAGAGCAATTCGCCGACCGACAGTGGCGGCATGAGATAATCGACGATCGTTCCCTGCATCTTGCCGACAAGCAGCGAGAAACTGGAGTTGGCAAAGGCGTTCTGCATCATGCCCATGACAATGAGGCCGGGTGCCAAGAAGTCGGCGAAGGCGATGGTCGCCCCGCCGACAACCACCGGCGTTCGCCCGCCCGTCGAAACGGTGAAAATCGCGAGGAACAACAATGTCGTGATGGCCGGCGCCCAAATCGTCTGCAGCTGCACCTTGAAAAAGCGGCGCACCTCCTTGATATAGAGCGTCTTCAACCCACCCCAGTTGACGTTCTTGATCACCGGCACGCCGGGTTCGAAACGAATGGCACTTGGCGGCGCGGCGTATTCGGGCTGGTCGTTCATCGAAGTTGCGACTATCGGCTCCGCTTTCGCGCGGCAACCGGCAAGCTGCCCTCAACGCAAGATAGCGGCGCTCCTTGCCGAAAGGACGCTGACAAGGAATGTGAATGGCCTGGACCGACGAACGCATCGAGCAGCTGAAAACGATGTGGGAAAAGGGCATGACCGCCAGCCAGATCGCGGAATCGCTGGGAGGCGTGAGCCGCAATGCTGTGATCGGCAAGGCCCATCGCCTGTCGCTCGAGGCGCGCCCCTCGCCGGTCAAGCCGAACGAGGCGGAAGACAAGCCGGTGGCTGCAGCGCCGACGGCGTCTCCGGTAACGCCCACGCCGCCAGTGGCAAAGGCCGCCCCGCGCGCTGCCGTCGCCCATGACAATGTGCCGCGCCAGCCTGCGCCGCCGCCCTCGCCCTTCCCGCCTGCCATTCCGACCGGCCCGACCGGCGCGCAGTTGCGCTCGATCGGCCCTGGCGGGTTCCTGCGGCAGGGCCCCGGTGATCAGGCGCCTCCTGCCACGCCGGCGCCGCCGCGTCGCCTGGTGCCGGCGCGCCCCAGCCACGAGATCGCCGGCAAGACGAGCCTGCTCGACCTCAACGACCGCATCTGTAAATGGCCTCTGGGCCATCCTGGTGAGCCAGACTTCCATTTCTGTGGCGACACCGTGAACCCGGGCTTCCCCTATTGCGTCGCGCATTGCGGGCAGGCCTATCAGGCGCAGATGCCGCGTCGCGACCGTCGCGCGCCGCCGCCGCTGCCGTTCGGCGGACCGCGCGTCCGTTGACCGACCCAGTGCGGCGTTACGTCCGGGCGTCACTTCAGGTGTGCTTGTCAATTCCTCATATCTAGGCCGAAATTGACGTCGAACTGACGAACCTGATCCGGGGGAAAAACCATTTTCCTGTAGGCATTTAGGAACGCACGAAAGCGCACCAGTCAGTTTATGACTTGAGGCCGTCAGGTTATGGGAGGGAAGAGCAGCCTGACGGCTACCGCCTTCAATTCCAGTCGAACAGGAGTACCTTCTGAGTGCCTGGAAGCCGACGTTCCTCGCCCGATGCTAGCGACAGCAACGCGTCCTAAAACAGGTCGTTCAAGTCCTTGAATAGCATCCTTAAAGCCAGCCTTGCGTTCAGGTCGCGCGAACCAGGATCGACCTTGGTTGTGCAGTGGAATACTACAAAAGCGGCACTATGCTGCCATTGCCACCTGTTACCCTGACCGCCGGATTAATTGAATGAACCGCCCGCCTTTCGTTTGGACGCCGATGCAAGATATAGATCGGGCGGGCTTCCTTGCGACGATGCGTGGAACGCCGCCGCGCGACGATGGCGTCAATCGCTGGTTCCTATTTCGCCACCGATTCGTTCCTTCAGGGGACGACACCAGCGTGCGGATCACCTGTGATGGGCGATATCAATTCTTCATCAACGGTCTACGTGTCGGGCGTGGACCGGTGCGTTCAAGTGCGATGGCACCAAAATATGATTGCTATGATCTCGCCGCCGTTCTGCGCGAAGGCCAAAACATGGCCACCGTCATCGTCCACATGCTCGGCGTGGACACAGCCTCGCACGAAGCGGTCAGGGGGATGTGGCATCCGACTTTCGGTCATGGCGGGCTGTGGCTCGATGGCGCGATCCGCACTGGTGCGGGTTGGAAGGTCATTGAAAGCGATGCCTAGGACAACACGACCGAACGGATGAATGCAAGCCTTGGCTTCATTGAACTTTTCGATGCCCGCAAGCTGCCCGAGAACTGGCATGACGAACTTTTCGACGACAGCGCGTGGCTGGATGCGCGCGCGCTCCATGTTGACGGTGGCGGCCCCGACCAGTTCTTTGGCGGTATCGATACCACTCCCTTTCCGATTCTGTTGCCCAATCCGCTGCCAGCGCTCCATGAAGAAGTCAGACGGCCCGAAACCTGTGCATATCTGGGCGCGGTTGCGCTAAGGACCGACTTGCCCGTCCACCGCCAGCTGTACGAGGAACCATTCATCGAGCTGCCCCCCCTGGTCGACATGTGCGAGGCTCTTCCAGCGCGCATCGAGACCCGTGAGGCCCACGGCGTCACGATGCTCCTCGGATTTGGGACGCTCTTAACCGGCTATCCCTTCATTGAGATCGACGCCCGCGGAGGTGAGGAGATTGATATCGCGGTCGCTGAGCGACTGCCCGGAGAATATGACGGTGAACAAGCCGACCAGCCGCGCATCGTCCCGACACCCTTGCTGGGGCATGACGCGCACATCGCACGCTACATCGCGCGTCCAGGGCGGCAGCGATTCGAACGCTTCGAATGGTCGGCCGCGCGCTGGATGCAAGTCACCGTCCGCAATGCGCCGAAAGGGATCGACCTCGTCGATCTCGGGTGCGTGCATACCCATTACCCTGTTCAGGACGCTGGGGCGTTCTCGTGCGAGGACGCCTTTCTCAACAAGCTGTGGTCGCTCGGACGCGATACGCTGAAGCTGTGCATGCACGATGGATGGGAAGACTGCCCGAGCCGCGAACAA
>JBMOGG010000073.1:0-13474 GCA_049318505.1 Sphingomonas sp. | reverse complement strand
ATTCGGGAATGCGCGTCACGCCGGGGTAGAAAGGCGCGCCGACGGGGAGCAGTTTGCCCCCTGCCACTAACGCGTGCCCGCGTGGTTCGTGCTCTTCATCCAACCACACGCCGTCGCGCCGGACGGGAAGGGGCGGGCTCACCTTGTCGATGAACTGTCGGATGCCGGTCTTGCCGCCTTCCGGATCGACGATGGCCGCCGCAAAGAGGGTCGCTTCGCGCGCAAGGCCCGCGCTCATGCCCTGTTCCAGGCCCGTGCGGACCGCGTCGAGCGCGCGTTCGCCCGCTTTGCCGCGTCCGGCCCAGTCGAGTTGTCGCTGGATGCGCTTAAGGAAGTCATCCTCGAGGACAGAATCGAGACCAATGGGCGACGCGCTTTCCCAGCGCGCCGTCGCTGCCTGCCGTGCGGCAAAGGCCGCCCCGAGCGGGCTGTTCTCGCCATCGCGCACAAAGCTGCGGACGGCGGCATGCGCCTCGGCCAGCGCATCGCGTGCGCCGTCGACCAGTTCGTCGACAAGGCCGATGTCTGCCGCCGCCGCGCCATCGATGCTGCGCCCGCCGAGGATGAGGTCGAGCGCGTCGCGCAGACCTGTGGCGCCGTGCCGGTCGGCGAGCAGGCGCGGCAGGCGTTGGGTGCCGCCATAGCCGGGCAGCAGCCGCAGGCGGATTTCGGGCTGGCCGAAGCGCGCGGTCGGCTCGGCAATGCGATAATGGCAGGCGAGCGCGAACTCCATGCCGCCGCCAAGCGCCACACCCTGGACCGCCGCGATGCACGGCTTGCCCATCGTCTCGATCTTGCGGAACGCCAGTTGCGCGTTGTTCGGCAGCACCATTGCTTCGTCGAGCGTGTGGATCTCCTCGAGCATCTGGCGGATGTCGGCGCCCGCGACGAAAGACGAGGTGCCTTGGCCCGTGAACACCACGGCGACCACATCGTCCTTGCGCGCCAGGTGATCGACCACGATCACCAGCTCGTCGATCGCTCGTTCGTTGAGCGCATTCACCGGCGGGTTGGTGACGGTGACCGTCGCCACCCGCTTGCCCGGCGCAACGATGTTGTACTGGACAAGGAAATAGCGGTTCCGCTCGAAAAGCGATTGTTCCTCGGACAGGCGCTGTTTGCGCTGCCAGTCGCTGATGACCGTCCGCAGTTCGTCGAGTGCCTCGGGATTGCGCAAGGTCGTGACATCGCCGACGTCGCCGCCTTCGACCAGCGCGCGGACCATCCGGCGCATGTATTTGCCCGAGCGCGTCTCGGGAAATTGCGAGACTTCGATGAAGTCGGCGGGCACAGCGACCGCGCCTTTTTCGCTGCGGACCAGCTCGAACAAGCGGCGCTTGTCGTCGATCGTCAATTTGCGGCCCGCGACCGGTACGACGAAGGCAAGCGGGGTCAGCCCTTTCTCGCGGTGCGGGGCGCCGACGACCAGCACGTTGCCGACCGGCGAATCCGGGTCGAGAGCCTTGTCACGCAGGACCGCGCCTTCAATTTCTTCGGTGCCCATGCGGTGGCCGGACACGTTGATGACGTCGTCGCTGCGGCCATGCAGTGAGAACGAGCCGTCGTCGTGGACAATGGCGAAGTCGCCCTGCGTATAGGCCCAAGCGCCGCGCCACCGCTTCCAATAACCGTCGATCCAGCGTGCCGCGTCGCCGCGCCAACCAGGCTGGACGCTGCTGTTCTCGAAATGGAAATTGTCGACATCGCCCCAGATGGTGCGCGCAAGATAGGGGTAGGGCGCGGCGATGACGATCTCGCCCTTCTCTCCCATCTCGGCCTGCCGCCAAGGGACCCCGCCCTCGTCTGCGCGCGCGAAAGGGACTTCGCTGGCAGTCGACCCGGCATCCTCGACCCAGACGTCACCGACGATCCAGGGCAGCGGATAGGTGTGCGCGTCGGGCCGCAGTGGGAAATCGGTGTTGCCGTAGAAATGGGTCCAGGCAATCCCGCCATGCTCTGTTGCCCAGTAGCTGTTGATATATTGAGGCACGACGTGCTGCATGCCGAAGGCCTGAACCGACGGCGAGGTCGGCTCCGCGCAGAAAGTCGCAACGCGCAGGCCGCCCATATCATAGCGCTCGAGATCGGCGAGATTCGACGGATCGGACATCACCGATTTCAGGAAGGTCACGCCTGCCTTGAAAATGGTGACGCCGTGTCGCTCGATCATCGAGGCGAAGCGTCCGGCATGCGGAAACACCGGCGACCCTTCGGAAACGATGCTCGTCACGCGCGTCATGAGCGGCGCGCAGATCAGATAGCTCTGCCCGGTGATCCAGCCCGGATCAGCCACGACAAACAGCGTGTCGCCCGGCCGCGCGTCGAACGCCACCTTCATCGTATGGGCAACGCCGGCCGCGTAGCCGTGCGCGTGAACAATGCCCTTGGGTTTGCCGGTGGAACCCGAGGTATAGATAAAAAACATCGGGTAATCGGCGTCGACCGGCAGCGGCTTCGACGATGCCCAGATGGCCTGGACAAACGCGGCATCGGGTAGCGCAAGCAAGTCGGCTTGCGACGTCACCGCAAAACCGCCCTCGCGCGCTTTGGCGAGCAATGTCTCGAGGGCGGCATCGGTCAGCACATGGCTCCACCGGTCGCGCTCTTCGCGCCAGATGATGTCGGGCTGCGCCGTATGGCGGACGACGATGACGGTTTCGACACGCGGGGGCAGGGTGACAAGGCTGGACGCAATGGCAATGCGCACGCGGGCTGCATCCGCAGTGCTGATCCGGCCTTCCTTGCCGAGCAAGATAAGCGCCCGGCCGACGCCGCGCATAACGTCCGACCGTTCGACCGTGACTTCGCCCGCAAGCGTGTCGCGCACAGTGTCCAGGATGGTCGCGGCATCTGTATCCGGCAGCCCGAGGTCGGTCTTGCCGAGAATATCCAGCGCAACGGCGACGGGCACGAAATTGTCGAGCGCGGGATCGGTATAGGCGTTCTTGAACGCGGCAACCTGCGCATTGCGGTAGCTCCCGTCCGAGGTGACAATCACGCGTGCGCCGGCGTCGCAAATGCGGTCCGAAAGCGTCTTGTCGCTGAATCCGCCGAATACCGCCGTGTAAACGATGCCTAATCGCTTTGCCGCTTCGGTCCAGAAGATCTGTGGCACGATGCTCGGCATGTTGAGCGCGATCCGGTCGCCAGCCTTCAGCCCGAGTGCCTGCAGCGCCAGCGCACATTTTGCGGTTTCGAGCAGCAATTGCTTGCGCGACACGCTGAAGCAATCGAGCGGGCCGCCCTTGCCGCCACCGGCGGACATGTCCCAGCGATCGCCCTCGAAGACCAGCGCCGCTTCATCACCATGGCCGGCCAGCACATGCCGGTCGACCTCGCTGAAGCAGGCATTGGTTCGCCCCCCGACGAACCAGCGCCAATGCGGCGGCTCCGAGGCATCGAATGCCGTTTGCCACGGCTTGAAATTGGCAGGAAGCGCCGCGGTGACCGGGACGCCGGTGTTTGCGTCCCAGCCCGTCCAATGGCCATGGTCATCGCGACACAGCCACGCGCCCTTGGTGCCGACCTCTTCGACGAACCAGTGCATTGCGCCTGACGCAATGTCGCCGTGAAACGCGCCAGGATCGGCGAGCACAGCCGATCGCATCGCCTCCCAATCGGCGCGTGTTTGCACGGGATTGCCTTCAGGCGCCGCGGGCACGTTAAATTTGGCCCCCTGCGGCATACTCGAATCACTCCCCGATTTTCCCCGCTCTGCACATATTCGGGCGCAATGCGCAATGATTGGCAAGTTCGGCTGGTGCGCACATTTCGAAAGCTGTTGTCCGGTAACGGGACTGTGTAAATGCGGTCGCAGGATTTTCCGGCACGTCTGGAAGGGGACGGCCGGGGCCACCATATATGGTCGCGAAATGGAGGTAGGCATGACCGAATATCGCAAGACCGACGAAGCGCTTGCCAAGCTGACGCCCGAAGAATTCTACGTAACCCAGAAAAGCGGCACCGAACGCCCGGGCACCGGCAAGTATCTTGGCAACAAGGAGCCGGGCGTCTATGTCGACATCGTTTCCGGCGAACCCCTTTTCGCTTCGGCTGATAAATATGAATCCGGTTGCGGCTGGCCGAGCTTTACCAGGCCGATCGAGCCCGCCAATGTGGCCGAATTGCGCGATGTCAGCCTGGGCATGGTGCGTACCGAGGTACGCTCGTCGCATGGCGACAGCCATCTCGGCCATGTGTTCGAGGACGGCCCCCGCGACCGCGGCGGCCTGCGCTATTGCATCAATTCGGCCTCGCTGCGTTTCGTCCACCGCGACGACATGGAGGCGCAAGGCTATGGTCAGTATCTGACTCAGGTGGAGGACGTAAGATGAGCCAGGAACGTGCTGTTCTTGCCGGCGGATGTTTTTGGGGCGTGCAGGACCTCGTCCGCCGTCAGCCCGGGGTGATCGCGACCCGCGTCGGCTATTCCGGCGGCGAGGTGCCGAACGCGACCTATCGCAACCATGGCAACCACGCCGAAGCGATCGAGATCATCTTCGATCCCGAGGTAACGAGCTACCGTGCGGTGCTCGAATTCTTTTTCCAGATCCACGACCCGACGACGAAGAACCGTCAGGGCAACGACATGGGGGCGAGCTACCGCTCGGCGATCTATTACACCAGCGACGACCAGAGGGCTGTCGCCGAAGATACCATCGCCGACGTCAATGCCTCTGGCCTGTGGCCGGGCAAGGTCGTGACGGAAGTGGAGCCGGTGGGCGACTTCTGGGAAGCCGAGCGCGAGCACCAGGATTATCTGGAGCGCATTCCCAATGGCTATACCTGCCACTTCGTGCGGCCGAACTGGAAATTGCCGAAGCGCGCCGAGGCGGCCTGATCAATCGCCGGCGGACCGGGTCCACCGGCGCCCTTGCACAAAGCGAAACCCCCGAAGCGGATTCAACGTGTCAAAAATCGTCAATGGGTCGAGCCTGCAACCCGCGTCGGGCGGCAGGCCGAAACAGATCGTCCTGCTCCTGCACGGCTTTGGATCCAATGGTGCCGACATGATCGCGCTGGCGCCGCATTGGCAGGCGCTATTGCCCGATGCGCTGTTTCTGGCACCCAATGCGCCGCAGCAAATGGGCAGCCTTGAGGCGGCTTATCAATGGTGGCCCCTGTCCGCACTGACACCGCAAGCCTTGGCATTGGGTGCCGCGAGCGCAGCGCCCGCGATCGACGCGTTCATCGATCGAAAGCTTGGGCAATATGGTCTCGGCGAAGCAGATCTGGCGATTGCGGGCTTCAGCCAGGGAACGATGATGGCGCTCCATGTCGGGCTCAGGCGTCCGCACCAAGTCGCGGCTATTGTCGGCTATTCGGGGATGCTGACCGGTGCGCCCGAGCTCGCGCGCCTGCCGATCACAAAGCCACCGGTGCTGCTCGTCCATGGCTCGGTAGACCCGGTCGTGCCTCTCGCGGCGCTTCAAGCGGCGAAGTCGGCGCTCGACCAGCTCGGCATCTGCGCTACGGCCCATGTCTCGACGGGGGTCGGCCATAGCGTGGACCCCGTCGGCCTGAAGCTGGGTGGAGAATTCGTGGCGCGGGCACTCGCTGGCGTGTCGTAAAGTGCCAACGACCGCAGCACGCCGCGACGCGTGCTGCGGTCGGGCCACCTCAATTGGCCGTGTAAGCGCAATTGACGTGAACTAAAACACAAGGAAGATCGCGGTCTGGCACGTTTTTTTGGCTGCCCGCTAACTGGATGCTATAGGCCATATTATTTTCCAGTCCGATTTCGTCCGGTCGATCTGTCATATAATTTCGGCGAAACTCTTTATTTTTTCGGGGTTTCAATCGCTGCTTCGTAAAGAGATTGAGAGACAAAGACTGACGTATTGCCCGTTATGTGCGCCGACCCGGCGGTATTTGACAGCAACGCCGCGCCAACAGCTGCTGCGAGGAATGCAGCAGAGAGCAAGGCGACATGGAAACTCATCAGGCTAACTCCGAAGACGACCTATTCCAATTGTCACCCTGCAGGCGTCGAATGTCTTCTTCATGTCCCGGAAGTTATGAATGGTGTCCGAGCCCGCGTCATCTTCCATCTATATTGTAACAAAATATTGCTAACATGCCGTATCGGTTCGACTTGCCTGAGCTGCGGTTGACCGCGCAGTCGCGGGACCTCACAGAGCAATGCATGACACTCCACCGAGACCCGCCTGCGTCGTGACAGAGCCGTCGATCGTCCTGGTTGAAGATGATCCCGCACTCCGCACGCTGACGGCCCGTGCGCTGCGCGAAAACGGTTATGGGGTGCGCACGGCGGGGACCGCGCCCGAAATGTGGATCGCCATGGACGGTGGTCCGGTCGACCTGGTCATCCTCGACGTGATGTTGCCGGGCACGAACGGGATCGATCTTTGCCAGCAGCTTCGCCGCAAGAGCGACGTCCCGATCATTTTCATCAGCGCCAAGGGAAGCGAAGCCGATCGGGTTGTCGGTCTGGAAATCGGGGCGGATGACTATTTGGCCAAACCGTTCGGCACGCGTGAACTCATTGCCCGCATCCGCGCTGTCCTGAGGCGGCGATCTGGCCAAACTGTCAATGGTGAAGAGCGTCAGAACGAGGCGTCGTTTGACGGCTGGTCGGTCAATTTCCCCCGCCGTGAGCTGCGCGCCGAAAGCGGTGCGACGCTCGATCTTACGGGAGCCGAGTTCGATTTGCTCGCAACCTTTATTGCTCAGCCGCAACGGATTATTGCGCGGGAACGTCTGATCGAACTATCGCGAACCCGGATCGGGGACAGTTCGGACCGAAGCATCGACGTACTCGTCAGCCGCCTGCGCCGCAAGTTGTCGGTCGCCGGGCGTGAAGCGCCGATTGTTACTGTTCGAGGGATTGGCTATATGCTGAGAGCAGAGGTGACCAGGTCCTGAAACTATTCAAGGTGCTTTCATTGGGCCTGTTCGGGCGGCTTGTGGTCATCTTGCTGCTGACCGTCGCCGTGGAGTTCAGCGCCAGCACTTTGTTATATGAGCGGGCCTCGGAACTGTCGCTCCGGGAAGACCAGGCGCATCGCCTTGCCGAACATCTCGAAGTGTCGCGCAAGCTCTTGGAAAGTCGGCCAAGCACCCAGCGTATGCAGATTGCCGAGGAGCTCGGTACCGATCGCTACAGCATAGGTTGGACCGAGACGAAACCTGGGTCCCGCACGTTCGCGCCACCGCTGGCCAGCATGCAGCGTCAGATAATTGGCTGGGAACCCAAGCTTGCACGTACCGGATTGCGCCTCGACCTTCCGGCAATCGCCAATGGATCGACGGTGTCCGGGGTTTTGCAACTTGGTGACGGCAGCTGGATGACGTTCCAGATGCGGGGTTTGACGGGGGGGTGGCAGCTTTCGGTTGGGCGCGTGCTCAGGGCGCTCATTCCAGCCTTTTTGCTGTTGCTGTTCAGCGCGTTGCTGATCCGATCGACGCTGCAGCCCCTTCGGAAATTGATCCATGCGGCTGGCCAAGTTGGTCTGGGCTGGCGCGAACCTCTGCCCGAGACCGGCACAGCCGAAATCAAGAGCCTGATCCATGCGTTCAACGAAATGCACGTCCGTATCCACCAGTTGATTGAAAGCCGTACACAGGCACTGGCCGCGGTTAGTCACGATTTGCGTACTCCCTTGGCGAGACTTCAGCTGCGCCTCGACGCGATCGGCGATCCCCGCATCGGTGCCGAATTACGCAATGATATCAACGAGATGGATGATATGATTGGCTCGCTTCTGGCATTTTTGGGCGGCGATAGCGATCCTGAAAAACCGGTTCTTGTCGATCTTGCCGTCGTTGCCGCCACGCTGATCGACGACGCAGCCGATCGCGGCGAGGACGCCCGGTATATCGGGCCCGATCACCTGGAAACCCGTTTGCGGGTGTCGGCCGTGCGGCGAGCGATTTCGAACCTTATCGAAAATGCGCTGCATTATGGCGGGCAGGCTCGCGTCCGGCTGGAAGTGTCGGCTGATGATTATGTGCTACTGACCGTAGAAGATGACGGTCCGGGCATTCCCGGCGACCGGCTCGAGGAAGTGTTAAGACCGTTTTTCAGGCTCGATGAGTCGCGCGCGCGCAATACCAACGGCTTCGGGTTGGGTCTGGCGATCGTTGTTGGCGTTGTAGAGGCTGAGGGTGGCACGCTCACACTGTCCAATCGCCCGGAAGGCGGACTGAGCGCGACGATCCGGTTGCCAATCGTTCGCTAGCAACAATTTGACACGGCGCGGCTGCGTCCGCGAAATCTTACGCTCTTATTTTGACGTTAGACGCAATCTGCGTGCCTTTATTGGAGTGCGACCATGAACGAACTGCTCGTCGAGGGCTTCAGTATCGAAAACGTCTTTCTCGAACCGTGTCGAGCTGAACGCGCATTTCGTACCCAACGGACATAGCCCGAAGGCGCCGATGCTTTGGCCTTTGATGCTTGTCGGTCGAAGAGCCGGGCGAGATCAAGGATCGCTTGTCCCGCTCTTGACCGTGCGCCAGCAAGGCTAGGCCCGGCCTGCTCTATTACTCATCTTTCCCCGCAACTCACGTCCAGGAACCATTTACATGCCCCGTTTTGCCGCAGGAGTCGTCCGTTTCCAGACCGAGGTGTACCCCCAACATAAAGCGTTGTTCGAAACGCTGGCCAAGGGCCAGTCGCCCGAGGCGCTGTTCATCACCTGCTCGGATTCGCGCATCGAAACCGCGATGCTCACTCAAACAGCGCCAGGCGAGCTGTTTATCTGTCGCAATGCCGGCAACATCGTCCCGCCGCACACACACAGCAGACCGGCGGCATGACCGCGTCGATTGAATTTGCGGTCGCTGTGCTGAAGGTGCCGCACATCGTGATTTGCGGCCATACCGAATGCGGCGCGATGAAGGGCGCCATGAATCCCGAGGGCCTCGATGCTCTGCCGCATGTCAAGGAGTGGCTTGGCTTTTCGAAGGCCGCTGTCGATGTCGTCGCCCATATTGCCGAGGGAAAAAGCGATGCAGAGAAGATGCAGGTGCTGCTCGAGCAGAATGTCCTGCTGCAACTCACCCACTTGCGCACCCATCCGACGGTCGCAGCACGGCTGGCGGCCGGTGAAGTGAAGTTGCACGGCTGGGTATACGACATCCGGACAGGGGACGTGAACGCATTTGATGAAGCGCAGGGCCGGTTTGTACCCGTGCCCGAGCTTTATGCTGCCGAGGTGGCCGCACATCTTCATGACCATGCGGCCTGAACGGAGACTGGCTATGCCCAATTCCCCTGCAGCAGCAATATCGTCTCCCGCGCCGGAAAAAAAGGCGTGGACCCAAGACATCCTGGCATCGATCGTCGTTTTCCTCGTCGCGCTGCCCCTGTGCCTGGGTATCGCCATTGCCTCGGGTGCCCCACCGGCACTCGGGCTGATTACCGGCATTATCGGCGGCCTCGTCGTTGGTAGCATCGCCGGGTCGCCGCTGCAGGTCAGCGGGCCTGCGGCGGGCCTTGCCGTGCTGGTGTTCGAGCTGGTTGGGGCGCATGGTCTGGCCATGCTGGGCGTCGTCGCGCTGATGGCCGGCGCGCTCCAGTTGCTTGCGGGATTGTTGAAGCTTGGCCAGTGGTTCCGCGCAATTTCGCCGTCAGTCATTCATGGGATGCTCGCAGGCATCGGCGTGTTGATCTTCGCGTCGCAATTCCACGTCATGATCGATGACAAGCCGCGCGGCAGCGGGATCGCTAACCTGTTCGCCATCCCCGAGGCGATCTACAAGGCGGTCCTGCCGGTCGATATGTCGACCCATCATCTGGCCGCGGCGATCGGGTTGATTACCCTTGCGACAATTCTGCTCTGGAACCTGTTCAAGCCGGCCGCGCTGAAATCGGTTCCGGCGGCACTGGTTGCCGTGATTGTCGGCACGGTCGCGGCCGCAGTCGCCGACCTGCCGATTGCACGGGTCGATGTGCCCGCCAGCCTCGTCGCCTCGCTCAACATTCCGACCGCCGCAGCCTTTGCCAGGGCGCTCGATCCCGACATCATCGTGTTGGCGCTCGTCTTTGCGTTTGTGGCCAGTGCCGAAACGCTGCTGTGCGCCACAGCCGTCGACCAGATGCATACTGGCCCGCGCACCAAATATGATCAGGAACTTCGCGCGCAGGGCATTGGCAACATGCTGTGCGGTGCCGTCGGCGCGCTCCCGATGACGGGCGTGATCGTGCGGTCGTCCGCGAACGTGCAGGCCGGCGCTACGTCGCGCCTGTCGGCCATTCTGCACGGTGCATGGTTGCTGGGCACGGTGGTGGCCTTGCCGTTTGTGCTCAACCAGATCCCGACAGCGGCACTGGCCGCGATCCTCGTCTATACCGGGTACAAGCTGCTCAACCTTGCCCAGATACGAAAGATCGGCACATTCGGCCGTGTCGAGCTCGGCGTCTATTTCGCCACACTCTTGGGGATCGTCCTTGCCGACCTGCTGACTGGCGTGCTGATCGGCTTTGCCATCACGATCGTAAAGCTGGTCTGGTCGTTGACGCACGTACGCATCGACAAGGTTGTCGATAAGGCAACCGGCCGGATCGATTTCGATCTGCACGGATCAGCGACATTCGTGGCGATCCCGCGCCTTGCTGCCGCATTGGAGACGGTGCCGACCGGCGCAGAGGTTCACATCCAGATCGAGCACCTTGACCACATCGACCACGCCTGTCTCGACATGCTTGCCGCCTGGGGTCGTCAGCACGAAGCCACGGGAGGAAAGCTGATCCTCGAATGGCATGAGTTGCAAGAGCGCTATGCGGCGCCACAATCGCCGCAAGATATCGCGGCAAGGAATGAAAAGCAGTCTGCAACCGCCTGATTGAGAAGCTGCGCCCCCTTAATCGACGGCGCTAATAGAGGGGAGCGGCCGTTGAAACAGCGGCTCTGCTGGGCCGATGGCGAGCAGCAACGTTTTGATACAATTAAGAAACGAAACAGCCACGAAATTTTAACAACATGGGCGCCTCCGCAGTAGACTCGGCCCCGGCTTGTAAAAGTCGAGAGGATCGGGCCTTGTGGAGCGCAGGAGGGAACAGAACCGCTTAAGGGGAAAGTTCCTATGAAGATATCCGCTCCGCTCGTCGTCGCTCTGTTTTGTGCGACACCAGCGCTCGCACAGACTGAGCCGCCAAAGCCGATTACGGTAACCGGCAGCGTAGCCTTGGTCAGCGATTACCGGTTTCGTGGCGTGTCGCAGTCCGACAAGGGCTTTGCACTACAGGGCGGTGTCACCGTAAATCATGAGAGCGGTGTTTACGCCGGTTTCTGGGGATCGAACCTGGCAGGCTGGGGCACGTTTGGCGGTCCGAACCTCGAACTCGACTTGTTCGGTGGCGTTAAAAAGACGATCGGTAATGGCACAATCGATGTCGGCTTAACGTGGTACATGTACCCGGGCGGCTCGAGCAAGACCGACTTCGCCGAGCCCTATGTCAAGCTCAGCGGTACGGTCGGCCCGGCCACATTGCTTGCAGGGGTTGCCTATGCGCCCAAGCAACAAGCGCTTGGCAACTGGAGCAACACGCCGCAAAGCCGTATCGGCAACTCTAACGACAATCTTTACCTGTGGGGTGACGCCAGCTCGGGCATTCCGGGCACCGCGCTGACCCTTAAGGGCCATATCGGCTATTCGAAGGGCAATCCCGGCCTCGGGCCCAACGGTACCAGCGTTGCCCCGACCGGCGAATATGTCGACTGGCTGTTGGGTGCTGACTATTTGGTCGGACCCGTGACGCTCGGCGTTGCATATGTCGATACCGACATTACCCGTGCGGGATCGGCCTATTTGGCGCCGAATTTTACAAGACAGTCGGATGCAAGCTCGATCTCCGGCCCCAGGGTGGTGTTTTCGGTGACTGCCGCATTCTGATGCCGCTCTGCGCGCGTTCCTGACGCCGCGGTCTATCGCAACGCCTGTCGGCGCATCACGCCGACAGGCGGCTGCCTTCGCCATGAAACTTGAAGCGCAATTGCGAGAGCGGCAGTTGTTGCCGTTCCGTCTTATCGTTGGCGATCCCAAAAGCCGAAGGTCCGCTATCCAAATGCACGTGCTTCGCGCTGGAGCCGTTGAATGCCTGGGCCCGGTGAAATGCAGTCGCTAGTGGCCAAGCAACGCTGCCCGGTAAAACCCGTAGACCGGGATCAAGGTGGCTATGATAAACGACGATATCCTCAATCGTCCCTGTCTGTTGGCCGGCTTCAATCGGAATTCGCAAAAATCGGACGTTGAGATTCAATCCGATCCATCCTGAAGCCAGAAACCGGCGTCGGGTCGATCGTCAGAAGCGTCTACCAAAGGCGCTGGATAGCAAAGCTGTCGAACAACGCTTCATTGGAAACCAGTGCCATTGACTCGGCTTGGGCTTGGGCGATCAGGAAGCGGTCGAAGGGATCCTTGTGGGCGATGTTCATCTCGCCAGCGAGCCTCGCGTGGTGTACGCTTATGGCCAGTTCGGTGAACCCTTGCGCCGCAACAATCGCCTCGAAATCCTGCGCGAGCAAGGCCGCGCCTGGGAGCTTGCCGAGACGAAACTTGGTGGCAACCTCCATCGCCGAGGCGGCGCTGACAGCGATGCTGTTGGCCTCATCCGAAATGGCGTCCCGTGCACGAGGACTGAGCTCTTCGCTGCCTTCAAGCCACCAGATCAGTGCATGGGTATCGAGCAGCAGCTTCAACCCAGATTCCACCCGTCTAGTTCATCCGAGGGCAGCGGCTCTTCAAAACGCGCGTCGACGGCAATCTTGCCCTTGAGCGCCCCGAATGTGCGGCGTCCATAGGGCTTGACCGGCACCAGGCGCACGGCGGGCACGTTGCCACGCGCGATCACCACATCACCGCCGGCAAGCGCATCGGCAATCAAGCGGGACAGGTTCGTCTTGGCATCGTGCACAGTGAACTGGGCCATCCGGCACCTCCTTAGTCAAGAACTTAGCTAAGTAAGCTTCCGCTGGCAAGGTGGTCAGGGAATAGCCAATTCGGGAATGGTGCCTATATCGTTTCCATTCGTGCAAGTTGCCGCGCGGCGGCTTTCGCTTCCAGAAAGCGACATTCAAATGTCGTTGCGAGGTTCCTGAAAGCCGACAGGCCGCTTCTTCAGTTTGAGAGCATCACGCCGATGTCGTCGAATGCCTTGGTCTGGGTGTATCTCAGACCAAGGCTGAGGACGCGTATGCGGGAGCATCAGACATGATTTCACACGTTCAAACTGGCGAATCGACTGGATTGACGCGCTTCTCCCAACCGCCTTCCTTCAGCCCCAGCAACGCCGTTTCCGGCGGAGCGAACAGTACGTGCATTGCGGCGCGAGGGCTGGGATCTTGGCGGATCGCTGCCGCTATCTTGCGCCATTCCAGCCATGTCAGCTGCCACGGGTTATTGGTGTCGACATCTTGTGTGAGGCCATAGACGGCGGTTTCGCGCTCTTTCTCAAATGTCCCGAACATCCGGTCCCAGATGATCAGCCAATTGCCGTAATTCATGTCAA
>JBMOGG010000072.1:0-13756 GCA_049318505.1 Sphingomonas sp. | reverse complement strand
AGCTCGCGATTGAAATAACGACTTTCGCTCTCCGACATGATCCTGCCCTAGCTCCCTTCGCCCCGGCCGTCGATTGGCCCCAGCACTTCACGCGCAAGTGGAATGGTAACCGCCCGCCGTCGGGCCAGCGATGCTGTGTCGAGCGCATCGGCGAGCGCGATGACGCCGTGATGACTGCGCGGTGCCCGGGGAATGAGATAGGCGCGCACTTCGAGCGTCAAATCCAGCCCGCGTCGTTCGAGCAGTTTTGCCAACAAACGTCCAATGAGATCATCGTCTGGAGCACCGAGCGTAACCGTCGGCGTGGCCGACAACCGCGAGGCGAGATCGGGTAGCGCGATCTTCCAGGCGGGCGGTGGCACTTGGGCGATCAGGAGCAGGGGCTGCCGTGTCGCCTGCGCCTCGTTCCACGCCGAAAACAGCGCACGCTCGTCGGCACGGTCGGCATCGTCGATCACGCGTCCGCCGCTACGCCGGCTGAAAACCCGGCCGAGCAGGCTGCGTCCCGATTTGCGCGGCCCGGTCAGCAAGGTGGCGAAGACTGGCCATGTGGCGGGCCGTTCGAGATGCGCAACCGCCACCCGGTTCGACTCGGTCACGATAAACTCGGCATCGCCATCATCGACCGGCCAGTCGAGCGGCAACGCGGGCTGGGAGTTCACCGCCGGATACGCAGCGCGCCGCCGCCCTCGGTGACACGGAATCCGCGTGCCTCCAGCGCCAGTTTCAACGTCGCGGCATCCCCGGCAAAGACCACGCTCATTACCGATGTGCCACCTAGCGCAAGGCTGGTCGTCGTTGCCGACCTGACGCCTGGCACGCCTCGCAAGCTGACCTCGGTATCGCTGACCGAGCCGACATCGGGCGTTTCGAACTGCACCGTGATCGTCGATGCCGTTGCAGTCGCATCAGGCACCGCCTGTGTCTCATTGTCGCCTGTCGTCTCTTCTATGGCGGCATCGGTCGCGTTTTCGATGAGCGATGGGTCGATAACGGGCGTTTCGATGAGCGACGGGTCGGGACGCAGCATGCCCATGGCCAGCGCATCGCTGTAGATCGCGTCGATCCGCTTCACGCCTTCGTCGAGCATGGCCGGGATCTTGTCGCTGGTCTCCACCCGCAGCGCAAAGGTCGAAATCAATTCGTTGCCGGGGCCATGCCGGGCCGAGAAAAAGCCGGTCACCGGCCCGCCGGGATAGCTGTACCGCAGCTGGACCACCGGAATGAGCACGTCGGCCGCGCCATATTGGTCGATGATCATCCGCCACCAATTGCGTCCCGGCCGCTGGGTCTGGCCATAGTTGAGCAACAGTGGGTCGGAGCCAGTGCCGCTCGGACGCACATAATCGACTGGACTGTTGCCGGTGCGATAACGCGCCCAGGCTTTTTGCCACTCTGTACGCTGTTCGAAGGCATAGGCCGTGCCGCCGGACCACATCACAGGCAGCACGAGCATGGGGGCGGAGCGCGAGACATTGCCGGTCACCCCCAGGATCTGCCCGGCTCTTGCGCGGTCGAAAAGGACACCCAAAGTCGCGACATAGCGGTTGGGGCCGATTTGTTCCTTCTCGACGACGATGCCGGCGACAATACCATCCAGCGCCGAATCGCCGAGCGCGGGCGCAGCGCCCGATCCGCCGTGCATCTTGCTCCACAGCATCTGCCAGCCCTTGCGCTGCGCGATGCGCCAGCCACCCAGGCGGGCTGCCTCAGCCGTTTTAGCGCGGACGTCGACTGTGATCCCACCCACCTCAAAGCTACCGGACGAATCGATGGGCGCCACACCGCGGTCGCCGCCATCGATCTGAGCAATCACGGCCGCTGCAAGCAGGCAAGCGCCGAGGATGGCGAGAAAAGGAGCAACCCGAGACTTCACGGCGGGCCTTTTGGCGAGTTGCGGTTGGAAAAGGAAGCCGGTTGTGGAATGGCGCGCGCCATGGCGGGATATACTTACGAACAAGCAGGCGTTTCGATCGCGGCGGGCAACGCGCTGGTGCGCGCGATCGGTCCCCTGGCAAAGGCCACGCGGCGCGCAGGAGCCGATGCCGAACTCGGCGGATTTGGCGGGTTTTTCGACCTGAGGGCGGCCGGGTTCACCGACCCGCTGCTTGTCGCCGCAAACGATGGCGTCGGCACCAAGCTGAAGCTCGCCATCGCGCATAACCGACATGACGGCGTCGGCATCGACCTGGTTGCGATGTGCGCCAACGACCTGATCGTGCAGGGGGCCGAACCGCTGTTCTTCCTCGACTATTACGCCACGGCGAAGCTCGACAACGTCGTTGCGACGCGGGTGGTGGCGAGCATTGCCGAGGGCTGCAAGCTGGCGGGCTGCGCGCTGATCGGGGGAGAGACGGCCGAAATGCCCGGCATGTATGCCGAGGGCGATTATGATCTGGCGGGCTTTTGCGTCGGCGCTGTCGAACGCGAACAGGTTGTGACCGGCACGACCGTGGCCGATGGCGACGTCATCCTCGGGATTGCCTCGTCAGGTGTTCACTCCAATGGCTTTTCGCTCGTCCGGCGGCTGGCGACGGACAGGAGCTGGAAGCTCGACCGCCCTGCCCTGTTCGATCAGGACACGCTCTTGATCGACGCGCTGATGGCGCCGACGCGCATTTACGTAAAATCGCTATTGCCTCTGGTCCGCGCGGGGAAGGTGAAGGCGATGGCGCACATCACCGGCGGCGGGCTGCTCGAGAATATCCCGCGCTGCCTGCCCAAGGACATGCAGGCGCGCATCGATGCGGACGCCTGGCCGCAGGCGCGCCTGATGGCGTTCCTGCAAGCGCAGGGAAATATCGAGCCAGGCGAAATGGCCAAGACGTTCAACTGCGGGATCGGCATGGCGGTGATCGTCGCGGAAGCCGAGGCCGCCGGCGTGATGGCGACGCTCGAAGCGGCGGGTGAGACTGTTTACCGCATCGGCGCGGTCATCGGCGGCGCGAGCGGTTGCATCGTATCGGGATCGGTCGAAACATGGAGCGCACGGGCAGCGTGGGAAGCGAGCTATGGGGCATAAAGCCCGCGTCGCCGTCCTCATCTCGGGCACTGGCACCAATATGGCGGCGCTGGTCTATGCGGCAAAGCGCCACGATTGCCCCTATGAGATCGTCCTGGTCGCGTCGAACAATCCCGATGCGCCGGGCCTGAAATTCGCCCAAGCCGAGGGCATTGCGACCTTTGCGCACGCCCACATCGGCATGAAGCGCGCCGCGTTCGACGCTGTCCTCGACACCCAAGTTCGCGGGTCCGGTGCGCAGTTCATCGCGCTTGCCGGCTATATGCGACTTCTCTCACCCGGCTTCATCGCCGACTGGCAGGGGCGTATCGTCAACATCCACCCCTCGCTGCTCCCCGCGCACAAGGGATTGCACACGCATGAAGCCGTGATTGCGGCGGGCGAGCGTGTCACGGGCTGCACCGTCCATGTCGTGACCGAGGCGCTCGACGACGGGCCAGTGCTGGGCCAGACTGAGGTCGCGGTCGTCGATGGGGATACGCCCGACACGCTCGCCGCGCGCGTCCTGATCGCCGAGCACCAGCTCTACAGTCGCTGCCTCGCGGCGTTCGTGGCAGCCGCGACCGGACCCGAGGCGCTGATTGCGCAGGTTCGTGCCCGCGCGATGACCCTCCCCGAAGCCGGCGAGGTCACCTCGCACGGCATGCCCTGCTTCGGCATCATCAAGGGCAAGAAATTCGCCTATGTCTCAAACGACCATCACGGCGACGGCAAGATCGCATTGCTGGTGAAGATCAGCGGCGTCGAGGAACAGGCGACGCTGATCGAGAACGACCCCGACCGCTACTACCGTCCGGCGTACTTCGGCGACGGCTGGGTCGGGATCAGGCTCGACCTGGGCGACAATGACTGGGATCACATCAGCGACTGGCTTGGCCGAAGCTGGCGCGCTGTGGCCCCGCCGCGGCTGAGCCGACTTATGAACGTGGCGGACTCGTTTTGAGCGCCTTTCGCTCTCCTTGCGGGGAGAGGGCGACACACGCGTTAGCGCGACAGGGTGAGGAGATTTGGTGCTTCAATTGAGGCACCGCCCTCCTTCACCAACTTCGACCAAGCAGCAAGCCGCCAAGTCTGCCTCTCCTTTCCCTTTGGGGGGAGAGGAGAAATCAGCCGACGATTTCTTCCGGCTTGAAGAAATAGGCGATCTCGATCGCGGCATTCTCGTCGCTGTCGCTGCCGTGGACCGAGTTGGCTTCGATGCTCTCGGCGATCTCCTTGCGGATCGTGCCCGGCTCGGCGTTCGCGGGGTTGGTTGCGCCCATGATGTCGCGGTTACGCTGCATGGCGTTCTCGCCCTCAAGCACTTGCACGACGACGGGACCCGAAATCATGAACGATACCAGATCGTTGAAGAACGGGCGCTCGCTGTGGACAGCATAGAAACCTTCGGCCTGTGCCTTGGTCATCTGGATGCGCTTCGACGCGACGACGCGCAGGCCGCCGTCTTCAAGCATCTTGGTGACCGCACCGGTCAGGTTGCGGCGGGTGGCGTCGGGCTTGATGATCGAGAACGTGCGTGTCGCGGCCATGACTGGTGCGGCTCCATTTTTTGGGGGGTATCAGGTTGCGAGCGCCCTAGCGGCGAGGCGCGAGGTAATCAACCTTTGTGCCGTTCAGCCTTCGTGATTATCCGCCACGTACCGGTCGAGCAGACGCACGCCGTACCCGGTCGCGCCTTTATCCCATCCCGGCCCCGGCTTCGATGCCCAGACCATGCCGGCGATGTCGAGATGTGCCCAAGCCACGCCCTCGTCGACGAAGCGCTGGATGAACTGCGCGGCGGTGATGCTGCCGCCTTCGCGGGGGCCGACGTTCTTCATGTCGGCGATCGGGCTGTCGATCAGCTTGTTGTACGCCTCGCCCAGCGGCATCCGCCACAACGGGTCGCCGACCGCGCCGCCTGCAGCGATCAACTGCGTGGCCAGCGCGTCGTCATTGGCAAAGAGACCGCCGTGCTCATTGCCCAAAGTGATGATGATCGCCCCGGTCAGCGTTGCCAGATCGACGATAACCTTGGGTTCGAAATTCTTTTGCACCCAGGTGATCGCATCGCACAGGACAAGGCGCCCCTCGGCATCGGTGTTGATCACCTCGATCGTCTGGCCTGACATCGATGTCACGACATCACCGGGACGCTGGGCCTTGCCGTCGGGCATGTTCTCGACGAGTCCGCAGACGCCGACGACATGCGCGTTTGCCTTGCGCCCGGCGAGCGCCATCATGGCACCCGCGACCGCCGCGGCACCGCCCATGTCCCACTTCATGTCTTCCATGCCGCCGGGGGGCTTCAGCGAGATGCCGCCGGTGTCGAAGGTGACGCCCTTGCCGACAAATACGACGGGCGTCGGCGACGCGCCGCCTGTGCCATCCCATTTCATGACGAGCAGGCGCGAGGGGCGCTCCGACCCCTGCCCGACGCCAAGCAGCGCGCCCATGCCCGCGGCCGCCATCGCTGCTTCGTCGAGCACCTGGATCTCAACGCCAAGCGCGGTCAGTCGGCGGCAGCGTTCGACGAAGCTTTCGGGGTAGATGATGTTGGCCGGTTCGGTGACCAGTTCGCGCGCGAAGCCGACGCCGTCGACAATTGCCGCCGTGCGCGTCCATGCGCCTGCAGCGTCCCCGCCCGCCCCTGTCACGATGATCTTTTCGAGCGTCGGCTTCTGTGCGGCGGGCAGGCGCGTGCGATAGCGGTCGTAGCGCCAGCCGCGCAGCACCACACCTTCAAGCAGACGCATCAGGACCGGCGTGGCGACTCCGGCGGCGTCGAGGACGAGCGCGGTCTCGCCCGAGGTGAGCAGCTTGGCCGTGAGCGCTGCACCCGCCTTGACCGCATCGCTCTGGCTGGCGCTGCCGGTGCCGAGCAGCACGACGCGCCGCGCCATGCCGCCGCGCGTTTCGACATGTTCGGCGATGCTTCCCGCTTCACCTTCGAACCGCGCCAGCGACGCGGTGGCGCGAAGACCGTCGGCATTGCCCTCGCTGGCAATCCGCTCAGCGAGCGCGCCCTTACCAACGGGCAGGACGATCGTCGTGACATTATCGGGGATGACTGGGGCGAATTCGACGTTCATGAGGACGGGCATTCCTTGAGGGTGGCGGCCGGACGTTACCGACTCGGCAAGACGTTGCTGTTAGCTGGGCGCGGTGACACGTGCAAAAGCCCGATTGCCTTGGCCCCACGACCGGTGCGATAGGCCAACAGTGATCTGGCGCACGAGAGGTGTGGCCGCTCTCCAGTGCGTGCGAGGCTGTGTGGCAATAACTGCAAGGGTTTTGGGGGCGGCGGCAGGTCTGTGGATGGCTGCCGCGCCCCCCGCCCATGCTCAGGCAGCGAGCACACCGCAAACGGCGCTGCCCGAAAGCAGCACTTCGGCCGAACAGATCGACTTTGCGGCCGACGCCCTCGAATATCAAAGCGACGCGGACGTCGTGACGGCGACCGGCGGCGTGCGCATGTCGCGAGAGGGCAACCGAGTACAGGCGGACCGCGTCATCTGGAACCGCAAGACCGGGCGAGTCCGCGCCATCGGTAACGTGCGCATCGTCAATCCTGGCGGCGATATTGCCTATGGGGACTCGGTCGAGCTGACCGATACGCTGAAGGACGGTATGGTCGACAATCTGCTGATTGTCCTGATCGATGGCGGACGGATCTCGGCGCGGCGCGGGGTGCAGGCAAACGGTATCTCGACGCTGGAAAACGCCGCTTATTCGCCCTGTCCCGTCATCGACAGCAACGGCTGCACGAAAAACCCGTCCTGGAAGATATCGGCGGTCAAGGTGATCTACGACCCGGTGCGCAAGCGCATCCGGTTCAATGGCGCCCGGCTCGACGTATTCGGCGTTCCCATTGCGCTGCTGCCGGGGCTTGTCATGCCGACGGGCAGCAACGGAGGCAGCGGATTGCTGATCCCGAATATCGAATACAACCGTACGAATGGCGTGCGCGTCGACCTGCCGTATTATTTCCGGCTGTCGCCCAACCGCGACCTGACACTGACACCGCGCCTCTTCTCGGCTGCGCCGCCGGCTCTCGAAGGAAAGTACCGGGCGCTGACCGCAGACGGTGCCTACCGGATCGGCGGTTTCGTGACCTACAGCCGCCGCCTGGTCGCGGGCACGCTGACCGGCTCGAACCAGTTCCGTGGATATCTCGACGCCTCGGGCAAGTTCCAGATCGACCCGCAATGGAGCGTTGCGGCATCTGTCCGCCGGGTGACCGATCGCACAATGTTGCGCCGCTACGACATCTCTTTTGACGACAAGCTGCGCTCAACCGTCGCGCTTGAAAGGATCGATCGCGACAGTTATTTCGCGGTGACGGGATGGGCGGTCCAGACCCTGCGCGCAGGCGTGGCACAGGGAGTGATCCCGGTCGCGTTGCCCGAAATCGACTATCGTCAGCGTTTCGACGACCCGCTGATTGGCGGGCGTGTGGAATTGCAGCTCAATTCGCTGGCGCTGGCCCGGACCCAGGGGCAGGATACGCAGCGTGCCTTTGCCGGAGCGCGCTGGGACCTTCGCCGCCTGACCAACATAGGCCAGGAATTGATCCTGACCGCCTATGCGCGCGGCGATATCTACCACAGCACGGAAAACGACCTCACCACAACTCTACAGTATCGCGGCAATAATGGCTGGCGCGGGCGCGGCATTGGCGCGCTGGCCGCTGAAATCCGCTGGCCCTTGGTTGGCGCCATCTGGGGCGGCACCCAGCGGCTGACCCCGCGTCTTCAGGTCGTTGCGTCCCCTTCGATAGCAAACCTTGTCATTCCCAATGAAGATGCGCGAGCGGTCGATCTGGAGGACAGCAACCTGTTCGCGCTCAACCGGTTCGCGGGATACGACCGGTGGGAGGATGGCACGCGTGTCACCTATGGCCTCGACTGGAACTTCGATGCACCACGCTTTTCGGTCGCGGCGACCGTCGGCCAAAGCTATCGGCTGACGGCAAAGTCGTCGCTGTTTCCCGATGGCACCGGACTCAACGACCGGCTTTCCGACATCGTCGGCCGCACGACGCTGCGATACCGTGATGTGATTACCCTGACGCACCGCTACCGCCTCGACAAGGACGGTCTGGCACTGCGCCGCAATGAACTTGACGCGACCATCGGCAATAACCGGACCTATGCGTTGATCGGCTATCTGCGCCTCAACCGCAACATCTCTGCTACGCTCGAGGATTTGCGGGATCGCGAGGAAGTTCGTGTTGGCGGGCGGGTGGAGGTCACCCGTTTCATATCGTTGTTCGGGTCAGCGACGGTCGACCTGACCGACAAAGCCGAAGATCCGCTATCGATTGCGACCGGGTACCAGCCCGTGCGGCACAGGCTTGGCATCGCCTATACCGACGATTGCCTCGACATAGGGTTCACCTGGAGGCGCGATTACGACACCAGTGGCGATGCGCGGAGCGGCAACTCATATTTGCTCAGGCTGGCATTCCGTAACCTAGGTCGCTAACATCGCGTTCAGCTTGGCTGCGTCACTTGCAGCTCTATGACGTCGTGCAACAGAATTGGAACGCGAAGCTTGAAACGATTTGCACAAGGTGCGGCAATGGCCGTGCTGGCGGTGGCGCTCGGCGCGCCGGTCCTCTCTACCGCCCAGACGGTTCCCGACTCCATGGAAGTTCCTTCCGCCGCCAATCTCAACCTGCCAGCTGAAATCACGCTTTTCGGCAAGAACGATCCCCATGTCCGCAAGGCAACGGCGATCATCAACGGAGAGATCATCACAGGGACCGACATCGACCAGCGCCTGGCGCTGATCGTAATCGCAAACGGCGGCAAGATCGCCGACGATGAGCGTGAACGGCTGAAGTTGCAGATCCTGCGCAATCTGATCGACGAAACGCTGGAGATTCAGGAAGCCAAGGCGAACGACGTCAAGATCTCGCAGGACGAAATCGACCAGAGCTACGCACGCGTTTCACGCAATTTCAAGCGCACGCCCGAAGCAATGAGCGCCTATTTGCGTGAGCAGGGATCGTCAGACAAGTCGATCAAGCGCCAGATCGAAGGCGAACTCGCCTGGAGCCGGCTGCTCCGCCGCCGCGTCGAACCCTTCGTCAACGTCAGCGATGAAGAAGTTCAGGCCGTGATCGAACGGCTGGAGGCGTTGAAGGGTACAAAGGAATACCGCGTCAGCGAACTCTATTTGTCGGCAACGCCTGAAAACCAGAACGAAGTGTCGGCAAATGCGCGCAAGATCATCGAGCAGGTAAAACAAGGCGGATCATTTCCAGCCTATGCGCGACAGTTCTCCGAAGCGTCGACGGCGGTTGTCGGCGGCGATCTCGGCTGGGTACGCGCCCCGCAGTTGCCCGACAGCCTGGCCACGGCCGTGCAGGAACTCTCGGTCGGGCAGATCGCCGGGCCGATCGCGACGCCCGGTGGTTTTTCGATCTTGTATCTCGCCGACAGCCGCCAGGTACTGACCGCCGATCCACGCGATGCCCAGTTGAACTTGCGGCAGATGTCGGTCAGATTTTCACCGACGATGAGTGAATCCGACGCAACGGTACGCGCCGAAGCCTTCGCCAAGGCAACGCAGAATATGGGGGGCTGCGGCAAGGTAGATGAAGTCGCCAAGGCGCAGAGCGCCGAGGTCGTCGATAATGACGCCGTGAAGGTGCGCGACCTGCCGGCCCCGTTGCAAGAAATGCTGCTGAAACTTAGCGTCGGACAGGCGACCCCCGTGTTCGGCTCCAGGGAGGACGGCATCCGTGTCCTGGTGCTGTGTGGTCGTGATGAGGCACGAACTGCTTCAGGCCCCTCGCCCGATCAGCTTCGTGCCCAGATGGAGGAAGGGCGCGTCAACCAGCGCGCCCAGCGCTATCTGCGCGACCTGCGGCGTGACGCGGTGGTCGATTATCGCTGATCCCATGTCTGCGATCGCCATCGCGCTGGGGGATCCCGCCGGGATCGGGCCTGAAATCGTCGGCAAGGCATGGAGCCAGCGAGAGGCAGCAGACCTTGCGCCTTTCTTCGCCGTCGGGGACACCGGGTCGCTCGCCCACGGCTGGGCCGGCCCGGTGGCCCGCATCTCGGGCCCTGAAGAAGCCGCCAGCGTCTTTGGTGAAGCGCTTCCCGTGCTCCATATTGCCGACAGTGGCCAGATTACGGCCGGTAAACCCGATGTCGAAGGCGCCCGCTGCGCCCTGTCGTCGCTCGAATTGGCGACGGGCCTGACCAAGTCGGGGGCCGCCTGTGCGCTCGTCACGGCACCCGTATCCAAGGCGCAGCTTTATGCTATTGGTTTTGCCTATCCGGGCCAGACCGAATTCGTGGCCGAACGCTGCGGTGTCGCGGCTGAAAATGCTGTCATGATGCTGGCCGGCCCCACGCTGAGGGTGGTGCCGGTGACCACGCACATCCCTTTTGCCGATGTCGCCTCCGCGCTCAGCATCGAATTGATCGTTGCCAAGGCGCGCGCTACCGCCCGGGGACTCGAGCGCAATTTCGGCATCATGTCAGCGCGCCTCGCGATGGCCGGACTCAATCCCCATGCCGGCGAATCGGGGATGATCGGCCGCGAAGAGATCGACATCATCATCCCGGCGGTCGAGCAACTCCGTGCCGAAGGCATCGATGTCACGGGGCCGATCGCCGCCGATGGCCTGTTTCACCCGCGCGCGCGCGCGACCTATGACGCGGCAATCTGCATGTACCATGATCAGGCGCTGATCCCGCTGAAGGCACTCCATTTCGACGAGGGTGTGAATGTCACGCTCGGCTTGCCGATCATTCGCACATCGCCCGACCATGGCACTGCCTTTGGCATTGCCGGGCAAAACATCGCCAATCCCGGCGCGATGATCGCCGCGATCAGGCTGGCGGCTCAGGCGGCCGCCAACCGCGCGGCGTGACCCAGGCACGCCCGCCGCTTCGCGAGGTTATTGCAAGGCACGGCCTGTCCGCTTCAAAGGCGCTGGGCCAAAATTTCCTGCTCGATGCACAGCTGCTCGACCGTATCGCGCGCGTACCGGGCGATCTGACGGATATGTCCGTATTCGAAGTCGGCCCCGGCCCCGGCGGGCTGACGCGTGCCCTGATCGATGCCGGTGCGCACGTGACGGCTGTCGAACGAGACCGCCGCTGCCTACCTGCGTTGGCCGAATTGAGTGACGCCCATCCGGGGCAATTGCGCGTGATAGAAGGCGATGCGCTGGCACTGCCCCTAGCTGACGTGTTGTCAAAGGGCGGTCATATCGTGGCGAACCTGCCTTACAATGTCGGAACCGCGCTTTTCGTCGACTGGCTGTCAGGGGAGGCCTGGCCTCCACGCTGGGCATCGCTAACCCTTATGTTTCAGGCCGAAGTTGCCGAACGGATCATCGCTGCGCCCGACACCGATGCCTATGGGCGCCTCAGTATTCTGGCGCAGTGGCGCTGTGACGCCAAGATCGCGATGCGCGTCAATCGCGCCGCCTTTACGCCCCCGCCCAAGGTGATGTCGGCTGTCGTGCATCTCGTGCCCAGGCCAGCGCCCTCAGGCGTGCGGGCTGCAACGCTCGAGCGCTTGACGGCGGCGGCCTTTGGCCAGCGGCGCAAGATGCTGCGCGCCTCGGTCAAAGGCCTGCCTGGAGCTCTGGCGGCGATGGAACAGGTCGGCATCGACACAAGCCGCCGCGCGGAAACACTGTCAGTGGCGGAGTTCGTCAGCGTGGCGCGGGCGCTGGGCTAGGCTGCCCGGACAATCAGCGTGGCGTAGCGACTGGCACGACGGGTGCAGCCTGCGCCGACTGGACTACAGGTGGCGGGCCTTTTTCGATCACGGCAGCCAAGCGCGATCCATCAGGACAAGCGCCAACACACAGCGTCTTGATGCGCGCAAGGTTTTCCTTCGCCTTGGTCATGGCCCCCTTTGCGACCATGGCCTCGCCCTGTCCGGCCAGGGCTGCAATGTCGTTCGGTTCAATGAGCAAAGACTCGCGGTAAAGGCGGATCGCCTTGCCCGGCAGGCCTTGCTTCTGGGCAACTTCGGCCATCAGCGCAAAGGCGCCCCGATTGCGCGGGTCTACTGCCAGCGCGGATTCGAGCGCATCGTTTGCCACGTCCAGACGCCCTGACGCCATGTCCGATTTGGCCTGCATGACCAGCAGCATCGACCGGGCATCAATTGCCGCATCCGGACGTTGGCCATGGCCCCCGCTCGATACCGTCGCCAGTAAGAGGGCAATCCCGACGGCGGGCGGGGTGAAACGCATGGCGAACTCCAGCAACATGTTATACATTTAGGCTAGCATGGCGAAATCAGTCGCGCGACGAAAAAACCATCGGTGCCGTCATGGCCGGGTGAAAGGACGCGGCCCTTGCCCGCCGGACGACCGTTTTCGAACGGCGCTGCGGTGGCCCAGCCCGGATAACGGGCGAGGAACGCGTCGATCTGCCCCGCCCCTTCGCGCGCGATCAGCGAGCAGACGGCGTAGACGATGGCGCCACCCGGCTTGACGAGCGGCACAGCGAGATCGAGCACGTGGCGCTGGGTCTGCACGAGCTTGTCGAGCCGTCCCGGTTGCAACCGCCAGCGCGCTTCGGGATTGCGCCGCAATGTGCCGCTGCCCGAACATGGCGCATCGACGAGCACGATATCGGCCTGGCCCGCCAGCGGCGCCAGATTTTGGGCCTCATGCCCGCCGTCGAGCAGGTGGGTTTCGACCGTCGCCCCGGCCCGCGTCGCGCGGTCCGGCAACTGCGACAGCCGGCGTTTGTCGGTATCGGCAGCAATCAGCCGGCCTTCGCCACGCATCGCGGAGGCAAGTGCCAGCGTCTTGCCGCCACCGCCGGCGCAGAGGTCGACGACCGTCATGCCGGGCGCGATCTGGCATGCTGTGACGATCATCTGGCTGCCGGCGTCCTGAACTTCAACCAGGCCCTCGCGCCAGTGTTCGCTGCCCTCGACCGCAAAGTTTTCGCTGAAGCGCAAGCCGTCATCGGTATGCGGGATGGCGGTTGCTTCGGGCCACACGGCCAGCAGTTCCTCGCGCGTCGTCTTGAGCCGGTTTGCGCGCAGGTCGAGCGGCGCACGTTCGAGCAACGCGGCATGTTCGATCTCCGGGATCATCCGGGCGAGCCAGGCGGGCATCGGCACGGGCTGGTCGCGCACTTCGCCATCGGCAAGCGGGGCCGGGCCATAGGGAGATCCGTCGAACAGGGGGGCAAGATCGGGGTCGTAATCCGCCAGTCTGCCAAAGGCCGAGCGCGCGCTGACCGGCATCTCGCCGAACTGGCGGATGGCCAGATAGACCAGGTCGCGCACGGCGCGGCGATCCTTCGATCCGGCAAAGCGCCGCGTAGAAAACCATTTGGCGATGATCGTATCGGCCGCTGCCCCATTGTCGCGCGCTGCGGCGAGAATGAGGTCGAGGATTTCGATCGCGGATTGAAGTCTGGCTGAGGGCGTCACCGAGTGGGGTAATTCGGCGCTTCGCGCGTGATCGTCACGTCATGGACATGGCTTTCGCGCAAACCGGCGCCCGTGATCCTCACGAAACGCGCGCGCTTTTGCAGGTCGGCGATAGTCGCGGATCCCGTGTAACCCATGGCCGCCTTCACCCCGCCAACAAGCTGGTGGATCACGTCCTTCGCTGGCCCCTTATAGGCGACCTGTCCCTCGATCCCTTCGGGGACGAGCTTCAGCTGATCCTTGATGTCCTGCTGGAAGTAACGATCGGCCGAACCGCGCGCCATCGCACCCACGCTTCCCATCCCGCGATAGGATTTATAG
>JBMOGG010000071.1:0-13882 GCA_049318505.1 Sphingomonas sp. | reverse complement strand
TTGTTGAACGGCTGCGCGATCCCGAGACGGGCTGTGACTGGGACCGCGCCCAAACCTTCTCCACCATTGCGCCGTACACGATCGAGGAAGCCTATGAGGTCGCCGATGCTATCGCGCGCGACGACATGGTGGCGTTGAAGGATGAGCTTGGCGACCTGCTCTTCCAGGTCGTGCTGCACACCCGCATTGCCGAGCAGCGCGGCGACTTTGCTTTTGGCGATGTGGCGACGGCGATTTCCGATAAGATGGAACGCCGTCATCCCCATCTGTTCGGGGACGCCGAAGTCCGCCCCGATTGGGAAGGGATGAAGGCCACAGAACGCGCCGCGGGAGCAAGCGCGCTGGACGGCGTAGCTCTTGCCCTTCCTGCCCTGATGCGTGCCGAAAAGCTTCAGAAGCGAGCAGCACGCACCGGGTTCGACTGGCCCGATGCGACGGGGCCACGTGCGAAGATCGACGAGGAACTGCTTGAAATAGAAGCGACATCGACCGAAGCGCAGCGCATCGACGAAGTCGGCGACTTGTTGTTTGCCGTCGTCAACTACGCGCGCCATCTCGGTGTCGATCCCGAAGTGGCGCTTCGCGGCGCCAATGCCAAATTCGAGGGGCGGTTCAGGTCGATCGAGACAGAGCCTGGATTCGCTAAACTGTCGCTTGGTGCAAAAGAGCGGCTGTGGCGTGAAGTGAAAAAGCGCGAACTCTAAAGCCTCGGGCCTAACGCGCCTCGAAGCGGGCCAGATCTTCGCTGGTCAGGCGGACCGTGATCGTCCGCATGTCCCCTTCCCCACTTTCCCGTTCGACATTGCCATGCGCGTGTAGCCAGGCGAGTGCGGCGCCGTCGTTGGCAGCGATGCGCACGTCATGCGGCTTTCGTGCGCTCGTCAGGATTGCAGCTGCGCGGTCGGACAGGACTTGTATTCCTTCGCCGCTGACGGCCGATATCATGACGACATCGGCGCGGCGCGCGGCTTCGTTGGCGACAGTCTCGCGCGCCTCCTCATCGAGCAGGTCTACCTTGTTCCACGCCTCGAGCATGGGCGTCGCGCTAGCACTGCCGATGACCCCGAGATCGGTCAGGACCTGCAAAACGTCCATGGCCTGGGCTTCACTGTCGGAATGGGCAATGTCGCGGACGTGCACGATCAGGTCGGCTGACGTGACCTCCTCGAGCGTCGCGCGAAAAGCCGCGACGAGCTGGGTCGGCAGATCGGAAACGAACCCCACTGTATCGCTGAGAATTGCCTTGCTGATACCGGGCAGCGCGACATCGCGCATTGTCGGATCAAGCGTTGCGAACAACAGATCTTCCGCCATGACCCGTGCCCCGGTCATGCGGTTGAACAGGGTCGATTTGCCCGCATTTGTATACCCCACAAGCGCGACGACCGGCCATGGCGCGCGTTGCCGACGGTTCCGATGCAACCCGCGCGTGCGGACGACCTGGTCCAGTTCCTTCTTGAGTTTGGCCATGCGGTCGCGAATCAGGCGACGGTCGGCTTCGATCTGGGTTTCGCCAGGGCCGCCAAGAAAGCCGAAGCCGCCGCGCTGGCGCTCGAGATGGGTCCAGCTGCGCACGAGCCGCCCCGCCTGATAATCGAGATGGGCCAATTCAACTTGCAACCGCCCTTCCGCGCTCGCCGCACGCTCTCCAAAGATTTCCAGGATCAGGCCAGTACGGTCGATGACCTTCGTCTTGGTTTCCGTCTCGAGATTGCGTTGCTGGACAGGCGTCAGTGCGCCATCGACGATCGTCAGTTCGGCATCGACCGCGCGCGCCCTTGTCGCAATGCTTTCTACCTGCCCACTGCCGAACAATGTAGAAGGCCGCGGATCGCGTACTTTGATCGAGACGCGGTCCACCACATCAATGCCAATCGCCGCCGCTAACCCCGCAGCCTCGTCGAGGCGCGCGTCAGCGTCGCGCGTGGCACCTGCAGCTTGTCGGTCGGGGTAAACCACAAGCGCCCGAGCGCCGCGCGAAACACCTTCTTCGCGCTGAAGCTGAAATTCTGCCAAGTTATTGCTCGACGTCGTCCGGAGTTTCTTCGGCCAGGTTCAGCGGATGCGTAGGCTGAACAGTCGAGACGGCGTGCTTGTAGACAAGCTGAACCATGCCATCCCGCTGAAGCAGCATGCAGAACAGGTCATAGGCCGCAATTTCACCTTGCAGCATGACTCCGTTGACGAGGAACATTGTCACCGGGTTATTCTGACGACGAACCGCGGTCAGAAAAATGTCCTGAAGCTGCTTGGGCTTACTGTTGTCCTCGGCAAAGGCGGCCGCGACGGGCACCAAATCAAGGGGGTTCGAGGGCATCACTGTCGAGATCGCGTGCTTGTAAATCAGCTGAGACTGGCCGTCCCGCCGCAGCAATACTGAAAAATTGTCGAACCAGGTTATGATGCCCTGCAGCTTGACGCCCTTTACGAGGAACATCGTTACCGGGGTCTTGGCCTTTCGGACCGAATTAAGGAATAAATCCTGAAGATTGTTGGGCTTTTCGGCCATGGTGTATCACCTTTGTGTTTTTGGCACACATAGATGTGCAGTTGCTCTTGGCACGGCTGTGCCCCGCTAGGATAGCGTGGCAGGGCCGCATCGCAAGCCGTTACTCATCGGTCTCCTCACGATCTTCTGCGATACCGAGAATCTTCAACTTGCGATGAAGCGCCGACCGCTCCATGCCGATGAACGCCGCAGTTCGCGAAATGTTGCCCGAGAATCGACGGATCTGGGCGCGAAGATATTCGCGCTCGAACGTCTCGCGTGCCTGGCGCAGCGGCGCCCCCATGGCAAGCGCCGCAGGATTGGCGCTGGGCGGTGCAGCAGTGACTTCCGAAGGCAAAAGATCAATCTCGATCAAATCGAGCCGCGCGTCGGGAGCGAGAATGATGGTGCGCTCGATAATATTGCGGAGCTGGCGGACGTTGCCGGGCCAGTCGAAAGATTGCAATGTTGCCATGGCCTCTGGAGAAAACGCCGGCGTGCGCGCGCGGCGCTCGCTCGCGAATCGGGCAATGAAATGTTCGGCAAGGAGGGGAATATCCTCGCGACGGTCCGAAAGTGGCGGCAGGTGCACCGGAACGACATTTAGCCGGTAATAGAGGTCTTCGCGAAAGCGCCCCTCGACAATTTCCTCGGGCAGGTTTCGCGCCGTAGCCGAAATGAGGCGGACATCGACGCGAACCACGCGCTGTCCTCCCACCCTTGTGAAGCTCTGGTCTGTCAACACGCGCAGGATTTTCGCCTGGGTCGGAACCGGCATGTCGGCAATCTCGTCAAGAAACAGCGTTCCGCCATGAGCCTGTTCGAGCAGGCCGGGACGCACGCGGTCGCCGTCCTCGCTCCCGAACAATTCGTCTTCGGCACGGTCAGGGTCCATTCGGGCCGCGCTGACAGTGACGAACGGCGCTCTGGCGCGAGGACTCCAGTTGTGAAGCATTCTTGCCGCGATTTCCTTGCCTACACCGGCGGGCCCGGTGATGAGGACGCGGCTCCCGGTGGGCGCGACGCGTTTTAGCGTGGCACGCACGGCGTTGATGGCGTTCGACGTGCCGTTGAGCTCGTCGTCAGTGCCAACCCGCGCCTTCAACGTGGCGTTCTCGCGGCGCAGGCGTTCGGTTTCGGTCGCGCGCCCAACCAGCAGGGTCAGGCGCTCCGCCTCGAATGGCTTTTCGATGAAATCGATAGCACCGCGTCGAATGGCATGCACCGCTGTATCGATGTTGCCATGGCCGGAGAAGACGAGGACCGGGAGCGTTGGGTCGCGCTCCTTGAGTATGTCAAGCAATTCGAGCCCGTCCAGCCGGGAGCCCTGCAGCCAGACATCGAGCAATACCAGCGAAGGCCGGCGCTCGGCGAGCGCGGCCAGCGCAGCATCACTGTCGGCGGCGACACGCGTGGTATAGCCTTCGTCCTCCAGCACCCCCGCGACCAGCTCACGGATGTCGCGCTCATCGTCAACAATCAGAATATCAAGCGCCATCAGGCTGCAGCCTCCGTTTGTTCGGATTCCATGGCAGCCAGCGCCGCACTATCGAAATCTATTGTCACGACCGACCCGCCCCCTTCGCGATCGGTAAATCTCATCGTGGCAAAGTGCTCCTCGACGATCTTCTTCACAATGGCGAGGCCAAGGCCAGTGCCGCGCGCGCGCGTCGTAACATAGGGCTCAACAAGTCGCTCCCTGTCAGCAGGCAGGCCGATGCCGGTGTCGCTTACCGAAAGCTGGACCGTGCCAGGCGTGGTGACAATGGCGAGAATGATTTCACCGCCGTCGGTCCCCGCAACAGCTTCGATCGCCTCGACCGCGTTCTTTACGATGTTGGTCAGCGCCTGCCCCAGTTGTCGGCGGTCACAAACAAAATCGGAGTGGATGTCCGGCGCCATCATCCGGAACTTGATCGACGGATGTGCGATTTCGTGGAGGAACAAGGTCTGGCGCGCGATATCGACCAGAGACTCGGGTCGGAACGACGGCTTGGGCATGCGCGCGAACGACGAGAATTCATCGACCATCCGGCGCAGGTCGCCCACTTGGCGCACGATCGTATCCGTCAGCTTGGTAAAGGTGCCCGGATCGCTCGTGATTTCTGCGCCATAGCGTCGCTTGAGCCGCTCTGCCGCAAGCTGAATCGGCGTCAGGGGGTTCTTGATTTCATGGGCGATGCGGCGTGCGATGTCCGACCATGCCGCACGGCGCTGATCGCTCAGCTGCTGGGTCATGTCGTCGAAGGTCAGCACATGGCCACTGTCGTCGCGCGCGACCTTCACGGCCAGCGTGCGAGTCTCGCCTTCCCCCGCCAGTTCGATCACGGCTTCGCGTCTGCCTGTCGCGATCAGATTGGCGAGTTCGGGCGAAATTTCGGCAAGGGGGCGGCCAACCAGCGGGCCGTCGGCCGAGGCCAAAAGTTGAGCAGCCGACGCGTTGGTCAGGCGCACTTCCCCGGCGGTATCGACGGATACTACCCCTGCACTCACGCCTGAGAGAACCGCTTCGATGAGTGCACGTCGGCGTTCGATCTGGTTGTTGGCCGCGATCAAGTCGCCGGTCTGTTCTTGCAGGCGCCCGGTCATGCGGTTGAATGCCGTAGCCAGCGTGCCGACTTCGTCACGCGTATGCGGACCGACAACCCGCGCCGACAAATCACCGCCGGTCACGCGCCTGGCAGCATCGACAAGCTGTCCGACAGGTTGGACGAGCCTGTCTGCAACCCCGAGTGCAATCCAGACGGCGGCCCCAACGATCAGCAGCGAAATGATGAGCAGTGCCGCATTGAAACGCAGCTGCAACGAGCGCGAGCGCGCTGCCAGGTCGCGATAGTCGGACAGCACGGCACGCGCGCGCTGGATATGTTCCCCGAACACCGGATCGAATCGCGCGGCATAGAGATAATTGTCCGTCCCCACCGACAGTTTTGCCAATGCGCCAATGCCATTTACGCTGGGCACGGTAACAGTGGTTTTGCCCTTGCGCAGGGCATCAATCATGGCGGGCGTGATGAACTTGTTCGGATCGCGCGAGCGAGGATCTAGCAGAACAAGCGTCTGGATCTCTTGACCGGGTGTGGCGTGGAACACCATCCCTTCGGACATTTCACGCTGGTAAAGCTGCCCCCCGAAATTGCCGAGGAATTCACGGCTGTCGATTGGCAGGGCGCGCAGATCGCGGGAGAGATCGCCGGCCATGGTTTCGGTGTTGATCGTGATGCGGTCCTGTTCGCGCGCGAAGCTGTCCTGCGCGACCGAGGCTGCACCCTCCAGTGTCGCCTTGGCTCGGTCCGAAAACCAGAATTGGACTCCCGCCTGAAAGAGCAGCGAGGCGAAGACCACCACAAGCAAAGTGGGCACGCTTGCCAGAAGGGAGAAAATGGCGACCAGGCGCACATGAAGCCGCCCGTTGCCGCCGACAATCGAGCGTGCCGCCCTTCCCCGCGCGATTCGGCGCCCGATGAGAACCAGAAGCGCAATGGCGGGCACGAGATTGCCGAGGAGAAGCGCCGCAGCCAAAGGGGGTGTCAGGAGCCGCTGGCTGTCAGCACCCCCCGTCAAGATGGCCCAGGTCGCTCCCGCCATCGCAATCGATATCGAAAACGTGCCGATTTCCACGAACGGCACCCAGCGACGCCGACGCAGCAAAAGGGCGCTCCTGATGCGCAGCTGGCGAAGGGGTGACGCCGTCATTGTTGCCCTAATACAACAATTGCGTGACATTCCAAGCACAGGCCCCAAACGAGCCGGTGATTTTGCACTCAGTCGCGATGGCTCGGATCAATGCCAAGTGAGGTCAGCTTCTTGCGCAACGTGTTACGATTGATGCCGAGCAATTCCGCTGCTCGCAGCTGATTGCCACGCACTGCCGCCAAGGTGGCACGAAGCAAGGGGCGTTCCACATCCGCCAAAACGCGTTCGTAAAGGCCGGGTGGAGGAAGCGCATCGCCATGCCCGACGAAATACCGTGCGAGATGTGTCTCGAGTGCATCCGAGAGCGTCTCTGTCGTGCGGTCAACGATGGTCGTTCCGAGTTGGGCATCAATAAGCGCTGCAGGTATAATCGGATCGCGGCTGATGGCAGCGAGACGGCGCATCAGATTGTCGAGTTCGCGAACATTGCCGGGCCAGCTATGCGCACGCAGACGCGCCTCAGCATCGCCCGACAGGCGGCGGCGCGGCAGGCCATCCGCCGCGGCACGCTCGAGAAATGAATTGGCAAGCAACAGGATATCGTCGCCGCGCTCGCGCAGGGGGGGCAAGGGAACAGGAACGACGTTAAGGCGATAGTATAAATCCTCGCGGAATTGACCTGCTTCGATGAGCGCGGGCAGGTTCTGGTGCGTGGCGGCAACAATACGGACGTCGACGCTGACCGTGCGTCCGCCGACCGTGGTAAAGGCGTTCGACTGCAGCACGCGCAACAGCCGCGTCTGTGCTTCCATCGGCATGTCACCGATTTCGTCGAGGAACAGCGTGCCCCCGTTTGCTTCTTCGAAACGCCCCGTGGCCCGTGCATTCGCCCCGGTAAAGGCCCCGCGCTCATGTCCGAACAGCTCAGCTTCGATAAGTTCGCGCGGGATCGCCGCCATGTTTACAGGGACAAACGGCTTCTTGCGACGCCCCCCCATGTCGTGGATTGCCCGCGCAACGAGTTCCTTGCCTGTGCCTGATTCCCCCAGCACCAGCACACTGAGGTCGTTCCCGACGACGCGTGCGATCATGCGATACACGTCCTGCATCGGCGCCGAGCGGCCAATGAGTGGGAGTGCGGCGTCCGATTCGACCAGCTCCCCTTCCCCGCTGCCGGCGCGGGCCAAACCGCTACGCACGGCCTGGCACAAGGCATCTAGGTCGAAGGGCTTGGGCAAATAGTCGAACGCACCCTGCTCGGTCGCGCGGACCGCGGTGGTCAGCGTATTCTGCGCCGACAAGACGATGACCGGCAGTTCCGGCCGCTTCGCCAAGATTTCGGGAACGACATCCAGCCCATTTCCATCCGGAAGCATGACGTCGGTAATCAGCAAGTCGGGCACATATCTTTCAAGTGCCTGTGCCTGAGCCGCGAGGCTGCCCACGGCATGCACATTGTACCCCTCGCGGCGCAATGCCTCGCCGACAACGGTCCGGATTGCGGCGTCGTCGTCAACGACAAGGATGCGCGCACCCCTCATTTCGACTCGGCCCGCGGCAGCAGGATGCGGAAGACCGACCTTGGTGGCCCTTCCTCGCGGGCGAACTGGACGATGCCGCCATTGTCGCGAACCAGTTTGTCGACGAGCGCAAGGCCGAGTCCGCGGCCCGATGATTTGGATGAAACAAAGGGTTCGAACAGGTGCTCGACGATTTCGTCAGGCGGTCCTGGCCCATCGTCGGCAACGCCCACTTCGATCGGGAGCGCCCGTCTTTCGCCGTTGGCCGCGATGGAGACGCCGTGGCGGTAGCGCGTGGTGAGCGTTACCGTGCCGCGCTTGCCTGCGGGCACGGCCTCGGCGGCGTTCTTGATCAGATTGAGCAGCACCTGCACCAGCGAATCCCTATGGACATAAACCTGGGGAAGCGACGGATCATAGGCGTCGCAAATATCGATCCTGTCGCCAAAACCCGCCACCGAAACGGCGCGGGCGTGTTCAAGAATGGCGTAGAGATTTTGCGCCGTGCGTTCGACCGGGCGGCTGTCGGTAAACGCCTCCATCCGGTCGATCAACGCCGTGACGCGGTCGACCTCGTCCCGGATCAGCTGGGTCAGGTCGCTCCCCGCCCCGACATGTGCGTCGAGGAGCTGAGCCGCCCCCCGGATTCCCGATAGGGGGTTTTTGATCTCATGCGCGAGCATGGCCGCCGCACCGATTGCCGAGCGGCCACGATCGCGCCGGTCGAACTGCTGGCCCATCGCTTGTGCGGCCGTCGCACTTTGCAACGTGACCAGTCGCCAGCCAGTGTGATCCGCCAGCGGCGTTGCCTGGAAATGAGCGCGAAACCGAATACCACGCGCCGTTTCGAGCTGGCAGTCATAGGCCGCAAACACCGCTTCCTGGCGTAACCCGTCATGGCAGGACGTCGGGATGCGCAGGACAATACCGAATGGCTTGTGCACCAGATGTGCGGCGCTGGCGTTGAGCAGTATCTCCGCCGCGGCATTGACACTGGCGATGCACCCTTCCCCATCGAGCACGATCAACGCCGTCGGCAGCGCTGCCAGCAGCGCCTCCGCCACGGGGGCGTGTGCGTCGGTCAGGCGGCTGCGCGCGAGCGCCACGGCGCGTAGAATTGGTCGAGCATCGACAGGACCGTCTTCGAATCCGGGATCTGGTTAACATGGTTGCGGAACTCGGCTGATCCATGAAGCCCCTTGGTGTACCAGCCGATATGTTTGCGTGCCATGTTGACGCCAGTCACTTCACCGTAATGATCAAGAATCATCCGGTAATGCTCTGTAATCAGGTGATATTGTTCCTCAATTCCCGGATCGGCAAGACGTCGCCCGTCGGTGAGGAAGGCCATGGTCTGTCCGAGTAGCCAAGGCCGCCCGTACGCCCCGCGGCCAATCATCACACCGTCCGCACCAGACTGGTCCAGCGCGGTCACCGCACCCTCGGGAGAGCAGATGTCGCCGTTGACAATGACTGGAATGCGGACCGCGTCCTTCACCTTGCGCACGAACGCCCAGTCGGCACTGTCGCGGTACATCTGGTTGCGGGTGCGACCATGGACAGTGATGAGCTGCGCACCAAGATCTTCGGCGATATGCGCGAGTTCAGGCGCGTTGAGCCGCGTGTGATCCCAGCCCATTCGCATCTTGACGGTAACCGGCACATCCACGGCCTTCACCGTTGCCTCGATCAGCGAGGCTGCCAGCGGCAAGTCGCGCATCAGCGCCGACCCTGCATCGCCGTTCACGACCTTCTTTACCGGGCAGCCCATATTGATATCGATGATCGCGGCACCGCGGTCAGCATTGAGCTTGGCCGCTTCTGCCATTTCGTGCGGCGTGCAGCCCGCGAGTTGCATCGAGACAGGTTCTTCGGTCGCGTGCCAGGCGGCCTTTTGCAGCGACTGGCGCGTTTCGCGGATCATCGCCTGGCTGGCGATCATCTCGGTGACGTTGAGGCCCGAGCCGTAGCGCCGTACGATGCGGCGAAACGGCATATCGGTGACGCCCGTCATGGGCGCGAGGATCACTGGCGTCTCAATACGGATCGGGCCGATGTTGATGGGTTGGATGAGGGTCACGGGTTTGCCTAAAATTCAGGCAGTCCCGTAGCGGTTATGGCGCAGCGCGGCAAGCGCGGCTAAGCGGGCGGCGTGCATAACATTGTCGCCCTTATTGTTGCTGCCGGACGCGGAGAACGTGCCGGTGGCGATGTGCCCAAACAGTTCGCCCTGCTGGGCGGTGCGCCGGTCATCGCTCGCGCCGTTGCTGCGTTCGACAATTTGCCGGTATTCGTCGTGGTCGGCGAAGGGCAGCAGGATGCGCTTGCGGCAGCACTTGGAGGCCGACAAATTGCAGGTATCGCGACCGGTGGCGCCACACGGCAGGACTCGGTGCGCAACGGGCTCGCAGCGATTGGCGCGGCGGGCGGTGCTGCCAAGGTACTGGTGCATGATGCCGCCCGCCCTCTCCTGCCTCGATCAGTCCTACACGCGCTGATAACGGCGCTCGACACACATGCAGGCGCTGTACCGGTGCTGCCCGTTGCCGACAGCCTTGCGCGCGGTGATACGATGATGGGCGAGACGGTCGACCGCGCAAAGCTTTTGCGTATCCAGACGCCGCAAGCGTTCAGGATGGACGCGCTTGTGACCTCACTTGAGCGCTGGAATGGCGAGGCCGCGACCGATGAGGCGCAGGTTCTGCGCGCAGCCGGCTTCAACGTGGCGACTGTTCCTGGAGACATCATGCTCGACAAGATTACGCACCCCGAGGATTTCAACCGCGCCGAGACGCTGCTTGCGGCGCGGATGATTTCGCGCAGCGCGTCAGGTTACGATGTCCACCGGCTCGCCGAGGGTGAGGACCTTTGGCTGGGGGGCATGAAGATCGCGCATACCCACGGTCTTTCGGGCCATTCCGATGCCGATGTCGCCCTTCATGCGATCACCGACGCCGTTCTGGGCACGATCGGGGCAGGCGACATCGGCAGCCATTTCCCCCCGAGCGACATGCAGTGGCGGGGGGCCTCGTCGGACCGGTTCCTCGCTCATGCAGCAGAGCTCGTTACCGCAAAGGGCGGGATCATCGACTTCATCGACCTGACGATCATCTGCGAAGCGCCGAAAATTGGCCCGCATCGGGACGCCATGCGTCATCGCATCGCAGAAATCTTGCACCTTGCGCCAAGCAGGATTAGCGTGAAGGCAACGACGACCGAGCGGTTGGGTTTTACAGGGCGTGGCGAAGGGATCGCTGCGCAGGCCATCGCGACGGTTCGGATTCCGGAGGATATGTGAACGAAACGAGCGACCTCGGTTCCGCCGAGCACCGCGACTCTCTTTTGCCCGACGTGCTCGTCGAGGCCGCGCGGCGCGTGATCGACGCGAACCGTGCGGCGGGCCGCACGGTCGCCGTGGCGGAAAGCTGCACGGGCGGCCTCGTGGGCGCGGCGCTCACCGAAATACCGGGCTCCTCCGATGTCCTGATCGCCAGCATCGTTTCGTACGCCAATGAAGCGAAAGTCTCGCTGCTGGGCGTCGGCAGCGACATCATCGAAACCTTTGGTTCGGTGTCTGTCGCGACGGCCTGGGCCATGGCGCGGGGCATGATGGAGCGCAGCGGCGCGGACGTCGCCGTCGCGATCACGGGCGTCGCCGGCCCGCATGGGGGAACCGAAAAGAAGCCCGTGGGCACTGTCGTCTTTGCCAAAGCAATCAAGGGCAGCAGCCCCGACGACATCGACGCCCAAAAGCGTCATTTTCCTGACAATGGGCGCGGCGGCGTGCGGCTTCAGGCAGCGCTTTGTGCGTTGGCGTTACTCGTGCCGGAAGCGCCTGCGTAAAGGGCGTGCGCGCGCGTTTCGAACGCGCCGATCATCTTGCGGAGCGCCTGATCGAAAAATTGCCCGGCAATTGTTTCGAAGATGCGGTTCTTGAATGCGAAATCGACCGTAAAATCGACGGTACAGCCGGTCGGCGTTGGTTCAAACACCCATTCGTTGCGCAGGTGCTTGAGAGGTCCGTCGAGATAATCGACATGAATCGTTCGCGGACGCGCCTTCACGACGCGTGACGTGAATTTTTCGCGCAATGATTTGAAGCCAACGAGCAGGTCCGCGACCATTTCGGTATCACTGTCCGACCGGATACGGACTGCCGAGACCCAAGGCAGGAACTCGGCATAGCGCCCGACGTCGGCGACGAGATCATACATAGCCTCCACGCCATACGGCAGACTGCGGCGTTCATGGTGCCGAGGCATCAGCCGAGCTTTGGCTCAGGCTTTGAGTTTCGGGCCGCCTTGAGCTTCGCGAAATCGTCACCAGCATGATAGCTCGATCGCGTCAGCGGGCTCGAGGCGACGAGCAGAAAGCCTTTGGCGCGCGCAATCGCTGCATAGGCGTTGAACGTCCCCGGCGTCACGAATTCCTCGACCTTGGCATGACGCGGCGTCGGCTGGAGATACTGGCCGAGCGTCAGGAAATCGACGTCGGCCGACCGCATGTCGTCCATCACCTGATGAACCTCCAGGCGCTGCTCGCCGAGGCCCATCATCATGCCCGATTTGGTGAAGATCGTCGGGTCGTGACGCTTGACGCTTTCGAGCAAGCGCAGCGAGGCGTAGTAGCGCGCGCCGGGACGGATCGTCGGGTAAAGCCGCGGGATCGTCTCGAGATTGTGGTTGTAGACATCCGGCCGTGCCGCAACGATCGACTCCACGGCAGCTTGCGACTTGTTCCTGAAATCGGGGGTCAGGATTTCGATCGTGGTGCTGGGCGTGGTCCGTCGCAACGCCTCGATCACCTTTACGAATTGCGACGCTCCGCCGTCGGGCAGGTCGTCGCGATCGACCGAGGTCACGACGATATGCTCGAGCCCCAACTCAGCCGCCGCATCTGCCGTGTGTTGCGGCTCCATCGCGTCGACGGCACGCGGCATGCCGGTCTTCACATTGCAAAAGGCACAGGCGCGCGTGCACGTGTCGCCCAGAATCATCACCGTCGCATGCTTCTTGGTCCAGCATTCACCGATGTTCGGGCACGCTGCCTCTTCGCACACCGTGGCAAGGTTCAGGCGACGCATCAGCGCCTTGGTTTCGGCAAAAGCCACACCCATTGGCGCCTTCACGCGAATCCAGTCGGGTTTGCGGGGGCGCTGGGGGATGACGGCAGGATCGGCTTCACTCATGGAGTCCAGATAGCGATGCCCGCGCCGCTTGTCATCTGCGCCGCCGTGGCTTAGCCGAACGCCCATGCCCGAATTCCATGCGCTCCTCGACGGCTATCGCCGTTTCCGCACCGGTGCCTATCGGGAGCAGAAGCACCGGTTCGACTCACTGATCGAGGGCCAGGCTCCGCCCGTGATGGTGGTTAGTTGCTGCGACAGCCGCGTCGACCCGGCTACCGTTTTCGACACCGTGCCGGGGCAGATGTTCGCGTTGCGCAACGTCGCCAATCTGGTGCCACCTTATGATTCGGCGGGTGGCCTGCATGGCGCCAGCGCGGCTATTGAATTCGGCGTGCTGGGGCTGGAAGTCCGCCACATCGTCGTCCTGGGCCATGCGCGCTGTGGGGGGATCAAGGCCGCGCTTTCGGGTGCACAAATCCCCGGCGGGGCCGGCTTCGTCGACGCCTGGATGACCATCATCGGCGCGGCGCGTAGCCGCGTGCTCATCGATCGCCCGGCCGATCCGCAGTCTGCCCTGGAGCAAGAGGCCATCAAGATCAGCCTCGCGAACTTGCGCAGCTTTCCCTACATCGCCGAGCGCGAAGCCGACGGACGACTGAAGCTCCACGGGGCGATTTTCGGGATCGAACGTGGCGAGCTGGAAGTTCTCGACGAATCGACCGGAATTTTTCGTCAGCCTTACTCTTCACCAGCCTGACTTATTGCCGAGGGCGCTGCGTTGGTTCGACAGCGGTCGCGAGATCGGCGTGCGGCATCGGTGGGCCAGGCCGGTGCCAGACGAGCGCGGATAGGCCGAGCCAAGCCGAAAACATTAACGCATAAGGCCAACGGCGCGGCCACAGCCGGGCCACGAGCAGGGTGACACCCGCGGTGCCGGCAAGGGCGAACAAGGCCGAACTCGCCGCGCGCGTGCCCGTACCCGTAAGCGCCGTCTGGATCGCAATGCTGGCCCATTGCGCGGGCAGCAGGACCATTAGCCAATTCGGCAGCGAGTTCGGCAAAGCCGACGCTGTTAATAACGTCGCCGCCTCGCCACCGACCACAAATACG